>CAYFJO010000126.1:0-25575 GCA_964343305.1 uncultured Pirellulaceae bacterium | reverse complement strand
CCTAAAACACCGCGCAAATTCGAATCCACACTAACCCGACGCGCAAGCGAGGGGCCACGTCCAAGACCCCTCGCTTGCGCGTCGGGTTAGTGAATAATCCGCGATAATTCATCGGTCGATGCTAAGCGGCTGCGTAACGGTTGTGAGTGAAGACCTCAACGAAGGGCAGGACTACGATGGCATCAACGTCGTAAACCCATTCAGCATTGCTGCGCCGTAAGAACGAACATGCTGGGGAGCTATGCCGCGCGATCGATTGGAACAACGGCGGGCTCAGGCTCGGTTGGTTTCGCCTGCCGCTTTCCTTTGACTTTCGCCACGGCATCTTTGGCGGCGTCGGTGAGCTGGAAGATCTCCAAGTCTTCGTCTTCCGTCACTTCGACTGGCGTGATGGCCAAGTCGGTGTAACCGTTCTCTTTGACCTCGCGTTTGATGCGGCGGCCGAGGATTTCCAATTTGAGAAAGTAGCCGGCCAGCGACGTGTAGGTCGCCACCGTTTCCCAGATGCGTTGAAAAAAGAACGTGATTGGGTTGGCACGTTTCAGGTCCGGACGACGTGATGTGCGCACTTTCCGCCTCAGAATGCCGCATTGAAGCGGATGGACTTTTTCGAACCGATAGCTGCCGTAGTATTGCAGAATTGCCAAAGCCACGCGTTTCGCTTTGGAGCCGGTTGCTTCCGCTCGTCGCAGCAAAGTCTCCACGTGCTCCGGGCTGTAATACAGATGCCAGGCGCGCTCGTAAATGCCCTGCCACTCTTCGGCCGTCATTTTTTCATGGGCCACAGTGACGTGTTCGACGTCGTACTTGTTCATGTCCGGGTCCATCCACACACCTTGCTCGTACAGCCCTTTGTGGTCGGCCGAGCCAGGCAGCGGTGTCAGGACGAAGAATTCAAGAATGTCGATCGGTAGTTCTTTTTGAATCACCTTGATGTCGCGTTCGATCGACTCGGGCGTATCAGCGGGAAAGCCGAGGATATAGCCGGCGTAAGTCACCGCGTCACGATTGCGCCACTCTTGTATCATCGTGCGATACTCGGTGATGCGGTTTTGAAACTTCTTTGTGGCGGCCAGTGTCTCCGGGTTGATATTCTCCAAGCCGATGAACACGCGGTTGCAGCCTGCTCGCACAGCTTTGTCAATGAACCCCTTGATCTTGTGACACATCGTGTCGACTTGGATGACGAATTTGACGAGCAGACCTTCTTTGCGCAACTCGATCAACCGGTCAAAGATCGCTTCCCAGTTTTTGTTCCGCGCCATGTTGTCGTCGGTGATGAAGAACCGCTTGATGCCTTTGGCGTAGTGGCTGCGGACGAGTCGTTCGACGTCGTCCGCGTCGCGGAAACGTGACTTGCGGCCCTGAACATTGATGATCGTGCAAAAGCTACATTGAAACGGACAGCCGCGGCCGACGTCGAATGGCGTAAAGTGCATATAGCGCTTCGAAACTTCGTCTGGCAGTTGTGGCGTGATCTGGCCTTGCAGATCCGGCAGGTCCATCAAGAAGTTGTACACCGGTTTTAACTCACCATTCACCGCGTCGCTGAGCAACGTTTCCATGCGTCCTTCGGCTTCGCCCGCAAACAGCGTGATGCCCATCTCTTGTGCCGCTTTGATGTCGTCGGGCAATTCCGACAACATCGCGATGCAACCACTGATGTGAAACCCGCCGATGGCGACTTCAACACCAGCGTCACGAAACGGCTTGGCCAGATCGACGGCGCGGGGAAACTGGTTCGATTGAACGCCGGCCATCAACACCAGGCTGCGGCCGTCGTTTTGTTTGATTCGCTCGATAATCTTGTCGACGGGAATGACCGTATGGATTTCGTCGTAGGCGCTGGTGATGATCTCGACGTCGTCGCCCAACACGCCACGCTGCCGAACGTCCTCGACCAAGCCGTAGAGGCAAGCCAACGAATTCGAAGGAATAAACGCCCGCCGCCATTGAATCACGTAGCCATCGTCGTCGTAATGCGAAGGTTTAATGATCTCGACAATAAAGGGCCTGGTTGTTGTGTTGCTAACCATCCGTGGTTCCTCAAAAGTCGGCGAAGTGTAGAACAATTGTCTCAATTGTTCTCCGAGCGATTGCGAGAATTGCTCTACACTAGTCGCTAAGTACGGGCTATCACAAACCGTGTCAATATTATCGGTTGCGAACCATGGGAAAAATGAAGCTTTGACGATGCCAGCACTGCAAGCATAATCGACTCTTAAACATCCATGAATCTTCTGCCACCCATTCCTTTGCCGCAAACAAGCGAGAGTCAGCGGAATGATTGGCAGAGCAATTGTTCCCGCGCCCCGTCGCATGCAAAGGAGTATTCGTGAAGAATCCCGCCGCCACCCTCATCCTCACCCTGGTTTTGACCTCAAGCCTTGCGGCCCAGGCGCCAAAACGCATCACGATCGACCACCTCAAATCGCTCAGCATCGCCACAATGAAAGTGCGCGACTACTTCGACAATGTCCATCTTTACCACGAAGCCGCCCGGCAAGTTTGCGAGTACACGGAAAAGTTGACCGGCACAGAATTGGCATGGGAAGTGATGGTCGTCAGAGTCACGAAGACCGAAGTGATCTATCGCGTCGAATCCGCCGCGGGCACACAGTTGGCCATTCTGCCCGGACCGGATGCCTGTCTGCCCTGTTCACAACACCAAACACATCGCCTCTTCGCTGGTCCATACACCACACAACTCACCAACATCCTGTCCGCACCGAAGACGCTGCGCATCGGCAGCACCATCGACTACGAGATCGCCAGACATCTGCGCAAAGGCGATACGATCACCCTCGTGGGCTTTGTTGAATTGGTGAAGAAGCCGCGATTCACCAGTTCGCTGTTCGACAATGTTGTGTTTATCTCGAACGTACGATTCCAACCGCCGACGGACTAACGAATCCAAGCCGCTCGCTTGCAATTGGTGCGTTCATCGGACAATATAACCACCAGTTGACCACTCCCCTGCCCTTTCGCCTTTCATTGCGAGCTTATCATTATGCGAATTCCATTGACGTTTGCCCTGATCGTTTCCTGTGCTTGGGCGGTTGCTCAAGAGTCGTCGGTAGACACGTCGCGCGGCGACAAGATGATCACGGAGTATTTCCGCGCCGAAACGGAAAAGCTGCGAGACAATTGCTTGGCCGATGTTGAGACGCTTGACCAATGGTCCTCGAAGCGCAAAGCGTATCGCCGGCAACTTTTGGAAATGCTCGGTCTTGATCCGTTGCCCGAACGAACAGACTTGAAAGCAACCGTCACTGGAATAGCAAATCACGACGAATTCAACGTCGAAAACGTTCAGTTTCAATCGCGGCCCGGATTGTATGTGACCGGCAACTTATATGTGCCGCATGAGCGAGATGAAAAGTTGCCCGCGATTCTTTACGTCTGTGGTCACGGCCGTGTGAAGAAGAACGGCATCAGCTATGGGAACAAGGTGCATTACCAGCATCATGGTGCCTGGTTCGCACGAAACGGCTACGTTTGCTTGACGATCGATACGTTGCAGCTTGGCGAAATCGAAGGGCTGCACCACGGCACCTACAACCTCAACATGTTCTGGTGGCTCAACCGTGGTTACACGTCGGCTGGCGTCGAAGCATGGAATTGTGTTCGCGCGCTCGATTATTTGCAGTCGCGTGAAGAAGTTGATCCCGAGCGGATCGGCGTCACTGGGCGCAGCGGCGGTGGTGCGTACAGTTGGTGGATTGCGGCGGTCGACGAGCGGATCAAAGTGGCCGTGCCGGTGGCCGGCATCACCGATCTGGAGAATCACGTCATCGACGGCACGGTCGAAGGCCACTGCGACTGCATGTTCATGGTCAACACCTATCAGTGGGATTACGCCAAAGTCGCGGCACTGGTCGCACCGCGACCGTTGTTGATCAGCAACACAGACCGCGACGGCATCTTTCCGCTGGACGGCGTCGTTCGCACGCACGCGGCGGTTCGCAAGATTTATGAACTGTACGGCGTGACGGAAGATCTCGCGTTGCAAATCACCGCCGGCCCGCACAAAGACACGCAAGAGTTGCGCGTCCACGCCTTCCGCTGGTTCAACCATCATCTGAAAGACGATGACGAGTTGATCACGAAGGTCGCCACAAAAATGTTCGAACCGGAAGATTTGAAAGTGTTCGACAAGTTGCCGGCCGACCAAAAGAACGCCGAAATCCAAGAGTCGTTCACCAAACTGGCCGACTCCCCTGCCCTGCCCTCGACGAAGGAAGACTGGGAAAAGAAACGCGACGGCTGGCTGAAATCGCTCAACGAAAAGTCGTTCCGAGCTTGGCCTGATGCGCCCGGCGATTTAGATCTGAAAGAGGTTTTTTCCGTCGAGCGGCATGACATTCAATTTCGCGCCTTCGATTTCACCAGCCAAGGTGCGATTCGGTTGCGGCTTTATCTTGCTCACGGCGCGGGTCTCGATAAACCAGATTTAACCGTCCTGAACGTGCTGGACGAACAAGGCTGGAACGAATTCCTGTCGTTCATGCAAGTAGGCTTTAAAGAAGAATTCAAAGGCGAAAACCTGCGGGGCAAAGCGAATGAAGAGTTGTTCAAGTCGACGCAAGGCATGTTCAAGTCGTTCGAATGGGCGATGGCCTACGTCGCGCCACGCGGCATCGGCCCGACGGCTTGGGACCAAAGCGAGCGCAAACAAACGCAACATCGCCGCCGTTTCTATCTGCTCGGCCAGTCGCTCGACGGTATGCGGATTTGGGACGTGCAACAAGCGGCGCGTGCCTTGCGATCGGTGGACTCGAAGAGCCAGGCACTTTGGCTACAAGGTTATCGGCGGATGGCCGGTGTCACACTTCACGCATCGTTGCATATCGACGACGTCACACGACTGGATTTGCACGAATTGCCAACGTCGCACCGCGAGGGACCCTTCTTGTTGAACGTGCGGCGACACCTCGACACGCCTGAAGTGGTCGCGATGGCGGCGGAGAATTCGCGAGTCGTCATCTATCAACCCGAAGAAAAAAGCGGCTGGGATTACCCAACCGCTGTGGTGGAAAAACTTGGCTGGGACAAAAAGCAATTGCAAATCCGCAAATTGCCCGAATCGGATTAACGATAGGATTTGTGTGCCACTGGCACACGATAACTAATTCATTGCTTGCATTCGTCGTTTTTGCATCGACGACCTTTACGAAACAGGCCGCGCAGCCTTCCACATCGCGACCTGCATTTGCAGCATTCCTTATCCTTTGCTTCTTCGACTTCTTCATCGTCGTACAAAAGTTCCGATGGGGAAACATCTTGGTCATCGTTGTCGGTCGCCGGTTGCGAGGTCTTGGCCGAAGCAAATGTCTTGTTGACAATGCTTCGCACTTTGGACCTTGCATCGATAGCGTTTGCCGACTCAGGTAGACAGACTGCCAACAAAAAAAACAAACAACATCCAACTAGCAGACCAGAAACATGACGATTCATCCGTAGGCTCCTCATTGAAAGTTGATCAAACCCGCCAACGCAGTATTGTACGGACTGGGAGGACAACTTCAACGTAGGGACTCGCACAGAAACCGACTTCCGAAGTTCTCTTCAACTTCGGAAGTCTCGAACGCACGTCAAACTTCCGAAGTCTAAGAAGGCTTCGGAAGTTAACGATCTAAACGTCGCAAACGCGGACAGCCTCGGTCAGGCCGGCTTCCGGGTCGCGAGTCGGAATGAACTCGTGGCCGACAAAGCCCTTGTAGCCAATGTCGACTAGTGCCTGGATGCAGGGCGTGTAGTTGATTTCCTGATTGGCATCGAGTTCGCCGCGGCCAGGGTTGCCGGCGGTGTGGACGTGGTTGATCGCTTCCCGACACTGGCCGATGCGCCGAATCACGTCGCCATCCATGATTTGGACGTGATAGATGTCGAACAACAAGCCAAAGGCCGGCGATCCGACGCCGTTGATGATTTCCATGCAATAATCAACGTGGTCGCCTTGATAGCCGGGATGGCCTTTCATCGGGTGAGTGTCTTCGCGTGTGTTGAGCATTTCGATGGACAAGTTCACCTTTTTCTTCTCTGCGTAGCCAACGACCTTCTTGTAGCCGGCGATGCAGTTCTTAATGCCTTCATCTGAGGCGATCACTTTTGCACCCTTCTTCGGAAACTCTTCAAGATTCGGATTGCCACCGCCGGCCCATTCGCCAGTCTCCGCGGCATAGCCGGTGAATGTAATCACGGTTTTAACACCAGCATCCCCACTGGCGTCGATCGACTTCTTCATCATGTCGATACAGGCGTCTTGATATTTCGGATTGTTCATGCCCTGGACGAACAAATGGCTGCCGGCAATCGCGCAAGTAAGGTTGTGCTTCTTCAGCGTGCCCCATTCTTCCGGCGCAACCAACTCGACGCTCTTGCAACCCAGCTTGTTGGCGACCTTGCAAGTCTGCTCGACGTTCCAATGTTCCGAGAAACACCAATGAACGATCGAGTGGTTGACGTTGCCCTTGAGTTTGGCGGATCCTTTCTTCTCTTTCGCGGCTTTGGATTCGCCGGCAAGTGCGAACGCACCGACGGCGGCGGCACCGGCCGCGCTGCGTAGGAGTTGACGACGATCGAGGGAGGGGGATTTTTTGCTCATGGATTTCTCGCGATGTGGTTTAATGTTGGGGAAAATGTAGGAAAAAAGGCGACGTCCTTAGTACGATAAGCTGGCCACATTGCCGTCGCAAGTCGCGGAAATGAAATTCAATCGAATGGCTCCATAGCAGACTCTTCGGCACAAAATGGACTTCGGGGTCCAATGGACATTTTCTAGCCGTTTGTCTTTTCCGGCAATCGCGTCCAGCACTGGAAAACACCATCACACTACCAGGCACTGGGTATCCACCCGTGTTGACACTATTCGACGGATTTCGGTATCTTACGTATATTCAGGCGTGGCATTTTTCGCGCGTTTGATGGACAATTCGAGCGAAATCCGATCGAAATCGGAGCTGCTTGAAATTCAGGCTGCTCCGTTTTTTTGTACACGGTCAGAAAGTTTGATCGATAAAAACGACCAACAAGGATACCAAGACCGCGGACAACAACAGAAGGTACGCCCCATATGGCGAGAGTTGCTCTCGAAGGTGTGTCGAAGGTTTTTCACGGTTCAATCGGTTCTGGAGATGTGACGGCGGTCGAATCCGTCGATTTGGAAGTTAAAGATAAGGAGTTATTGGTACTCGTGGGTCCCAGTGGTTGTGGCAAGAGCACAACACTGCGGTTGATTGCCGGATTGGAAACAGCCAGTGACGGCCGGATTTCGATTGGCAAACGAGTGGTCACCAACGTGGCACCGAAAGATCGGAACATCGCGATGGTGTTCCAGAACTACGCGTTGTATCCGCATATGTCGGTGTACAACAACATGGCGTTTGGTTTGAAACTTAGATATGGAAGCGGTTGGTTTAGCAGAATCTGGTTGCGGCTGACAAATACGCAGCGAGCGAGCGAACTGGCGGAGAAGCGACAAGAGATTCCCGATCAGATCGGAAAAGCGGCCCGGATGCTCGGCATCGAGCATCTGTTGGATCGCATGCCGAGACAACTGTCGGGTGGCGAGCGACAGCGCGTCGCGGTGGGACGAGCGATCGTCCGGAATCCAGCCGCGTTTTTGTTTGACGAGCCACTGTCGAACCTCGATGCCAAGTTGCGGGTCGAAACGCGGCGGGAATTGAAGCGGCTGCACGGACAATTGGAAGCGACCATGATTTACGTGACGCACGACCAGGTTGAAGCGATGACGCTGGGCGAGCGAATCGTGGTGATGGACCAAGGTCGCGTCCAACAGATCGGACGGCCGATTGACGTGTACGACCAGCCGCGCAACCAATTTGTGGCGTCGTTCATTGGCACACCGCCGATGAACTTTGTCGACGGACGGTTAAACAGAACAGATCAAGAATTCGAGTTTGAATCGGACGGATTGAAGCTCAAGTTGGACCATGAGCGAATTGCGGAGACACGAGGAAAGAAGGTTGACAAGGAAATGAACCGCGAGGTGGTTTTAGGTGTCCGGTCTGAGAATGTTTCCATTTCAGGCCAGTCGAGCCGAAACCGCGCCGAAGTCGTCGATGTCGAACAACTCGGCGATTCCACCCTGGTTCATGCCCAGTTGCCCGGTAACACCTTATTAGTAAAGACGGAGTCACGTTCGACGTTGAATCCCGGCGACCAGGTGGCCCTGGAATTCGACACCTCACGCGTGCATTTGTTCGATAGACACACTGGCGCAAACCTGGCCTTTACGGAAAGCACCGAATCATGAATCCAAGCGAAGTCCTACGCATTGTCGATTCGCTCCATCGCGACAAAAACGTCGATCAGGAACTTGTCTTCCAGGCGATCGAGCAGGCGTTGATCTCGGCTGGAAGAAAGTATTTCGGCGAAGAGGCCGAGGTCGATTTCAGCATCAACCGGGAAGACGGCGCGATTGTCGGTTCTTGTAACGGCGAAGACGTCGACCATGAGGAGTTGATCGGCCGTATCGGTGCACAGACCGCGAAGCAGGTGATCATTCAAAAAGTGCGCGAAGCGGAACGCGACGCGCTGATCGACGAGTACAAGGATCAGATTGACGACTTGGTGAACGGCATTGTCCAGCGAAACGATGGCGGGGCCACAACGGTGGCACTCGGAAATGTCGAGGCCATTTTGCCCAGAAGCGAACAGATTCCTGGCGAGTCGCATCACCCGAATGAACGTGTGCGGGCCGTGATCTATGAGGTGCGTGCTCAAGGCAGCCGGATCAAAGTGGTCCTGAGCAGACAACGTCCCAGTCTCGTTAAACGTCTGTTCGAACAGGAGATTCCTGAGATCGCGGACGGTGTGATCAGCGTGAACGCGATCTCGCGCGAACCGGGTTATCGCAGCAAGGTGGCGGTCAGCAGCATCGACCAACGCGTCGATTGCGTGGGCGCGTGTGTCGGCGTGCGTGGAAATCGTATCAAGAATATCGTTGACGAACTGGCAGGTGAGCGGATTGACATCGTGCGATATTGCGAAGATCCCCAAGATTTGATCCCGAACGCCTTGCAGCCGGCCGAGGTGGACGAGGTGATCCTGTGCCAGATGATGGGCCGGGCGATTGTGCTGGTTCGCGAGGATCAACTGTCGCTGGCGATCGGGCGCCGAGGCCAAAATGTGCGGTTGGCCAGCAAGTTGTGCGGCTGGGACATCGAAATCATGACTCAGGAAGAGTTGGAAGAGCAAATCGACCGGGCCGTTCAGGGCTTCAGTTCCATTGACGGGGTTGACGAAGATTTGGCAAACCGACTAGTCGGCGAGGGTTATTTGTCTTACGATGATTTGGAGGTGATTGAGCCCGATGACCTGATGGCGATGGGTGAATTGACCGCGGAGCAGGTCGATCACGTCGTTGAACAGGCCGAAGAGCGGGCCTTGGTCGCCGAAGAAGCTGCCCAGGCGGAACGTCGACGCAAGAAGGAAATGGAACGCGAAGCAGCGGCCAACCCACAGCCTGCCGCCCCAACAGAGGAAGCTGCTGTGGAGGAGGAGCCAGCGGCCGAAGCATCGGAAGTGGCCGAGCCAGAAGCACCCTCGGCCGAGCCAGAAGCACCCTCGGACGAGCCAGAAGCAACAGCCGGCGAGCCAGAAGCAACGGCCGATGACGAAGCCACCGAGGAAGCGGATGCTGACTCGGCCGATGAAAGTGCATCCGAATCGGATGACGTGGATGATGAAGATGAAAAGAAAGACGAATCGCTTGGAACCGAGTGATGGATCTTAGCGTTCAACATACGATTTACCCCCAACGAAGGTTGCCTCGGGGGTCGGAAGTCCGCAATAGAAAACTTGCGCAACACCGCAACTATATGAAATGGAGCAACGACCATGCAAACCTAGTTAGCAACCAGCAGACACCAGCGTTCGGGCTGGTGCCATTACAAAGGAGCCATAGTGGCCATTCGGATTTATTCATTAGCCAAAGAGCTAAAGATCGAGAACAAAGAGTTAGTCGATATCTGCAACAAGGCAGGCATCACGGGCAAAGGGTCTGCGCTGGCGAGCCTCGATGACGACGAGGTCGCCAAGGTCAAAGCGTATCTTTCAAGCGGCGACGATTCTTCCACCAAAGCTCCCGCAAAAGCAAAAGCCGGCGGCAAAGGCGCGGAGAAAAAAGAAACCGGCGCTCTCTCGCGCGACGACTATATCCCGGCGAGGAAGTCCGACAAAATCAAAGTCTTGGGAACCAAAACACAAAAGGCCGGCGAATCCGCCGGTGATGCCGACAGCCCGAAAACGCCGCCTGCAAAAGAGAAAGAACAAGTCGTCCGCTTGGCCCAAATGCCCCAAGCCAAGCAGCCGCTCGCCAAGAAAATGGACAGTGGCGAGAAAGTTCAAAAGCCAGATATTAAACTGCCAACGGATGCCATTGGTGCCGCGCGAAAAGGCAAGTCCGCTCCTTTGAAGCAATTCACGGACACGCAAAAGAAGAAGGACCAGGCACCGCCGAAAACGGCGGGACGGGCGGGCGGGGGAGCTGGCGCTGGCGCCGCGCCAACGGCCGGCGCGCCGCTTAGCGGCCGAGGCTCCAAGGCAAGAACCAAGGGCAAGTCCGGCCAGGACGGTGAAGGCGCGGCAATGGGCGACATCCGCCGCCAGCGTCAAGAGAAACGCAAACGTCAAACCAAGTCATCAAGGCTGGAGGGCGACGACGATCGTCCCACCGCGCGAAGAAGGCGTCCGATGCAACGATCGGGCCCGCGCAAAAATACCGCCGCGCCACGCAAAGAAAATGTCGTTGTCGAACTCCCATGCACAGTTCGAACGTTTTCCGAAGCCGCGGGCGTGCCCGCCGTCAAGATCTGCTTTAGTTTGGCAAACATGCTCGAGGTGCCGCCCAACACATTGAACATCAATACACAAATTGACGAAGAGACGGCGGTGATGCTGGCCGAGGAAATGGAGGTCACGGTCGAGTTCAAGCAACGGGTCTCTCTCGAAGATGAACTGTTCGCGCAACTCGAACGAGAAGACGATCCCGAATCGCTTCAACTACGGCCGCCCATCGTCACGTTCCTGGGACACGTCGACCACGGCAAGACGTCGCTGCTGGACAAGATTATCGGCATCGACGTTGTCTCCGGCGAAGCGGGCGGAATCACGCAACACATCCGTGCCTATCAAGTGGACAAGGACGGGCGCAAGGTCGCGTTCGTCGACACACCTGGCCACGAAGCGTTTACCGAGATGCGTGCCCGCGGTGCCAACGTCACCGATGTTGCCGTACTCGTGGTCGCCGCCGACGACGGTGTCATGCCACAAACCAAGGAAGCCATCAGTCACGCCAAGGCCGCCGAAGTGCCCATCGTTATCGCGCTGAACAAGATCGACTTGCCGGGCGTCGATGAAAACAAAGCCTTCCAGGATCTCGCCGCTCTGGAGATGTTGCCCAGTGAATGGGGTGGCGACGTCGAGGTGATCAAGACCAGCGCCATCACGGGCGAAGGCGTCGACGATCTGCTGGAAACGTTGCTGGTCACGGCTGAGTTGCACGAATACAAAGCGAATCCGAATCGTGATGCGGTCGGCACTTGCTTGGAAGCCGAACAAGAACCTGGCCGCGGAGTGATCGCCAAAGTCATGGTGCAAAACGGCACTTTGAAAGTCGGCGACGTGGTCGTTTGCGGCGGCGGACATGGCAAAGTGAAAGCGATGTACGACACGCTTAGGCCCAAAAAGAAAGTCAAGCAAGCCGGCCCGTCCATGCCAGTGAACATCACAGGATTCGATGTCGCGCCCGAAGCGGGCGATCGCATGTATGTGCTGGACGACATCGCCCAGGCGCGGGAAATCGCCGAACGCCGTCAGTTCAAGACTCGCGAGCAGTCGCTTGGCATGCGTGAAAAGCCCATCGTGTCGCTGGAAGAGTTCCAACGCCGTTTGGAAGAAGGCGATTTGCGTGCCTCCGATGCCGACGTGGTCACCCTCAATTTGATCATCAAGGCCGACGTTCGCGGCTCGCTCGAAGCGATCCAAAAAGAACTTGGCAAGATCAGTCACCCCGAAGTGGAAGTCAAGATCCTGCACCAAGATGTTGGTGCCGTGACCGAAGGCGACGTGACGCTGGCTCACGCGTCAGGCGCGGTCATCGTTGGATTCAACGTGATTCCCACCGATGAAGCCCGCTTGAAGGCCGACAAATTCGAGGTCGAAATCCGTCGTTACGACGTGATCTACAAAGTGCACGAAGACATCAAAGCCACGCTTGAAGGACAACTGAAACCCGAAGAACGCATCGTCGACCTGGGCATGGCGCTGGTCAAGGAAATCTTCACAATCAGCCGCACGGGTACGATCGCGGGCTGCCACGTGACGTCGGGATCGATCGAGCGTGGTTGCCGCATCCGCGTCAATCGCGAGGGCCGCACGATTGGCGACTATGCACTGGATTCGTTGAAACGGCACAAGGACGACGCCAAGGAAGTTCCTCGCGGGATGGAATGCGGCATCAAGTTGGCCGGCTTTAACGACGTCAAAGAGGCCGATATTTTGGAAGCTTACAAGATTGAAGAAGTCGCACGCACGTTGTAACTGTAGCCGAAGTCGTGAGACTTCGGTTATATGGTTGACTGCCCGAACTCTGGCGAGTTCGGCTACAAGATAAAAAATGAGTTCCCGCCGAGTCCTCAAAGCCGCCGAAGCCATTCGCGAAGTCGTCAGCATGGCGATATTGACCCAGTTGCGCGACCCGCGCATCCAGGATGTGACGGTGACCTATGTCGAAGTCTCCGGCGACATGCGGCAAGCCAAAGTGTACATTTCTGTGATGGGCGACGAAGCCAAGCAGCAGCTTAGCCTCCACGGCCTACAGAACGCCAGCGGTTTTTTGCAACAGAAAGTGGGCGACCGCATCGATGCCCGTTACATCCCACGATTGAAGTTTGTCCTGGACCAGGGCGTGAAGAACTCAATCGAGGTCGCACGCATCCTGGACGAAGTCTTGCCGGAAGAAGAGCCCGATTCGGAAGACGTGTCGGCGGCCGAAGCCGAAGAAGCATCGTAGCCACTCTATTTGTTCGACACCCTCCTTTTTTCCCACCAACCAAGAACGACAACTCGATATCCCCATGAGCACCAACCGCGCATCGCTGATCACCAAAACACACAAGGTTCTTAAGAAGCACTACCAGGCGACCACGCCTCCAAGCGACCGCACGTTGTTTGAGAATTTGATGTACGCCTGCTGTCTGGAAAACTCGCCTGTCGAACCCGCCGACGAGGCGTTCGCAAAACTGCAGGAAGTTTTTTTCGACTGGAACGAAGTCCGCGTGACAACGATCTCCGAATTGTCGGAGATCATGAGTTCGTTGAACCGGGCGTCGGAGGCGGCGACGCGTTTGCGACGCGTGCTGCACAGCGTGTTCGAAACGTTTTACTCGTTCGGCGACGAGTTGGAATTGCTCAAGAAAGAAAACATCGGCACGGCGGTCAAGAAGCTCGAAAAGCTGGACGGGATGACACCGTTCTGCGTGTCCTATGTTGTGCAAACGTCGCTCGGCGGCCATTCGATTGGTGTTAGCGAGGGAGTTTTGCAAACGCTTTACGTTGTCGGCATCATTTCTGAAAAAGAAGCCAAGAAGCGTCAAGCTCCTGGTCTTGAGCGTGCGATTCCAAAAACCAAAGGCATCGAATTTGCTTCGCTTCTGCACCAACTTGGGGCGGACCTGGTTGGTTCCCCCCACTCGACGCGTGTCAGAAACATCCTGTTGGAAATCGCTCCCGACGCGAAAGAACGATTGCCCAAACGCACGACGAAAAAAGTGGCGGCGGACAAGTCATCCGCCAGAAAAGTGCAACCCAAGAAAGCACGCGAAAAGACTGCCGCGGCCAAGAAGGCACCCGCGAAGAAGAAGGTGGCGGCAAAGCCAGCCAAGAAAAAGAAAGCTGCCCCCCAACCAAAAAAGAAAGCAAAGGCCGGCGCGTCGAAGAAAAAGTCTCCCACCAAACGCCTGGCAAGAAAGAAGCCGCGCTAAACAGCCAAATTGCGAAGTCGGGGTGCGGCAACAATTCGCGGCGTGGAATTGATTTGCGTGGTTTGCTAAAATGGTGGAAAACACCAAGCTCTTCCATGCACTGAGCTTTTCTCCCCAGGGACTTTGCCGGAGTGTCACGATGTCGCGCAACAAAATGATCGCTGGCTGTTTGCTTGGCTGCTTGTTTCTTTGCATGTTTGCATCGGCAAAAGACACCAACAAATTTCCTGCCGCCTCGCCGTTTGAAGACGCTCCGCTTCCACTCGTACCCAAGACGGACCGGGATCAGACGCAGACCGATCGTATCGATGCCGCGGCAATGTATGCCCACGGGCGGATGCTCTTCCGGCGTCAAAAATTTGCCGAAGCGATTCGTCGCTATCAGCGGGCTTGGCGATATGATCCCAATTCCAGGCGCGTGCTGGACGAGATTCTTCAGCTTGCATTGGGACTGAAACGCAACGGCGAATTCATGCGTTATGCCGTCATCAAGGCCGAACGCCATCCGAGCGACGCGATCACATTGCGACGGATCGGCGATTATCTCACGGAGCAGCAGGACTTTGATCGTGCGCTGGCCATGTTCGAGCGGTCCCTGGCGATGCAAAAGGATGAAGAGAAGGACGGCACGGTCATTCTCGTTCGTTTACAAATGGGGCGGCTCTATTTCATTAGCGGCGAAACGAAGAAGGCGGCCAAGCAGTTCGAAGTGGTCGTTGAATCATTAAACGATCCAAAACGATTCGGACTCAACGACGAGTTGAAAAAGTCGGTCCTGCGTGACCCCAATAAAACTTACCGTTTGTTTGGGGAGGCATTTCTCGCGGCGGGCCAGCTAGATGAGTCCGAGAAGATGTTCCGCCAGGCAAACCACGCCAAGGCCGACAAGCCGCTGCTGGCGTTCATGCTGGCCCGCATCGCCAACGAACGTGAGCAGTACGACGAAGCATTGAAGCACTTGGCCGACTATTTCGAGTCGGGCAGCGACACTGCCAAGATCGAGCCGTACGAATTGCTTGGCGAATTGCTGACGAAAACCATGGGCGACGAGAAGAAAGCCAAAACGGAGCTTCGCGCGCGAGTTCAAGCGCTTTGTGAAAAAAAGCCGAATACGAGTTTGCGAATTTTCGTCGCCCAGCGGGCGCTCGATGCCGACGATCTGGACTTGGCGGCGAAAGTCTTCGAGGAGCTAGACAGCGAAAAGCCATCCGTGACCGCGTTTCAGGGGTTGATCGACGTGCAGCGGCGAAGACAAGATCCAGAAAACTTGTTGAACGTTTTGGGAAAGACGATTTTGCAGTCCGGCACGTTCGAGGTGTTCGGCGACTCCGTCACCAGCATCAGTGAAGACGACGGTTTGATGTCCAAGCTGATCGAAGTCGCGGACGGCCAAGTCCAAACGGACGGCAACACGCTCTCGGATGGCGTGGCGCTGGCTGTCGCGCAATTGGCGGTCGGTGCGAAGAAGTTTGACGTCGCCGACAAATATTATGCGATCGCCGTGGAACAGAAAAAGCCTGGCAAACGGCAGGTGATCATGACTTGGGGACTGGACCTTTTCATGGCAGAACAAAACGAGGCGGCCGTCAAAGTGTTCCAGCGTGGCATCGACGAAAAGGTCAACAAAGCGGACAGTCCCGACCTGCACTTCTATCTGGCCGGGGCGCTCGAAATGAGCGGCCAGACGGACAAGGCTATTGAAACCGCGAAAAAGGCCGTCAGCATCCAGCCCAAACAAGCCAGGCTGCATGGCCGTGTGCCGTGGATCATGTATCACGCCAAGCGTTATGCGGATGCCGAAAAAGCGTACGCCGAGTTGTTGAAGCGTTTCGACAAGGATCACGATTCGCCGGGAACTCGCGACGCGATGCGGAGTGCGCGTCTGGCGCTGTCGAACTTGTGTGTGGTCCAAGAGCGATTGTCTGAATCGGAAGAGTGGCTGGAACAGGTTCTCGACGAGTTCCCGGAGGATATCGGCGCGATGAATGATCTCGGTTACCTTTGGGCCGACCAGAACAAGCGTTTGGACCGAGCTTTGGTGATGGTGCAGAAAGCCGTCGCCGAGGAACCGGACAACGAGGCTTATCGTGACAGTCTCGGCTGGGCGTATTACCGTCTTGAACGATATGACGAAGCCGTCGAGCAACTCCAAGATGCCGCCAAGGGAGAAGAACCGGATGGCGTCATTCTCGACCACTTGGGCGACGCGTATCTGAAGACCGACCAAGTCGACAAGGCACTGGAAACTTGGAAACGAGCTGCCAAAGCGTTTAAGAAGAGCGAAGAAGAAAAGTTCTTGAAAAAGACAGAAGAGAAAATCAAACAGCATTCCGCGGAGTAAGCACCATGGCTGGTCATTCCCATTGGGCTGGGATCAAGCACAAAAAGGCCCTGATCGATAACAAACGGGGCAAGGTTTGGAGCAAATGTTCCAAAGCCATCATCGTCGCGGCGAAAATGGGCGGCGGCGATCCGGATACGAATGCGCGGCTCCGCTTGGCCGTTGCCGAAGCCAAAGCGGCCAACATGCCCAAGGACACGATCACCAAAAGCATCAAGAAGGGCACTGGCGAGGTAGCAGGCGGCGACGTCGAAGAGGTTTTGTACGAAGGTTACGGCCCCAACGGCGTGGCCATCATGTGCGACATCATGACCGATAACCGCAACCGCACCGCGCCGGAGATCCGCAAGGCGTTCGAAACACACGGGGGCAAGCTGGGCAGCACCAATTGCGTGGCGTGGATGTTCGAGCGAAAAGGTTTGATCCTCATCGCCGAAGATCAAGCCGACGAAGAACAACTGATGGAAATCGCCTTGGAGGCGGGCGCGGACGATGTGAAAAAACAGGGCGACAAGTTTGAATTGACCTGCGAGGTCGACGTGTATTCCGACCTCAGCGCGGCATTGGAAGCAGCGGAAATCGCCTGCGAATCGTCGCAAGTCACGCGGATCCCCAGCAACACGGTGGATTTAGATGTTGATTCGGCAC
This sequence comes from uncultured Pirellulaceae bacterium, assembly GCA_964343305.1. GTDB lineage: Bacteria > Planctomycetota > Planctomycetia > Pirellulales > Pirellulaceae > CAYFJO01. Next base: position 8,577 of record CAYFJO010000126.1, on the reverse strand, counting down.
GAAAAGTGTTAAAACTATTAGAGACGCTGGACGATCACGACGACGTCCAAAATGTCTCCGCCAATTTCAACATCCCCGAGGAAGCGGTGGCGGAACTGTAACTGCCTACACTTGACGGCCATGAACACTCGACGCTTTCTTTCTGGTCTTCTTCTTGTTGCAGGTCTTTCCGCGTTCCTTGTCGCAGCCGATAAACCGCGCAACCCGTTCGGCGTTAACGATGTCGCCTCGCCGTTTAGTCCGGCCACGATTGAATTCGCGAAGAACATCGAACTGCCGGGCGGCAAGGACGACGTGAATGCCGAGGATTGGGCCAAGGATGCGGTTCAAGGCAACCCGATGTTTCTCGACGGCCAATGGTACGGCCGCTGGAACAACGGCGACTCCGGATCATGGAGCGGCCCGTCGATTTGCAAGATCAAGGTGGTCGAAGATCGCGTCTATATTCTCTACGGTTCGAGTTACTTGATCGAAGCACGCCGCCAAGGTGACAACAAACTGGTGGGTGGTTACACAACGGTTGGTTCCAACGGCTCGACGCACCCCTGGGTAGGAATCATCGTCGATGGCGAGCGGATCGACGGAGTGTGGAACACGGCGGGCGCTCGCTGGGACTTCCGCCGCCGAGCAGTTCGCGAACTGCCGCAACAAATTAAACCGAAGTAAACTCAGATCAAACGAAAGTAACTCGATTTTTGATCGCCGACCTCATCTCTCGTTGGGAGTGACGCTAATCGTCTCCTCCAACAACACGTTTCCACCGGTCGGGAAACTCATTCCACGCCCGCTGATAGGTTTCTTCGATTGGCAAATTGATGTACCAATCTGGGTGAAGAAACAGTGGCATGTCAGGCAGCGTTTCACCCAAAGATACAGGCTGCACATAAGCAGTTGCAATGGTTTCCGGATCAGCACGATACGAAGCGAGCGTGGCGCGCGGTGGCTCGGCGAGTTGTGTAACTGGGCCAAACGCGTATTCCCACAAGGCAACGTGAATTCCGCGTGGATCGTGAGTTCCGGGTGGGTGTAGATCGAGCAGCAAGGCGTGGACACCAGATGCCAAGGCCAAATCGACCTTTTCCAATAAGCGTTGAAGTTCTTGAATGCTCTGTTTGTTGCCAGGTGAGACAACGTCGATCAGAGCCACGATCCGGTCACCCGTTCGATGACGAATCACGATTTGATTGCGTTTGCCCGCATAGAGCCGCTCTTCGGCATCTTGTGTCAACCAAACCTTGGGTGGATTCTCGACTACGGCGACCATATGGCTGCCGGGTTGAAACTCACCAACAGCGTCCGTGCCACTTTCGTCGCTTGCATCATGAAGCGTAAGCACATCAGGGACAGACGCACCCGTTACCTGTTCAGCCTGGGCATAGAATCCCTCGGGCAACAGACCGTGATTCAGCCGATTCCGAAGCTCCGCTACCCAGACATAATGGAAGTCATGAAACGTCCCGGCAACGACGCGACTCCAATCATGTAACGGCATGCAGGTGCTCCTTGATTGCTGCTATTCCTTGTCCGGCAATCCAATGAGGAGTTTAGTAATCTTTCCTTTGTAGTCAAATTCGACGGTCTTTTTATGATCACCAAAAGTGGCCGCCACAGTGTAGGTGCCGTTTTTCAACTCAGCGAATACGGCAAACCGCCCTTTGGTATCCGTGATGGCGCGTTTGATCAATTTGTCATCCAACTTCAGTTCGACTGTTGCTTTGGCCAGCGGCGATTTCTTTCCCTGAGCCGATTCCAGATACACGATGCCAACGACAGCCGGCTTCTTTTGCTGGGCATGGACAGTTCCGGTGATCAGAATTGTGGACAAACCAAAAACCAAAAACCACACGAAATATTGTTGTCTTCTCATTCTGAAATCTCCTCATCCGAGAACATGTCATCTAAACCTTCAAAAAAATCGCCCTCAGGTGCCATTGTAACAATTTCACTTACGCGGATTCGATGGTTCTCCTTGTCGATTTCGGCATTCTCACCGGAAATTGTCACGGTTTGTGAGATGTAACTTTCGCATTCAAAGACGAGATCGGGGTAGACATCCTCCTTGATTGGCAAGACGTGCGCCATGCGGAAATTGCCGCCGTTGTCGGAAATAGCACCCATCGGCGGCACAGGACTCACCTTGACTAAGGCCGGACTTAGACCGTCTGACTTGACGACTTTGCCCGTAATCGTCCACAACGCCGAAGGCGCTGCCGCCTCCTCCTCATGCTGCTGGGAAGACAAACTTGTAAACGAATAATGAAGCAACCCGTAAGTCAACAAGAATCCCGCGATCGCACCGCCTGCTTGAAAGCCGCGGATCTTGAATCCCACGTCATCGCCTTGAACACCGGCGGTCGACTTGACAAATTTGAAAAGCACAAATGCCGCAGTGAGACTGCAAACGAACATCACGCTAACGCTAACCAGTGGGTGCATCGGTTTCTCCACGAATTCCAAATCAACGTAGCTGCGTTCCCCAGAACGCAGACCATCCGCACTCTGGCGAGTGCGGCTACAAGTGGTTCCACCTTAGTATCTCCAGCTTCTTAGCCGACCGCAATACGAAGTCGCTCGACCAGACTTCCGAAGTTTTCCGAAACTTCGGAAGTCTACTGCTCACAATTAGGGCACTACCTCGCTATTCGGCACTCGCCATGGCATCCAGTTGCACGACCGATCGCGTTTGCTCTTTTTCCAGGAAAGTGCGACCGTATTTCACATTGACGTGGTCCCACGGCAATTTGTCGCTCACATCATAGGGCTGGTGAAGCGCCTGTTCCACGTCAATTCCGGCATCTGCGATCGCTTGCCACCAACGCTCACCATTGAAATTCTCGTACCAACTGTCGAGGCGCGCGCCGCGTTGCCAAGCCAACTCAATGGCCTTCGCGGATCGACGATCGCCTCGGCTGAGCACGCCTTCTAACAAACTCGTTTCGATGTCGTGGCACTTGATGTGGACCGCGCGAATGCGACGCTTGTCGCGCAGGTAGCGATGGGCCCACTCGAAATACTCGCGCTGCTGCATGCCGTTCCATTGATAAGGCGTGTGGGCTTTGGGAACGAAGTTCGAGACGCTGGCCGTCACCTTTGGATAACGTCCCATTTCTCCCTTGCCAATGCGAGCAATCGTTTCCGCCATCTCGACGATGCCATCCAGATCGACCGGCCGCTCGCCAGGCAAACCGCACATGAAATACAACTTGACGCTGTTGTAGTTGTTGCGAAACGCCGTGCGGCAGCCTTCGTACAGATCTTCGTTTTTGATCTTTTTGCGAATTTGTTCGCGCATGTCGTCGCGGGCGACTTCCGGCGCGAGCGTCAATCCCGCTCGTCGGTCGTTGCCCAACAACTCCGCAATGCTGCGCAGGTGTTTGTTGACCCGCAAGCTGGGAATCGAAATGCTGACGCCCAACGGCGTGAACACTTCGCGCATCTTCAGCACAAGTTCCTCGAACTGTGGATAATCGCTGCTGGACAGCGACAACAGCGAAATCTCGTTGAATCCGGTGTTGCGATAGCTTTCCAGAGCAGCGTTGATAATTGTTTCGACTTTGCGAAATCGAAGCGGCCGTTTGATCACCGTGCTTTGACAAAAACGGCATTGCCACGGACAGCCACGCATGATTTCGATGGCGATGCGGTCGTGGACACATTCGACATAGGGCACAATCGGCTTGGTCGGCAGCGACAACGAGTCGAGGTCTGAGATCACCGACGGCTCAATCGTCTCCGGCACATCCGGCCGTGTTCGATTCAACGCAACTTGCCGCCCATCGCGAAACTCCGGTTCGTAAAACCCTGGCACGTAGCAAAACGGCAAGTCTTTCGCGAGCTGCGCGAGTGCCTCTTCTCGCCGCACCTCCCCTGCCCTCCCCTGCTCTAGACTCTCGACCCTCGACTCTCGACTCTTCTTCAGTTCCAGCCAACGATCGCAAATGGCTGGCAAGCTCGCTTCGCCGTCGCCGGTGACAAACACGTCGATAAACGGAGCAAGTGGTTCGGGGTTCTGCGCACATGGACCGCCGGCGATAACGAGCGGGTCGTCCATCGTCCGCTCGTCGGCATGGATCGCAATTCCGCCCAAATCCAACATCGTCAGAATGTTGGTCGAGCAGATTTCGTACTGCAGCGAGAAACCAATGACGTCAAATTCCGACAACGGCGAAAATGTTTCCAAGCTGTACAACGGCAAACCGGCTCGGCGCAATTCGTCTTCCATGTCCATCCACGGAGTGAACGCCCGTTCGCATGCCCAATCGTCGCGGGAGTTCATCTGTGAATACAAAACCTGTAGCCCATGATGGCTCATGCCGATCGTATAAGTGTCGGGAAACGCCAGGCACAGCCGGCCCGCCACGCTAGCCGGATCTTTGCGGACCATGTTCAACTCGCCACCCAAGTATTGCGCCGGTGCTTTGACTCGATGAAGAATCTTGGAACAAAGTTGGTCTTTCAGTGCTTGGTTGATCATCAAATAGTCCGTGTCAATCTGGGATTCAATCATCCTCATTTAATATCGCACGATCTCGGTTGCCCTGACAGGCCAAAACATGGCCACGGCGGGAATGGAGAAGGATGGAGAAAAGGGATCAGGTCGACCTGATCGACTTTTCCGGACCCCGAAAGATACATGAGTTTGATGAATGCCTTGAAGGTACAATCAACGACATCGGAAGGTCATTCAAGCAAGCGAACGAAGATCCCAATTCTTTATTGAATATGAGAAAGAATGCATTGAAAGGTAGTGATCGGAGACTTCGCAAGAATTCTCGATCACTGTTCTCAACGGTGATGACAGAAGTGAAATGGGAAATGCAACTGCGATCCTACTTCCCTCCCTCGATTTGATGTTGAGCGATCATCAACTTGCTTACGAGAACCAGTCGTTTTCCGATCGACACAAAGGGACGGGACAACCGCCCTTACTACAGCGATCAATTCTTCAAGATCTTGACCTCGCCTACGGGACGTCAGCGCTGGTGGTTTGCTCTCAACGATTACGTGACGCCGTTGACAAACACTCACTTACGAACTTTCGATTTTTGCCTACTGTTGTCATTTGAAGGGAGCAGACCACCCAAGAAAGAGACCTGACCGACCTGACCCCTTTTTCCTGTCCGCATTGTTTTGGTGTTTACTTCATAGTCATAGTCTCAAAGATATCGAATGCCGGGTCCAAAGGCCACAGATTGTGGCAGTGTGTGACTAAATGTTGCTCGACGAGGGCGTGTTGTAGAATAGCTGCATGCCCACGACCCTCGATAAGCCGAAACTCCGCTGGTGGCATTGCCGGGTGCCGAAGTTGTTCAGACGTCGGTGGTTTCGTGTGAGCTTACGGACGTTCCTTGTCCTATTAACGGTTGCCTGTCTGTGGTTGGGATGGCATGCCAATCGAGCGAACCGGCAGCGTCGCACAGTCGAGTGGGTTAAGGAGTTGGGCGGAAGGGTTGGCTATGACTATCAGTACGAGGACGGCTGGGATTTTAAGCTGCCCGGACCTGATTGGTTGCGTAACCTCGTTGGGATCGACTACTTCTCGAATGTCGTCATGGTTGACCTCGATTACAGGAAAGTCAGTGATGTGACACCACTGGCCAAGCTGACGAAGCTCGAATCGTTGGAACTCGATAGAACCATGGTCAGCGATGTGACACCACTGGCCAAGCTGACGAATCTGAGAGAGTTTAACCTTGACGACACGCAAGTCAGCGACGTGACACCACTGGCCAAGCTGACGAATCTGAGAGAGTTGAGCCTTGACGACACGCAAGTCAGCGATGTGACACCACTGGCCAAGCTGACGAATCTGAGAGAGTTGAGCCTCGACGACACGCAAGTCAGTGATGTGACACCACTGGCCGAGCTGACGAATCTGAGAGAGTTGAGCCTCGACAACACGCAAGTCAGTGATGTGACACCACTCGCCGAGCTGACGAATCTGAGAGAGTTGAGCCTCAACAACACGCAAGTCAGTGATGTGACACCACTGGCCGAGCTGACGAATCTGAGAGAGTTGAGCCTCGACAACACGCAAGTCAGTGATGTGACACCACTCGCCAACCTCAAAAGCCTGAAACATTTGAACCTCGACAACACGCAAGTCGGCGATGTTACACCCTTGGCCAACCTGACGAAGCTCTGGTCTTTGAGCCTCGGTATGACGCCAGTCAGTGATGTGACACCGTTGACCAAGTTGACGAATCTCGATTCGTTGGCTCTCTACAACACGTCGATCAGCGATGTGACACCACTGGCTAACCTGACGAAGCTCAGATGGTTGAGCCTCTACGAAACGCCAGTCAGCCAAGAGGACTGCGAGATGCTCAAGAAGTCGCTACCTTCCTTGTTCATAGGTAGCGACGAATAATCCTGCGGGCCATCCCCGCAAGGATCATGCATGTGCATGGGGTCTGCATGTGCATGGGGTGCATGGGGTCATGTGCATGGGGTCAGACCCTGTTTTACGGAGTTCAGCTTGGCCGACGCGGATCTGGCCAAGGCGATTGCCATTTGCCGACGCGGACAAAGACTGGCGTTTCTCGGTGGCCGAAGCCAACGACGATTACGTCGACGCTCAGGCACCGATGCCAAGGACCTGGAGCAACAGTCCGCCCAGATCGACAAGACGCACGCGCTTGCCCAGGACGGTCATGACGCGGTTTACGACGCCGGCGTGACCACGGCCGAGAATCTGTACGACCAGATGGCCGACCTTCACAAAGGCAGCTTCCGTAGCAGGGTGACGGCCGCCATCAACGACTACGTCGGTGTCGAGTACAGCGCCACGGTCACCGCCACCGGTCACATTCTCTCGGCGCAATGATCGTGTCAAAAAAGATCTTGCTGGGAACCCTTACACCGACCAGGACCACACGAACGCCCTCGAAGCTGCCGAGACCGCCAAAGAAACGGCCCTGAAAACCGCCAAGGAAGACTACGCCCACGCTCCGGCCGTATCCAACTACAACAACGTCGACATCGGCGCGCTCCAGCAATAGGTCACCGGCGCGGCCAAGGTCAGCTACCTTAGGCAAGGCACGGAGAATAGTTGCCTGGATCAACGCCTTTTGCGGAAGCGGATCGACACGTAAAATGCAAATCAAACTGCTCAGTCGGAGGCGTCAACAAGGAATTGAAATGACTGATTTTACGACCGTCGCAAAAGTGGGAGACATCGAGGAAGGCCAAGGAGCGTCCTTCGCGGTCAACGGCCGCATGGTGGCGGTGTTCAACAAAGGCGGCCAGTACGAAGCGATCGACGACCACTGCCCCCACATGGGAGCCTCGCTGGCTGGCGGACATTGGGAAGACGGCGTGGTCACCTGTCCGTGGCATGCCTGGCGATTCAGAACCTGCGACGGCACCTGGTGCGACAACCCAAAAGTCAGCATCGATTCATTCGAAGTCCGCGTCGAAGGCGAAGAGATTCAAGTCGCCGTTGCGAAAAAGGAATATCCGCCACCACAGTCGAGCGACTCGTAGGACAGATTGCCAATGTTTCGTCCGCGTCACGTTGACACCAGCGGCGATGAAACTCCTTGCCAAGCAATGTATAATTCGCAGCGGAGTTTGGCGATGAGAAGTAAACGATTAGCTTGTCACTTAATTGGCTTGTTCATAATCCTCTTTTCATACGGCGCGGTTGCGGAAGATACGCGTTCTTCCTCGCCCAAGGCAACCGTGAAACCGTCGACATTGAAGCAGTTGATTAGTCAACTGGGGCACAACCAATTTGACGTCCGCGACGCAGCGAGCCAACGGTTGCTGGAGATCGGTGAATCGGCCATCGCGGCACTCAAGACCGCTGCCAAGAGTGACGACGCTGAAATCCGAATACGAGCCACGGGGATTCTCGCCGTACTCACCAAACGGTCAGCGATCCAGTGCGCGTACAACGATGCGTACGTGAATTATCGTGTGCCCAAAGACAATCTGCATGGCAAAACGCTCGTGACGGATCTCTTCTTCCACGAGCAGCAACAAACTCGATGGAAAGTCACGCGGACGGACAAGGGGCACGTCATTCAGGTCACGAGTGGCGCTTGTCGCGGCTGGTACTTCGAATTTGACAACGAGATCAAGCCATTCCTCGAAGGCGATGCCGAGTTCGCCAGTTGCCTGCGGCTCAATAAAGAACTGACGGAGCGAGCTTACTGGATGCTGACCAAGCAAGAGGAGCGAAACGCGTTTTTCATTCAACCGATGCTGGGCAAGTTCAAGGACTGGTACCTAGACATCTACTTGGAGCAGGGTACTCTCTTGCTTTCCAAAGAAATAGTGCCCGGCGCTTACTGGATTATTGGCCAGATTCCCTAGCACTTGGATTAACCAGAGACTTTCACCCGATCGCAATAACAATCGCGTATATAAGACGTAGGCCGCAGCAGGCATGTCCCAGAATGTACGCACTTCCCCATCCAGAAGTGCTTCATCATACTGCTGCTTTGGTGAAAGTTAAAAGTGTTGTATTTCTTACTTTCCGACAGGTTGTCGGATGAAAGCCCGTTGAACCGGGCTTTCTTGCCCGTTGATCGTATGCGGATGGACGCCGCCTATTTGTTGGATCAGTGCGGT
>CAYFJO010000125.1:0-25717 GCA_964343305.1 uncultured Pirellulaceae bacterium | reverse complement strand
ATGGGCAACCTGTCCTGCACGAAGCTACGACGACATCGCCGACGAGCGAGGAAGTCAACGCGGAGCAAATTGTCGACGCAGTTTTGGCTCCGTCGAGCGCACCAGCGCCGTGGGATGACGAATCGGATGAACCAGAGAAACCACCTCGCAAACCACTCTCGGAATTGCTCGTCGGTTTCATGCAGGAGAAGAACATCCGTTGGGGCGAGATCGCCAGCGGCATTCTGATCGTTGGCAGTGCGGTCGGACTGGTCATCAGCTTGCGCGAAGAATTGCGACGAACGATTCCGTTTTTTCCCGCGCTCGTTTTTCTGCTCATCACCGGCGGGATTCATGCGGCGGGCATCTACACGCTGCAACGCTGGAAACTGCGCAACACCAGTCGCGGCGCGCTCGTGATCGGTTTGCTGCTGATCCCACTTAATTTCTTGGCCGCGTGTGTTTTGACGGGCCAAGGTGAAGATCGCCGCGAGATCACCGACCCGGTTTATTGGTTTGCCATCATCACGGGGCTTGGCGCGTTCACGGCGATGACGTGGTATTCCAGCAAATATCTACTGCGGCGCGGACAACTGCCGCTGGTGGCCGCGATTTTGATTTGCTCGACCTCGCAACTGTTTAACAACCGCATCACGCTGCCGACGGTCAGTTGGCAGATGATGTTGTTATCGGTGCCAATGGTGGTTGGATACTTGATCGGCGTCGTGCTGGCAGTTCCGCGGCAGTGGAATCGCGAGCGATGGACTGTGCGATCGATCAATCGGTTGCTGCTGTTTTTGGGACTGAGCGCGTTTTCGTTTGCCGCGGCGGTCGCACTCATTTTCTCGCGGACGGGCAATTACATCGACTGGCTTGTGGCGATGCTGCCAGCGTTTTGCTGTGTGTTCGCCATGGTGGCTTGGATCGGAGCGGTCGTTCAACAAGCGGCCGGCCAGTCGCCGAATCTTCGCATCACCGGAACGACACTATTGATTTTGGGCACCGTATTGACCGTCGCCAGTGTATTGTCGTCGATTGTCTATCCGGCCGCTTTGCTTGCCACGAGCATTGTGAGCGGCGGCTTACTGTGCGCCTTGGCGGTGAACCGGCGAATGGCGGCAATGATGTCGGCCGTTTGGGCTTGCCTCGGCATTGCCGCGCTGACAGCGTTAAATCTGGCGCTGGGCACATTTCATTTCAACCGCGCGACGAACCTGATCGAATTGCAGGCGGCCACGGTGAGTGCTTTCGGCGGCCTCTGTCTTGTCGTAGTCGGCGTTTGTGTGCTTGCCGGAGCGTGGTTGCTCACGCGGTTTCAACTGGTCGACGCGACGGATCGGAAGCACCAAACCGTCAACCTGGCCAGCTCGGGCGTCATGTTTTTGCTCGGAGCTGCATTGGCCGTCGCCGCAAGTTTCGTCAATCGAGACAATCCGTTCGATGTGACGACAGCGACGATTCTGTTGTTCGTGCTCGCCGCGCTCGCGTTTGTCGTCTCGTTTCGCGTGCCACATGAAGCCATGCCGTTTGCAGCGACGGTGGTGTTGGTCGGCGCGTTGCTGCACGCGTTGTTCTGGAATCGGCCGGTTGGTGAATTTGTGGTGGGGATCAGCCGCAGCGTGGACACGCGGTGGACGTTGCTCGCCGTGTTGACGGCCGGAGCTTGTTCCGTGGCGGCACTTGTGTTGCGGATTCTTCGCCGTCAAGTTTCCACGCTGCCCATGCCGTCGTTCGCTTCGTGCGGCCACCTGGCAATTGGTGGCTCCATAATCAGTGCGATGGTGCTTGTCCCGCAAGCGAGCGGTTTTGCTACCGCCTCGCTTTCGATGACTGTCATCGCGGCGGTGACATTGGCAAGTGCCACACGCCGGATCGAATCGGCATTAATCTTCTTCGCTACGACGGCGCTGGTGACGATCGGGGCGGTTGGCGAAGCGGCCTTGCATTTCGGTTGGTGCGAATCGCTCCGGCAAGCGAGGCACGTCTGGATTCAATTGATTGCGATGGCCGCGTGGTATTTGATTTGGGCAGCAGACGCCTGGGCACTTCGCGGTCGTCGCTGGTGCTACTGGTTGATGCGATATGCCGGCCGTGTGGAAGAAGTCGTTTTATACATGCTGTGTGCGGCGGTTACGCTGTTGATCGTCGTAGGTTTGTCACAAGACGTCGGCGCGGAACTTTCACGAAAAGTTGCTGCACGGCCGGACACTTTTGTGCAGTTGCTCGGCAACGCGCCATTGGTCATCGCGGCTTTGGCAACCGTGTCTCTCGCGGTATTTGTGAGTCTTTTGTTGCGCCCAGCGTCTCAAAGGCTGGCTGCCTTGATCGTCTTGTGGTTCTTGGCGTGGAGCTTTTCCAGCGTTTCATTGGAACCTGTACGTGGCGTGGGATCGGCATTGCGATGGTTGTTGCCGCTGGGCGGCGTGGGCCTTGCCGCGCTACTGGGCGAACGAACTCGGATCACAAAACTTGCTCACGCGTTGCGACGGCAGTTGCGGCTGCGAACGGCGGAAAGTTGGTCGGATGTCGAATGGCAGCGTTTGATCAACCTGTCGCTGACGATCGTCGTGACCGGGGTGCTGTTGATTTCGACATTGACGGTCGGCCAGGCGTTGCTCAACGGCGGCGATGCGTTGGGCGGGCCGATGCGACCTTCGTTGCTGGGCGACTTGCGAAAAGACGTTTCGTTTGGCGTACCGATCGCGATCATCGTGGCGACGTTTTTGTTTTACGCGATTACCGAGCGGCGTGGGTGGCTGGCGATCGCGGGATCGGGCGTGTTTCAATATGTCGTGCTCGTGTCGCTGGTACTGTTGTGGGCGTCGCCGCATCCCAAGCTTGCGACCGCGTGGTTTTTGAACATCCTGCAGGCCGTTTCGCTGGGCATGACGATCTATGGCTTTGTCTGGTACGCGTACTTGCGACGCATCGGGTCGACGAATCTCTCGGCGGATTTTCCGTTCAGCCAATTGGATTTGCACGCGACGCTGAACGCCGTGCTGGTCGTCAGCTTGAGTGCGTTGATTCTGCACCGCGTGTTTTGGTTTCCCACTTCGTCGGCTGGATGGATCAACGAAGCGGGCGGGCCGCTTGGTTATCTGGCGCTCGTTTTAATCGTCGCGCTGTCGATCACGATCTGGCCCGGCGTGCTGACGACCGGACGCATTCCATTCGTCGGCGTCGTGGGACTGGCAACGGCCGCGCTCGTTGCGACGACCATCGACCGCTACTCCGCGCCGACTTCGTGGTGGCCGTTTCGCGCGGTCTTGATGGGCACGGTCGGTGTCGTGATGGCTCAGTGCGTGTTCGCCGTGCTGCGGCGGCGGCGCTCGGCGCATGTCGACTCGTTTTTCACCGAACTGCCGATGTTGCTGTTCGGAGGATTCGCTCTGATGTTCGCGATGCGCGGGGCATCCTACGATCTTGGCGGCTTTTGGCTTCACATTTTCATGATGTTGATGCTGGTCTGGACGGCGACGGCTTACGGCATCGCCCAGACAAACTGGCAGGCCTCTTGGATCGCCGCGGCGCTGGCACTTGTCGCGGGTCATCTGATTTTTGTCATAGATCCACACGGATGGTTCTCGCGAGGCATCGTCCATGTTTGGATGTTGAGTCTGCATTTAGTCAGTTTCATTTGGCTTGGTTTTTACGTCGTTCAGCGACGTGTGCGACACGTGTTGATGCCACGCAACTTCGTGCGGTTGCCAAACGTCGTGGCGCTGTTGTCGGGCATCTGGATTCTGCTGGCCGGCATTGGCGAGTGGCTGGTGGCGGCGGTCTTCGGCCGCGGTTTTTTTGTGGACGAGCGAGTGCTTCTGTCGCCGCTTGGTGGTGTGGTGATTGCGAGTTCGTTTGGCTTGCTGCTGCTGAACACGTGGAACGATCGAGCGCGATTCAAAATCGTCAGCAGATATTTGTGGATGACGGGACTGGCGATCGCGATCGTTGTGGTCAACATGTCTACGCGACAACAGCGGGCTGTCGTTGTGGCGCTGGTGCTCGGTTGGCTGACGGCGGCTTGGGCGTTGTGGTGGTACAACCGTCACGTCATCAAATTCCTTGGGCGCAAGATCGGTATCCCGCGCCCAGCGGCGACGCATCGTGTGATGAGCCGCCAGTTACCGACGATCCACGTGTTGATCGCGGCCGTTGTCTTGTTGATCGTGTGGCCGGCGATTGCCAGCGTGGAAGAGCGGTGGTTGCGCTATCTAGCGGCGCTGGCGGTGGTTCCACTGGCGTTTGGATTCGGTGCGTTTGCCGACGAGCGGCGAGTGTGGATTCGCTGGGCGAGCCTGGCGACGGTAACTTTATCGTGTGTTTTGTTGTCGTGGGCCGATTTGTCGCCGATGCAAATGAGCACCGACGATTTGAGCTTGCCGATCCGGACGTTTTTCGTGCTGGCGGCGGCCATGTTTGTTTACGGCGCGGTGTTGCCGCGCTTGATGAATGCGACGAGCACGTGGATGCCAACGATTCGGCAGGCGACCGGCGTGACGTGTTTGCTGAGCATCGTTTGTTTCGCCGCCGTGCTGGTGATCGAAACAAGACTGTTCGACACCGAGACGGGATGCGGGTTACCTGTTCCGACGGCGGTCGCAGCGGCGGTGATGGTGTTGGCGATGGTCGCGGGATTAATTTGCATCGCCGTGTTGCCGAGGCACGATCCACTGGCGCTGGACGATCTGCAGCGGACGGGATACGTTTACGTGGCCGAAGCCGTCGCGGCGGGAATGATCGGGCATCTTTATTTGTCGATGCCGTGGCTGTTTCAATTTGGCATCAAACAGTTTTGGCCCTATGTGGCGATGCTGCTTTCGTTCGGCGGCGTGGCGCTAGCGAACATGTTGGACAAACGAAAATTGCAGGTGCTCGCGCAACCGTTTTTCCACACGGCGGCAATCTTGCCCGTGATTGTGGTGGCTGGCTTTCGGGCGATCGAACATCGAGCGGACGGGGCGTTGGTGATGCTGCTGGCCGGCGGCATCTATATGATGATCAGCATGACTCGCGCGTCGCTCACCAGCGGCGTTGCGGCCGTCATCTTCGCGAACTTCGCGCTGTGGCTGTTTTACAATCGTTTTCCCGCGCTCGAATTCCTCACACATCCACAAATGTGGCTCATCCCGCCCGCCGTCTCTGCGCTGGTCGCCGTGCAACTGCATCGCGACCAACTCACCAAATCGCAACTGGCGACCGTGCGATATCTTTGCGTGGCCGTGATCTACATCAGTTCGACCAGCGAGATTTTCATCAGCGGCATCGGCGACCAGCTTTGGCCGCCGATGGTGTTGGCCGTGTTGGCTGTGGCTGGCATGTTGGTGGGCATCATGATGCAAGTCCGAGCATACTTGTTTCTCGGCGCACTGTTTTTATTGATGGCCATGCTATCGATGGTCGCTCACGCCCAACAACGCTTGAACAACGTCTGGCCGTGGTGGGCCTTCGGCATCGTGATGGGCATCTCGCTACTGGTCTTCTTCGGCTTCTTCGAAAAACGAAAAAACGAAATGTTGAAAATCGCTCGACAGATGAGCGAATGGGATCTTTGAAAACTCGTACCACAGGCTGCCAGCCTGTTTTCGCCGATTTCTCCTTGGCCGCCAGCCTGTGCGACGCAAATTCAAAACAACGTGCCGTGTTCCATGACCGACCAGATCGTGAATGCAATTGTCGCACCAAGCATGAGAATCAGCCCGGTCAGTGCCACTTTGCGGCGTGTCGCAGGACTTCGCTTTCTGGTCAGCAGCAGCCCAAATCCAACCATTGCGGCCGAAAGAGCGACACCAGCCATCGCGACGTGCGTCGGTGGCGGCATTTCAATTCCCGTGCCGGCGATTTCCGGAAAGACAAGGTCCGCTCGCGCCGGCGTGGAATTCAGGGTGAAAATCAGCACGGTGAAGAGTAAAATCCGACTCATCAGAACGCTCGCATTGAAACCACTGGAAAGGACCCGCTATGAAACGATACGCCATGTTGGTGCTATTTATTGCATTTAATCTTTCGAATCTCGCTGCCGAAGACAAGACCGATTCGATTCAACTGGATACACCGAAGAATTGGACGGGCGAAACAATCAAGCTGCCGCCGCCGTTCGCCCCCAAAATGAAACTTAAGGGAACCGAGGTCATCCGTTTCGCGCCCGGGATGTTCGACGCCAAGTCTGATTCGTTTTTCTCGTATGCGTTCGTCTTCGAAGTGGACTCTGAACCAGAATTGACCCGTGAAATTGTTCAGCAAGAATTGTTGGTTTACTATCGTGGCCTTTCCTCGGCTGTTCTGAAAAGCCGAGGAAAAACCGTGGACACGTCGAAGTTCACGATGATGTTAAAGAAACAAGATGGCGAACCTTCAAAGCCAACGAGGTACGAAGGCAATCTGGAATGGGTCGAACCGTTCTCAACGCAACAGACACAGACCTTGAGATTCGAAGTGGTCACGCGAGTTCGACCGGATTCCAACTTGATTTTCGTCTGCGTCTCGCCGCAAGAATCGACAGCCAAGATTTGGACGGAGTTGCGATCGTTGCGGGGCAAATTCTATAAGTCGATCGAATGACAGCTCGCTACGGGACAGGGCATTTCACTCCCTTTCGCCCAACCATTTCAGCGAATTCATCCACACCCATGGCGATCAGCCGGACGGACTCAGGGCACCGGTCTGTCTACAAAAAAAGGCCGCCCGAAATCGGACGGCCCTTTTTGTTCGTAACAGTTTTCGAAGCAAGTCTTAGAAGGTCATGATTGCATCGATGCCGAAGATCCAGCGAGCCGCGGCTTGCGTGGCAATCGCCGGGGACCAATCGTGACGGATTTCCGGTCGAATGGTCAGATTGGCGTGTGGTTTGATGTTGACACCAAACGTGGCTTCGTGGAACGAGTTGTCGCCGCTCTTCCACCATTCGTTTCGGAAACCAAGCTTGACACAGTCCGAAACGGTGTAGAACGTGTATTGGTTGATACCAACTTGCGAGGCCGATGTACCAACGGGGGCACCAGCACCAACTTGAACCAGGTCACTTTGCACAACGTATTCCAAGCGGTCGGTCATCTGGAAGCTGAACACCATGCTGTGCGAGTAAGCTTGCGAACCACGAGCACCGAAGTTGCCGGCGGTCGTGATGTAGGTGAAGTTAACGTTGTTGCTAATGTCGTGAGAGAAACCACCCAGGTAGCTACTCGCACCGTTGTTATTGCGGAAGAAAGCCGTGTCCCAACCTTGCGTCCAGCCAGCGAAGACTTTGGTCGCGTTGCTGGCTTGGTAGGACGCCAGAACGCCGGTGTGCGTAAACGGTTCGCTGTTGAACATGGTCAACGCGTGGCTGTAGAAGAAGTTATCCGGGGCGGTTACCACTTCGTAACCAACAATGGTGAAGAAGTGGCCAACGATGACGGACAAGTCGCCACGAGCCAATTCGACGTACGCTTGAGGCATCGCCCAACCGTAAATTCCATTGTCCCATCCAGCGTCCCAACCACCACCAGTGGCCCCTAGTGCAGCGTTGCCGAAAGCTTGGGTCTTTTGTGCGTCGGTACCGTACATGAAGTCAATGCGGTAACCCCAATCCCATGAGCAGCAACTGGCACATGCTTCTTTTTCCATGTACATCCACACTTGGTGGGCACGAAGACCGTTGGGCACATCGTTGAAGGCGAGCAAGTCGCCATTGGCTTGCGACAAGGGCGTCGGTTGGGCATGGTAACCCATCGAAATCCAACCGCCGATCGTCGGACCGCAGCAACCAATTTGGCCGATCGAAAACGGTTCGCAGGGGCCAAACAAGTAACAACAGCAGCAGCCGCTGCAGCAATCGCATGACGAGCAGCATCCGCCGTCGTCGCAACCACAGGCGTCACAACAACCGTCGCATCCACCGCCGTTTTCGACTTCGGGCACGACGTCGTCGCTGGGCGACTCTTCCGCGGGTTGATTGACTTCATAGTAGTCGTGAGTAAACCCGATCGGTTTGACCGATGTGGGTGTCTCAATAATTTGCGCGGTGGCAGTGACTGCAAACAAGCAGGTGACCAACGCGGCCGAAAGAGTTAAGGAAAGAATTCTCATGGCAGGATACTCCCAATCCTTGAATATGGTGTGCAAGGCGTAAGGTAGGAGGTGCGTAGGCTTCGCACCCTGTGGTTTGTGGTAAACAGTGGTAGGAGTGATGTGGCACTCATGCGGCGACGTCGCAGAGGTTACATGTCGCGCACATCACTGGTTGGATGTTTGTCCAAAGAAACTATCGGCCACGAGCCCGCCGGAATTGTTGAGAATGTCGAGGCGAAATGGCCACATTTAGAAGTTTTTCGCGTCGAGATGAGAAACTTTAACGACTGCGGTGGGAATGACGAATGACGAAACACCCAGTGACGAAGGAAGCGCGAATGAGTGAATGACAAGAACCGAAAAACGTGTGCAAGTTTCGGGCTCTGTGCTTTGTCATTCTTTCGTCATTGGGTGTTTCGTCATTCCCCTTTGACTTCGTCGAACAGGGCATCGACGTACCAGTCGACGTTGAAGAGTTCGAGATCTTCGACTTTCTCTCCCAAGCCGATGTACTTTACCGGCAGATCGAACTTTTTGCGAATGGGGATCGCCACACCACCCTTGGCCGTTCCGTCGAGCTTCGCAAGGACGATGCCCGTGCACTGGGCGGCTTCGGAAAAACCACTGGCCTGACTGATGCCGTTCTGTCCGGCGGTTGCGTCCAGAACGAGTAACACTTCATGCGGGGCACCAGGAATCACCTTGCCGATCACCCGGTGGATGCGACCCAGCTCCTGCATCAAATTCGACTGCGTTTGTAGTCGTCCCGCCGTGTCGACCACGCAGACGTCGGCGTTCGTCTCGACCGCTCGCTCGACCGCCCGATAGGCAACGCTGGCAGGATCGACCTTTTCTTCGCCTGTGATGATCTCGGCACCAATTCGTTGGGACCAGATGATGAGTTGCTGAACCGCGCCCGCACGAAATGTGTCACCCGCGCCCAGAACGACCGACTTGCCCGCATCCCGAAACAGTTGTCCCAGCTTCGCGATCGAAGTCGTCTTTCCCGAACCATTCACACCAACGACCATCACCACTGTCGGTCCGCTGTCGGCAAACTTGATCGGCTCTTCCGGCTGGTCCATGATCTCGTGGACGGTTTCCTTGGCCGTTTCAACGAAATCGCTCATGTGAACCTTGCGGCCGCGGAATTTCGTTTCAATGCCGTCCCGAATCTCGCGAGCCGGCCCGGTTCCCATGTCGGTCTTGATCAAGACGGCATAGAGTTCATCCAGAAACTCGTCGTCCACCAACCGGCCTTCCGCCTTGAATACATCACGAATGTCCGTGTTCAAGACCGCGACGGTCTTTTTCAATGCCTTTTGAAAACCACTCTTAATGCTGCTAAACAGGCCCATCTCAACTCCGCGGAATGGAGGATTGCGAGTATCAAAAGCCCAATTCTATCGCGAGCCGCAAGATTTGTCTTGGCCGGTCCGTAGGACGGGTTTTCAATCCGTCCCGATACGCGGCGGACGGATTGGAAATCCGTCCCACAGTAGAATTGTCGTATTACGCCTCGTCGCCCTGCGACTCGTGCAGCAAGCGATCAAGAATTCCATTCACGAACTGAGGCGATTGTTTGGCACCAAATCGCTTGGCCAGATCGACTGCTTCGTTGATCGCCACGCGCGGCGGCGTGTCGGCGTAGAGAATTTCGTAGGCTCCCAGGCGAAGCACGTTTCGATCCGTCACGGCCATGCGGTCGAGGCTCCAGTTGTCGGCACTGCGGCCCAGCAATTCGTCCAACTCGCCACGATTACGGCGCACGCCGGAAAGCAACGACGTCGCAAACGTCAGCAACTCTTCGTCCTGGTTGAGCCGCCCGGCCATAAACTCGTCGTCTTCATTCAGCGAGCGACCTGGATTCAGATCGTCCTGATAAAGAACTTGCAAAACGACTTCACGTGCTCGGCTGCGTCGCGACATCACGGACCCAAAGGTTGGAAGGTGGGAGACACACACGCCGTGTGCCTATTACTATTATAGTTCACCAGGCAACTGGGATAGAAGGTGAACCATTTCCAAGGCCGCTTCGGCGCATTCCACTCCCTTGTTTCCCACGTTTCCGCCCGATCGATGAATCGCTTGTTCCAACGTGTTGCAGGTCAAAATTCCAAACAGAACTGGAATACCCGTTTCTACGGCAAGTTCACCCAGCGTGACACTCACCTGGCGGTTGATGTGCTCGTCGTGCGACGTTTCGCCTTTGATGACGGCACCCAGGGTGAGTATTGCGGCATAATCTTGGCTGCGCGCCAAACCGGCCGCCACAACGGGAATCTCCCAAGCACCAGGGACCCGCACAACGTCGATCTGGCTGTCCTCAACGCCCGCATCCGCCAACTTCTCGACCGCTCCGGTCAGAAGCTTCTCAGTGATCGACTCGTTATACCGGGAAACGACAATGGCGAACCGACCTTCTGGTCCAGCATCAACACGACCCTGAAATTCTCTTGGCACGAAACCCTCACTCCCCTGCTCTACTTCATGTTCATGCTCATCAGGAACTCGGCGTTCGTTTTCGTTTTTTCCAACCGGCTCACAAGCAATTCCATGGCATCGGGAGCATTCATGTCGCTGATCACGCGGCGCAAAACGCAGACGCGGCGATACTCTTCCGGGTCCATCAGCATTTCTTCGCGTCGCGTACCGCTGCGGGTGATGTCGATCGCGGGCCACACTCGGCGGTCAACCAATTTGCGGTCCAGCACGATTTCCATGTTGCCCGTGCCTTTGAATTCCTCAAAGATCACTTCGTCCATCTTGCTGCCGGTGTCGATCAACGCCGTCGCCACGATCGTCAGCGAACCGCCTTCCTCGACTTTGCGGGCAGATCCGAAGAAGGCCTTGGGTTTCTGCAAAGCGTTGGCGTCCAAGCCACCGGACAGAATCTTGCCCGACTGCGGACATTCCGAGTTCCAAGCACGAGCCAGCCGCGTGATCGAATCGAGAAAGATGACCACGTCGATGCCAAACTCCACCATTCGTTTCGCCTTTTCCAAAACCATTTGCGAAACCTGAACGTGGCGCGACGATGGTTCGTCAAACGTCGAGCTGATGACTTCGCAATTGTTGCCTTTCACTTGCCGCTCCATGTCGGTCACTTCTTCCGGACGCTCGTCGATCAACAGCATGATGACATAAGCATCCGGGAAATTCGCCAACGCCGCCTTGGCCATGTTTTGCATGAGAATCGTCTTTCCGGCACGCGGCGGACTGACGATCAAACCGCGTTGTCCGAAGCCGATCGGCGTGATCATGTCCACGACGCGCGTCGACATATCGCGCGCGTCGTGTTCCATCGTGATGCGCTGGTCGGGATGCAACGGCGTCAAATCGTCGAACTGCACGCGCTGCGACATCATACTGGGATCTTGATAGTTGATCGCTTCCACGCGCAGCAGCGCGAAGTAGCGTTCGTTTTCTTTCGGCGGACGGATTTGCCCAGCCACCGTCGAGCCCGTGCGAAGTCCAAAGCGACGGATTTGACTCGGCGAGACATAAATGTCGTCGGGGCACGAAAGATAGTGATAGTCCGGACTACGCAGGAATCCAAAACCGTCGGGCAAAATCTCCAGCGTCCCTTCGCCAAACATCAGCCCGTTCATCTTCACGCGCTGCTTGAGGATGTTGAAGATCAAATCCTGCTTCTTCATCCCCGACGCTTCTTTGACGTTCTCGTTGCGAGCTTCCTTGATGAGCTGGTTCATGTTCATCTTTTGCAGCTCGGCGAGGTGGACGTCACCCTGCTTGATTTTTTCGTAGCGATCTTGCGGCTCTTCGCCGGAGCGGTTGGATTCCTCGGCGATTTCCTCGGCCAGAGACATCGGTTCACGTTCGGCTTCCAATTCTCGCAGCGCTTCGTCGTACGAACGCTTGCTGGAATGGTTGTCGCCGCCGTCGTTGGAATCCGCGTCGGATTTCTTTTTCGACAAAGGTTTCTTCGCGCCGGAGCGTGAGGTTTTCGGATTTGGCATGAGTGTAGAACTCCTGAAAAGTGAGGATTTAGCCGGAGTGCGAACGACGCCGACTGGAAGGCGGGAATGACGAAGTACGAAGTCCAAATTGCAAAGGCTGGACACATCTATGAAGTGGGATTCTGAGCTTTGGATTTCGAGCTTCGTTCGTCATTGGGTATTTCGTCATTCGTCATTCATCCATGTCATTTGTTTCCAAAACTCACGAAGCTGTCTGGTCGTGTTCTCGACGGAATCCGAGTTGTCGATCACCACGTCCGCTCGACTTCGTTTGGTTTCCAGCATCTCCTGCGCTTCTTCGCGTGATTCAAATTGCTCTTGAGTCCAACCGCGTTGGACAGCACGCTCAAGTCGCTTCTCATCTGTCGCGTCGACGAAAACGATTATGTCGCAAAACCGATCCCATCCGGCCTTGAACATCACCGCCGCGTCCAACACAACGGCTTGAGTCTCCGTCGCACGCAGTTCTTCGACCTGTTGGTTTAATCTCTCTCCGATTCTGGGGTGAACGGTTTGTTCAAGGAAGGTTAATTCATCGGCCGCTTTGGCCGTCGGAGCAAAAACGATTCTTGCCACGGCGGATCGATTGATTTCACCGTCGTCATCAAGAACGTCGTCTCCCCAACGCTCGTGTAATTTCTTTTTGACAGCGGGTTCCCGCAGCACCTCGTGTGCCACGACGTCCGCGTCGATTGTCTTCGCTCCAAGTTGTTTCAAGCCCTCGGTGACAAAGCTTTTGCCGCTGGCGACACCGCCCGCGATCCCGATGACTTTCATGATGGATGGACGAAAACCGGTGTTTGTGTGAACGCACGCAAACGGTTTCACCTTGGTAGCGGAACTTGCAAAAGTCCAGGCACCGCGTCGACTGAATTCTCGCGAATCCAGCTACGCAAAACCTTCTGTGTTCACACGTTGATTAGTTGGTGGAATTGATTGGATTGGTAGGGTGGGAAAGGCTTGTTGCCGTCGAGCCTACTCCCACGGCTCGCATTCGGCCCAATTGTCGCCAGTCTTCATGTCCACCTTCAGCGGCACATCCAACTCGAATGCGCCGGACATTTCTTGGTTGACTAGATTAGCTAATGGTTGAATTTCTTCAGGTGGGACTTCGAAGACTAGTTCATCATGTATTTGAAGCAACATCCTTGCTTGTAGTTTCGCACTTTTCAAACAACGATGCAAATTGATCATCGCCAGTTTGATTAAGTCCGCCGCCGATCCTTGAATGACGGTGTTGATCGCGATCCGTTCAGGTAGGTTGCGTTGACGAGAATCTCCGCGTTCGACCGGATCACGAACGCCACTGACCGCACGACGGCGACCTAAGACAGTACTAACATAACCATTTCGAGATGATTCCGCCAGTACTTTTGTCATAAACTTGTCGACGCCGGGATATTGGGCAAAGTACGCATCAATAAACGTTGCTGCATCGTCCTGGTCGATATCCAGGGCCTTTGCAAGCCCGAACGGACTTTGCCCATAGATAATGCCGAAGTTGATCGCTTTTGCGCTTCGCCGCATGTCCGATGTGACGTCGTCCAGCGAAACTTGATACACCTGGCTGGCAACACGCGAGTGAATATCTTCATCGTCGGCGAATGCTTTTTGCAAGGCTTCGTCACCGGAAAAATGGGCGAGCACGCGTAATTCAATTTGTGAATAATCCGCACACAACAGTTTCCAGCCAGCTTCGCCAGATTGAAACGCCGAACGAATCTCACGACCTTCTTGTGTGCGGATGGGAATGTTCTGCAGGTTCGGATCTTTCGAACTCAGCCGTCCCGTGGCGGCCACGTCTTGAATGAACGACGTATGGATGCGCCCTGTCTTGGGACACACGAGTTGTGGCAGTGCATCGACATACGTGTTCTTCAGTTTCGCGTTTTGACGATACTCGACGATCTTTGCGGGCAACTCATGCGACTTGGCCAACTCATCCAAAACCTCGGCGTCCGTGCTGCGACCCGTCTTCGTTTTTTTGACGACGGGCAATCCCAACTCGTCGAACAGAATCTCAGCCAGTTGTTTAGGCGAATTGACGTTGAACTGGCGGCCAGCAACTTTGTAGATTTCCGCTTCTAACTCGTCGATGCGTTTGCCAAACTTGTCACTCATTTCGGCCAGCCGGTCGGTGTCCACCTGGATACCATTAAATTCCAACTCGGCCAGCACCTCAATCAACGGAAGCTCGACATCCCCGAACAACTGTTCCAAATCTTCCTGCTTGAGCTTCTTCCGCAGAATGGACGCGAGTCGCAACGGCACATCGGCATCTTCGGCCGCGTACGGTGACACCAATTCCACCGGCACCTCATCCATCCGTTTCTGGTTCTTGCCCTTGCCGATCAATTCGCTGATCTTGATCGTCTCATGATTCAAGTAGCGTTTCGACAACTCATCCAGGTTGTGGTTCCGCTCGCCGGGCTCGATCAAGTAGTGGGCCACCATCGTGTCAAACGCCAGGCCTTGCAACTCGATGTCGACCGATCGCAAAACGATCATGTCATACTTCAGATTTTGACCGATCTTTTCAATCTTTGGATTTTCAAGAACCGGCTTCAATTTGTTTCGCACGACGTGGGGATCAAGTTGCGGATCGCCGCTGGGTGCTCGAACAGGAACATAATACGCCTGACCCTCCGTCCAACAGAACGAATAACCCACAATGTCCGCCCAACGTGGATTCGTTGATGTTGTCTCGGTGTCGACGGAAATCTGCGTTTGCCGCGACATCTCTTCGACCAGCTCGTCCAACTCCGCAACCGTGGCGATGGTTCGATAATCCGCGTCCCAGTTTTTCGGAGCGTCTTTAACTTTCACGCCGCCGAGTCGCTCCGCCAGCCGACGGAACCCGAACTCCTGGCACAGCTCTTGAACCTGTTCGTTGTCCACTCCACCCACGCGGCCGGCATTCCAATCGATTTCAATCGGCACGTCGTTTGAAAGACGCACCAGCTTGCGACTGAGCAAAGCCTGGTCACGAAAGTTGAACAGATTTTCTTTGCGCTTCTTTCCCGAAACCTCGTCGGCGTGATCGAGCACTTCGTCGAGCGTTTCGTATTTTTCGAGCAATTCGCGAGCAATTTTCGGCCCGATCAATGGAACACCAGGCACGTTGTCCACCGAGTCGCCGACGAGCGCTTGAAAGTCAACAACCTGGTCCGGTCGAATGCCCCAGTCGATTTTCAACGCCTCGGCATCATAAACCGAGTCTTTGCGAATGTTGTAAACCTGGACATTGTCGGTGATCAATTGCCGGCAGTCTTTGTCGCCCGTCACCAGCAAACACTGTCCGCCCATTTCGTCCACCAATCGCGCGACAGTCGCCAAGATGTCATCTGCTTCGTAAGCTTCGTAGTCCAATGTCGGGATGCTCAACGCATCGAGCATCCGGCGAATGTTTGGAATCTGTGGACGCAAGTCTTGCGGCATCTCATCACGGGTGATTTTGTACTGGTCGTACATCTCGTGACGAAACGTGGGCCCGTGGAGATCAAACGCGCAGAATAGGTAGTCCGGCCGCTTATTCTCCAGCAAGTCCAGCATGTCGCGCGTGAAACCATGCACCGCGGCAACGGGCTGGCCGCTGGGGCTCGTCATCTCCGGCATGGCGTGAAAGACCTGGAAAATCAACGAGTGCGAGTCAACCACGTAGACGACCTTGCCTTGCAGGTCCGCCGGTTGATCAACAGACGAAGCAACGGGCTGAGGACTGGCTGTGGGCGGCGATTCGGCCGGCACGTCGGCCGAATCGTCAAATCCGGTCAGCTTTTGTTGGCGAGGTTTTGCCATATGGGACGCACAGTGGTGCCTTGTGATCAGTCAAGGAAACGAACAAAATGGTAGAGCCGTCAATCAAACAGTGTCAAGTGTTCGGCGCTGTAGAACCACGCCGAGACAGAGCGATGCCAGGAGACAGCAATGAGTGAAGAAGCGAGCGGATATGAAGCACCGGCGATGGGCGTTCTGGGTGGCACTGTCGCGGCGACTGCCGTGGGGGCGATTTTAGGGATTGCACTGCCATTAGGGATCGACGGAGCGGGTGGGCTTGTCATCGGACTCTTGACGGGCCTCGTCGTGGGTGCCATTCATGCGTGGCACGGCGGCGTTGTGGGCTTGTTGCCAGACCGGGCGGATGGCGTACGAGTCTGGGGAGTGTTGGCGGGACTCACGCTGGGCGGATCGTTAGGACCAGTGTTTGGCGCTGCCTTTGGGTTGATTTACTCGAACCTGGCAATGGGCGGCCTGCTTGGATTGGTGATTGGACCGATCGCTGGCATCCTCGCTTGGGAGGCGAGTTTGACGTATGCCGATATGAGCCGTGAAGAATGACGGACGGCGAAATACCCAATGACGAAGGAAACGCGAAGTGCGAATTAGCAGTTCCAAGCGTTATGGCTTGTAGTTTTCTTCTTCAGAACTTCGGATTTCTTTCGTCACTGGGTATTTCGACATTCGGCATTACCGCCCCCAGGGTATTTCATCATAAGGATTTTCTTCCCGCAATAAGTTTGACACTCTTTTGGCTTCCATTTAAAATCGGCTTATACCCCTGTGGGATAATGATTTAGCGGCAAACTGCCGAATTATCCGAAAGGGAATAATCTGAAACCGCAAGCACGAATGAAGCCGCAGAAGCTCGAATCGACGAGCGAGAATTGGCACACACGTCGCACCCTTCTCTAAACCCCGCACAAATCCGTAAGAGAACGGGCCTTTCAAGGAGAGCAAAACATGGCGTCCCGCGAAAGTCAGGGCCTTCAAGTTGCATTGATTCTGTTTGTCATGATCACCGTCGCGCTTGGCGTGACCACCTATATCTTCTACGACAAGACGGTCAAGATGCAGGCCGACGTCGACCGCGCCCAAGCTGATGCCGCAGTTGAGCAGACGAAACATCGAGGCTTGGATGCCCAAAGCAAATTGCTGTTGTGGATGATCGGCGAAAACGAGCTTCAAACCGCGGAAATCGTACAGCTCAAAAACGAACTGAAGCTGAACGGCGCGGCGGACGGTCTGGACACCAAGATGGCCGCGATCGAAGAGAAATTCACCGCCCAAATGAAGCTGTTTGAAGAGAGCGACCAGGTACTTGGTGACGGCAATGCCTGGGCCGGCGCAGAGAACTGGCAAACGCTGCCCAATTATTTGGTGCAGATTATTCAAAATCGCAATCTGAACCGCATCCGCGCTGAGAACGAGCGCGTCACGATCGAGAACGATGCGACAACCAAAGTGGCGACCGCAGACAACCGAGTGACCGTGGCGGAAGCAGCACAGAAGAAAGCCGAGTCCGATGTCCTGGCCGCCCAGGGCCAGTACACAACGCAGCTAACCGAGTTGAAAAAGACCGAAGGCGTGCTGCAAACACAAATCGTGGCCGGCAACGAGCAGTACAAAAAACTGGAAGATCGTTATCAGCGTGACGTCAAAGCGCTGCAAGGTACGGCCAAGAAGCAAGATCTGCTGGTCACCAGCCTCAAGATCCAAAAGAAGGAACTCGAGCGGAAAGACTATGACGTGCCGGATGGACAAATCAGTTGGGTCGACCAAAAGTCGCGCATTGTGTACATCAATCTTGGATTGACCGATGGATTGCGACGCCAGCAAACGTTCTCCGTCTACAGCCGCGACGAGTCGAACACGGCCAAGGCTAAGGCCAAAGCCGCCATCGAAGTCACGAGAATCATTGAACGCCATCTGTCCGAGGCACGAATCATCGATGACGAAATCGCAAATCCGATCTTGCCCGGCGACTACATTTTCACGCCGACTTGGGTTCCGGGCCGCAAAGTTCACTTTGCGTTGGCCGGCTTCATGGATTTCAACGGCGACGAAAAGAGCGATCGAAATCTGCTCAAGGGCCAAATTCTCGTCAACAACGGCGTGATCGACGCGGAAGTTGACGATGAGGGTGAACGCACTGGAAAGATGACCGTTCACACACGTTATCTCGTGTTGGGCGATCGACCGACGGATAAAGTCGGCCCAGCAGCCGAAAAGATTCGCCGTGCGTACGGAAAGATGATCGATGAAGCTCAGCAACTTGGTGTTGAGACAATTTCCGTTGAAAAACTGCTCGGCTACATGGGTTACAAAGGCGAAGCCAAGACGACGCAACTGGGTCGACGCGGAGCCGCCGAAGCATCCAGTGGCTCAGGCGAGTTTAAGCCTCGAACACCAGAACGTGGTGGAAAAGGTGCTTATTAGTCGCCGAATCGTGTTCGCGAACCATCATAAGCCCGGCTTTGAGAGAGCCGGGCTTTTTTTGCGCAACGGTGCTGTCCTAGAATGAAACAGATGACCAACGCGTCGATCCAAGAACTGGCCGAACAACTAATCAGCGGCGAACTGACATTGGATCGTTTCGTCGACGCGGTGTCGTCCGCCCGCACGGCCGAACTGGGCGATGTCTCCCTCGACTTGGACCGGCGGCAACGTTGCGGCTTTCCGGAAGTCATCTTTGGCGAAGGCAAGTCCGTCGCGACTTTGGAAAAGATCTTCCATTGTTTGTTGGCGGAGGGCTCCAGCGTGCTGGCAACCCGAATCTCGCTGGAAAAGGCCAAGCCACTGTGCGGCACGTTTCCTGCGGCACAATACAACGACGTCGCCCGCACGTTTCGCATCGCGGTTCAGCCAAACAAACCGATCGGCAAAGTCGCCGTGATCACGGCGGGCACCAGCGATCTGCCCGTCGCCGAAGAAGCCCGGGAGACGCTGGATTGGATGGAAGTTTCGACGACGATGGTCCACGACGTAGGCGTCGCCGGCCCTCATCGCTTGCCGGCTCGCTTGGAAGAATTTCAAGACTCCGACGCCATCGTCGTCGTGGCAGGACTCGAAGGCGCATTGCCCAGCATTGTCGGCGGCTACGTCGCCTGTCCGGTCGTTGCTGTTCCGACAAGCGTCGGCTACGGAGCCAGCTTCGGCGGCGTTGCGGCATTGCTTGGCATGCTTAACAGTTGCGCGTCAAACGTCGTCGTCGTCAACATCGACGCCGGCTTCAAAGCTGCCTACGTCGCCGGCCTCATCGCGCACAACAAACACAAATGACCAATGACAAATGACTCCCCTGCCCTGCCCCAACTTCCACCTCGGAGGTCCGATAGCCACAAAAGAGACTATGGGCGTGCCGTTCTCGTTGGCGGATCAGTTGGGATGACGGGAGCGATTTCACTGGCTGGCATGTCTGCACTTCGCAGCGGTGCCGGCTTGGTTACGCTTGCCGTACCAAAACCGTGTCTTGAAGTTGTGGCTTCATTTGAACCGTCTTACATGACGCTTACCCTTCCAGCCGATGCTTTGCCAGAAGATTGGTCCGGCGGAAGCAAACCGAGCGATTCGTTGCATGGCAAAATGGATGAGCTACTGAACGCCACGAGCAATGCAACATGTGTTGCATGTGGTCCGGGAATTGGCCGCAAAGCAAGAATTCAATCACTCGTGTGGTGGCTCAATTTAACGGTACCATCGCCAATGATCGTCGACGCGGATGCATTGTTCGCTCTTGCGCAACGCACTGTCGTCTTGGACAACTTGGCGGGACCGCGCGTGCTGACGCCTCACGAAGGCGAGTTTAAGCGATTCCTGTCAGAAGGAGAACGATCACGTGATGAGCTTGAAAAAGAAGCCGAATCATTTGCCAAAACACATGGCGTCATCGTTGTTCTCAAAGGGCCTCGCACATTGATCACCGATGGAACAGCATCCATTCATAACACCACTGGCAATCCTGGTATGGCAACCGGGGGCTGCGGCGATGTTTTGACTGGCATCATCACTGCGCTGATCTGCCAAGGGCTGTCGGCGTTCGAAGCTGCACATCTCGGTGTCTTTGTCCACGGCCTTGCCGGAGATCTGGCTGCCCAACAACTTGGCCAAGTCTCGATGATTGCAAGCGATTTGATTCGGTTCTTGCCGGCGGCATTCCAGTCGCTAGACGATTGAACACGGACTCGTATAATGCTGGATTCTCTTTAGCAACCGAGTCGCTCGTGAATCTCATTCGAAATCTTGACGATCTGCCCGACCAATTTCGATCGGGCGCGGTGACGATCGGCAATTTCGATGGTGTCCACCGTGGCCACGCGCGGATTATCGAGCGGATGATTGAAAAAGCACGCGGCGTTTGCGGACCCGCCGTGGTGTTCACCTTCGAGCCGCACCCGGTCCGAATTCTGCGGCCGGAATTGGCACCGCCGCCACTGACGTGGACCGAACGAAAGGCGGAATTGCTCGCTGGTTTGGGCGTCGATTCGATCATCGCTTATCCCACGGATGAGCAATTGCTCGCGCTAACGGCAGAAGAGTTTTTTGCACGGATCGTTCGCGAAAAACTTGATGCCCGCGCCATGGTCGAAGGGCCAAACTTCTTCTTTGGCCATGATCGTACCGGCAACACCGACGTACTGAAACAGTTGTGCAACCAAGCGAGCATCGACGTCGAAATCGTCGAGCCGCTTCAACTGGATAACGACTACGTCTCGAGCAGCCGGGTGCGTGATTGTGTTCGAAGCGGCGACGTCGAGCAGGCCGGCAACATGTTGACCCAACCGTATCGCATTCGCGGAATGGTCACACACGGCGCGGGGCGAGGTGCCAAGATTGGATTTCCGACAGCGAACCTTGATGCGATCGACACGTTGATTCCAGCCAACGGTGTTTATGCGGGACGGGCTCACACGTCGACAGGTTGTTGGCCCACGGCGATTAACATCGGACCGAATCCCACGTTCGGTGAGCAGGCACACAAAGTTGAAATCCATTTAATTGATCACGACGAATCGCTTTACGGCCAGCCACTTGAGGTTGACTTTATCGCGCGTCTGAGAGAGATTCAGACCTTTGCGTCGGTCGACGAACTCAAAGCTCAACTCGCCGCCGATGTTGAAAAGACAAAACACACTCTGACCACGTAGGGCAATCGTGCTCGCTTGCCCAATTCAGTCAGTGGAACGAGCGGGGACGTTTGTTCTACGAATTACGAAGGAAACTAATGTCCATCAACTGGCCGGCGTTCATCGACATCGTCAATTCCCACGAGACGTTTTTGCTCACCAGCCACATTCGGCCCGACTGTGACGCGCTGGGCAGTGAACTGGGCATGGCACAGGTTTTGGAAGCGCTCGGCAAAGACGTCCGCATTGTCAACGGCCAGCCCACGCCGCCCAACCTCGCCTTCATCGATCCAACGAATCGCATTCGCACGATTCACCGCGAAACGAAACTTGACGAATTGGACGACGTCGAAGTGTTGATGATCCTGGACACGAGTGCCTGGGCGCAACTGGGTCCCATGGGCGAAGTCATTCGCGAGACCAAGGCCAAGAAGATTGTCGTCGATCATCATGTCAGCGAAGACGACCTGGGGGCCGAGCCATTCAAAAACACAACGGCTGAGGCAACCGGCCGGCTCGTCGTCGAAGCTGCCGAGCAATTGGGCGTCGAGTTAACCGCAGAAATGGCGACGCCCATTTACGCCGCGATTGCGACGGATACGGGTTGGTATCGTTTCAATTCCACGACCAGTTACACCTATCAGGTCGCCGCCAAACTGGTCGATGCCGGCGCGAATCCAAGTTGGATTTTTCGTGAACTGTACGAACGCAACACGCTTGGCCGTTTGAAACTTCGCGGCGAAGTTCTCGCTCGCATCGAACTTGATCTTGCCGGACGCCTCGCGCACACGTTCATTCTCAAAGACGATTTCGAGCGACTCGGAGCGTTGCCCAGCGACACCGAAGATCTCGTCAATATGGCATTGGAAATCGACGGCACTGAAGTTGCCGTGATCATGGTCGAACAACTTGGTGGCGGCTTCAAACTCAGCTTCCGCAGCCGCTCGGACGTCGATTGCAGCAAAGTTGCCGCGAACTTTGGTGGCGGCGGACACAAGGCCGCCGCCGGTGCCTTCATCAAAGGCTCTTTCGACGTGATACAACCCCAAGTGCTTGACGTTGTTCGCGACGCCATGCGATAATAT
Organism: uncultured Pirellulaceae bacterium; assembly: GCA_964343305.1. Classification (GTDB taxonomy): domain Bacteria; phylum Planctomycetota; class Planctomycetia; order Pirellulales; family Pirellulaceae; genus CAYFJO01. The sequence goes on along the minus strand of CAYFJO010000125.1, from coordinate 3,724 downwards.
CGGCTGGTTTCCCAGATTGTGACTCCTCGCCAAAGACGTTACTCCCCGCCAAGAACGATATCCGACCTAATGAGTCGTTTTCCTACTTCCCCAAAAAATCCTCATCCACTTTTGACAACTGGGCAAACTAGGAGAGGATCTAGCGAAATATGAACTTCATTCGCGATACGCGCCATCTGTGGATCTTGCTTCTGCTGCTGATAGTCGGCGGTGCGGGGGCGGTGATGATTCGCAGCCAAATGATACCCGAAACTTATGGAGATGCGTCTGGGCGTTATGGACCTTACCGTGCCGCCGCGTTGAAGGAGATCGCGGCACAACCCAGCGTCTTGATCGCCGATTCCGTGTGTCATCAATGTCATCAGGACGTGGAAGAAGAACGTGTTGATTCGATGCACAAGGCCGTCCGCTGCATCCATTGTCATGGGGCGAACATTGAGCATGTTGACCAGGCCCGTAAGGCAGATAAGTCGCCCGGTTCGCCAATCTCTCCGGCCGAAAAGTGGGACGGCAACTTCCTTACCAAAATCGATCTTTATGTGACTAAGGACCAAAAGACATGTCTGGTTTGCCACGAATATGTCATTGGCATGCCCAAGGATTTCAGACACATTAATGTGGTCGATCATCTTGATGAGCAGGGCGCTTCCGAACCAGAGAGCCCCGAAACGTGCTTTGAATGTCACGGCGGCCATGACACCGCTCCCTAAAATGTTGGAAGCAAAAAGTTGACTCAGAAAGCAAACGAAAATGGATGTGCTGCCGGTTGCGAATGTAGCAATACAGATGAACTAACCGAAGCAAAGTTTCTCAAGTCGCGTCGTCGCTTCTTGCAACAGGCCACAACCGTAATGCTTGGCGCGACGAGCTTGACGGTTTTGCCTGGAGCACTGACGCAGTCAGACGACAACTCAAACAACGACGAAGCGCTGGAGGCAGGTAACGAACCATCGCCGGCTGCGGATCAAACACCCGTGTTTGGGTTCATGGTGGATACGCAAAAGTGTATTGGGGCAGGCAAGTGTCTGACGGCGTGTCGTGATGAAAACAATGTGCCAGAAGGCTACTCGCGGACTTGGGTTGAACGCTACGTTCACTTCAAAGACGGAACGGTCCAAGTTGATGCCGTGCCGGAAACGGGGTACACCGATTCCAACTTGCCGATCATCGACCCAGAAAAAGTCGATAAGTCCTACTTCGTTCCCAAGCTATGCAACCACTGTGAAGACGCACCGTGCAACCAGGTTTGTCCGACGCACGCATCGATCACTTCGCCTGAAGGTGTCGAGTTGGTGGATCCGGAAATCTGCATTGGCTGTGCCTATTGCGTCCAGGCCTGTCCCTACGGTGTACGCTTCATCAACCCAAAGACGAACAACGCCGACAAGTGCACGTGGTGTTACCATCGAGTCATGAAGGACGAGCTGCCCGCGTGCGTCGAAGCTTGTCCCACTGAAGCGCGCGTCTTTGGCCGACTCGACGATCCCGAGAGCGAGATTAGCAAACGACTCGCCTCGGTTCCCACAAGCGTCCTCAAAGAGCACCTGGGCACCCATCCCAAACTCCATTACATCGGACTTTCTGGCGAGGTGACTTGATGGACGGTCCGCAATTCGTATTTCCGAACGACGTGCATCCGCCGTGGAGCATTATGATCGTGCTCTATCCATACATCACGGGTCTGGTGGCGGGTGCCTTTGTCGTCTCGGCGCTGTACCACGTGTTTCAGCGCGAGGTATTGAAGCCGGTCGCGCGGCTGGCTTTGGTCACATCGTTATGTTTCTGTGCTTTTGCCACGTTGCCGCTGTTGCTTCACTTGCATCATCCCGAACGATGTTTCCAAGTCATGATTACGCCCAGCGTCACTTCGGCAATCGCGGGGTTTGGCTTTATTTACAGTGCGTACATGCTTGTGTTGGTCGTGGAAGTATGGCTCGTGTTTCGCCCCTCGATTGTCGCCAGGGCAAACAGTCGCGGTGGAGCGAGTCGAATGTTGTATCGGATTCTGGCTTTGGGCGTGACCGAGATTACCGATCGTGGGCGGGCGATCGACGAATGGCTAATCCGCGTGCTCGCCATCGTTGGCATCCCCGTTGCGTGCGTGCTTCATGGTTATGTCGGGTTCCTTTTTGGTGCCGTCAAATCCAACCCTTGGTGGTCCACCGCACTGATGCCAGTGATCTTTCTCATTTCCGCGATCATTTCCGGCATCGCCGCGCTCATCCTGCTTTATCTCTTCATCTCTTGGCGACGTGGAGAAAGCACGGACGCCGATTGCGTCCGCGCCTTATCGCGATATCTTTGGATGTTCCTGGTGTTGGCGGTTTCGCTGGAAGGTTTGGAATTGCTACAACTCGCCTATGAATCTGGGGGAGAATGGCATGTGCTCTCCATCTTGCTAACGAAGCACTTGGCGGTTTCCTACGGTGTGGTCCAAGTGTTGATCGGTTCGGTTGTGCCGTTCATTCTTCTCTTGACCTCGTTCCACGACAGAATTCAGCCGCGATTGATGACGTGCCTGGGCGGCTTGGCATCGGTACTCGTCCTCGTACAAGTTTTCGCGATGCGTTGGAACGTCGTCATCGGGGGCCAACTCTTTTCCAAAAGCTTCCGTGGTTTTGTGGAGTTTCCCCTGCACTGGCTAGGGCATGAAGGATTGCTAGCGGCCGCGGTGATTCTCGTGCTCCCGTTGCTGGCCCTTTGGGTTGCCGGCAAGATCGTTCCACTGTGGGAACACGACGACAACGAGCCGGCCGGCCATGCATCGAAAGACTCCCCTCTCTACCCCAAATTGCCAGAACGTGGCTGAAAGCCCGCTGTACACGCTCTAATCGGAAAAATCGTTACAGTTTAACAGAGCAGCCGCCGATGAACTTGGATGACAAGCGCTTTGTGCGCTTGGGTATTGTCCATTTACGCAAGTTCCCATTGGTTATGTGGTGTAGCTCCTGTCAACAAGATGTTCCCGGCGTCATGTCGCTTGAGAACGCCAGCAAGATCTGTTGCGCTCGTTGCAACAGCGAGCTTTCATCTGGAGCCGCGGTTGGAACCCCTACGCAAGACTTAAATCTGGACGACCTCGCGGCAGACACGGATGAGCTTGAGCAATCGGACCACCAACCACGGGAAGTAGCTCCGCAAGAAACGAATGCGGTCGATGCGCATCCACCTGTTGAACTTGAGGATTGGGAGTTCGAAGAAGACCTGCGAAGCGTCGAACGGCTCATGCGCAGTTTGCGAGCGTCCGGTGTTCTTGACCCGGACGCCGACAGTTCAACACACAACGTGGACGCCGCACACGATTCGCTGGCCGGTACACATTCCGACGATACAAAGGATCGGCCAGCCAAACCGGAGCACAGAACGACTCGTCCGTTGATCAGCTTTGTCGCTTGGTCGATGCTCTCGCTCGGCCTGATGGCATTTGCGTGCGGCAGCGTTTTGCTCGGCTGGTCGTTTGTCGAAGGACGCGCCAACTTGTGGACGCTAGGCCTGCCTTTAACACTCGGCGGGCAAGCGTTCCTCTTGATCGGCTTGCTGTTTCAACTCGAGAATCTGTGGGAAAGCAATCGCGAGACCACATCGACGTTGAACGAACTTGACGAACAGCTTGATGACCTGCGTCACGCCACATCTCTGTTAGGCACAACGCACAGCAGCCCCGCACAATCGTTCTATGCCCACATGGCCGAAGGCGCGAGCCCCAAAATACTGCTGGCCGATC
>CAYFJO010000124.1:0-25957 GCA_964343305.1 uncultured Pirellulaceae bacterium | reverse complement strand
ACGTACGGGTCTGTGGGAGCCCTGGGTGAGCAATCACCCAGGGCCACCTGGCCCGATGCGAGCTGGGGTTTCATTGTTGCGCGCATAGGTGCTCACGACCAAAGAGCGAAAATGGCACAGACCAGCGGGCTCATGTGGGCGTGTCCTTACGCCGGGATCGCCGAAAGAACATGCTTGGAAAACTACTGGATGAATCTCGACCAAGCACTACCGCAGGCTGTCGGCATGATTGAGCAGGTCAATTCTTAACGCTCGAGTGTGTATATGCATGACTTGCTCGATACAAAAGTCGTGCCTATTTGTTGTCGTCAGTCGGTTTCTCGATCAGGTGCTGTTGTGACATCGGGATGCGGTCGTAACGTAACTCGCCGCCAATCAAACGCATGAGTTGTCGACGTTGGTCTTTCGCAGGCGGTTTGAACAAATAGTCTGACTTTGGCGTTGGAAACTCGGGGACTTGCGAGTTCGTTTTTTCAAACATTGTCAGCAGTCGTTTGACAACATCCGGATGTCGTTCGGCGAGGTCGTGTTGTTCGCCACGATCCGCGTCGAGATCAAACAACATCATTCCTTTTGGTTTGTCACCGGTGGTGAGACCTGGATGCTGTGTTGGTTTCGGTTGCTCGTAGGGCGCAAGTAACGTCACGCCGTCCGGTCCGCGTGGGTCGATCCAACTGGCTAATTCGTCAGGTGAGAGGTTGCTAAAACGCAGCGGTCCCGGACTACGGACATGGAGTTTCCATTTGCCTGAACGAATCGTGGCAAGCGAACTGCCCTGCATGCCGAAAATAGCGTCGTGCGGACTGGGCGCATCGGCGTCCTTCAGTTGGGGCATCATGTCACGACCATCGATGACTCGATCGTCTGGTTGCGCCACGCCAGCGAGTTGGCAGATTGTCGGCAAGATGTCGATTGTTGCCGCGGGTGCGTCGCTCGCGATACCACTGGGAATGACGCCCGGCATTCGAGCGATCATCGGTACGCGCAGACCGCCTTCCCATGTCTTGCCCTTCATCCCTCGCAAACCACCCGTCGAACCGCCATACCAAGGACCGTTGTCGGAAGTGAAGATGACGAGTGTTTTCTTATCCAGGGACAATTGTTTTACTTTGTCGAGTACCTTTCCGATTGACGCGTCCAATTCGGCAATCACATCGGCGTAAAGGTCGCCCCGCGTTTCCGGCGTGTAGAAATTGTCAGACGCTGCCAGCGGTTTGTGTGGCATGGCATGAGGCAGGTAAATGAAAAACGGTTGATCCTTGTTCCGCTCAATGAACCTCAGCGCGTGCTGGGTATAACGTTCGGTAAGCGACGCCTGCACGACCGGATATTCGGCCACCGTTTCATCTCGTATTAACTGAACCGGAAACATGTCGTTCGAGTAGAGGATGCCAAAATACTCATCGAAGCCTTGCGTTCGCGGCAGCCACTGACGCTTGTGTCCGAGATGCCATTTGCCGTAAGCGGCCGTGGCATATCCCGCCGTCTTCAGCAGTTCAGCGATGGTGACTTCTGACTGCGGCAGACCGAAGTTGGATTGCCCTGCATCAGGTGACGGATTTCTAACCACGGAATGGCGAAACGGATAGCGCCCCGTCAGAATCGTTCCGCGAGATGGAGCACAGTAGGGAGTCGGTACATAGAAACTCGTGAGCCTTGCTCCTTCGGCGGCCATTCGATCCAAGTTCGGCGTCTTGAATGGACACTCCTTGTTAAAGCATCCGACATCGCCGTACCCAAGATCGTCCGCGAAGATGAGGATGATGTTGGGCCGTTCGGCGGCATCAACGGACATCGCCGCCAGAAGCAAGCAGGCAATGGAAAGCAATTGCGTTTTCATTTGTTCTCGGTCTCACGTAGTGTTCAGTTGTTTGTTGATCCGATTCTATCACGCGTCGCATCGGACGGCGCGTGCCGAAATGACGAGACGTTCCAATTAATTTCCTAATAATCGACCCGATCTGATTCTCACGTTATCATAACTAGCTGTGTTCGTTATTCCACAACGCCATGTTACATTGAGTCACCCCATGAAATCACATTTACTGATCCTCGTTTGCTGTTTGTCACTCTCTCCTTTCGTTGACGGTGCCGAGAAGCCGAACATCATCATCATTTTTGCTGACGATCAGGGCTATCAGGACCTCGGCTGTTTCGGTTCGCCGAACATCAAGACGCCAAACATCGATCGGATGGCTGGCGAAGGGATGCGGTTTACAAGCTTCTACTCGGCGTATTGTGTTTGCTCGGCCTCGCGTGCTTCCTTGATGACCGGCTGTTATCAACCACGGCTAAGCATGCCCGGAGTGTTGGGGCCGCGCAGCCGAGTTGGACTTCATCCAAACGAGGTCACAATTGCCGATCTGTTGAAGACGGTTGGTTACGCGACGCAGATGGTTGGCAAATGGCATCTGGGTGACAAACCGCAAACGCTACCCACTGCGCAAGGATTCGATCACTATTTTGGTTTGCCATACAGCAACGACATGGCACGAATGAAGGGCTGGGGTAACAACGCGCCGGACCTCGACAAAATCTGGAAGATGAAAAAGTGGGACATTTATAACAACGAACTCTATCGCGATAAGAAAGTCGTCGAATCTCCAGTTGACCAAATTACGCTGACGAGTCGATACACGGACGAAGCGGTGAGTTTCATTCACAACCACCACGACAAACCGTTCTTCCTTTACTTCGCCCATGCCATGCCGCACGTGCCGCTTTTCGTCACCGAAGAGCGCTATGATCCTGACCCGGCAAAGGCATACAAGCTGACGATCGAACACATCGACTCGTCGGTCGGCGAGATTCTCAAGGCGCTTGAAGAGTTGAAGATCACCGACAACACTTTCATTGTTTACACATCCGACAATGGGCCATGGCTCAGCAAGAAGCACCACGGTGGAAGCGCGTTGCCACTGCGCGCGGGCAAAGCCACGACCTACGAAGGCGGCATGCGTGTGCCGGGCATCATGCGCTGGCCTGCGCGGATTCCCAAGGGCGCGGTTTGTGACGAAGTTGTGGGAACGATCGACTTGCTGCCGACGATTGCATCGATGGTCGGCGCGAAGTTGCCCGATCATCCGATCGACGGCTTGGACATTTCCAAACTGCTCGACGATCCAATAGCACCATCGCCACACCGTGAAGTCGGCTATTTCTACTACAAGAACGGCAAGGTCGAAGGCGTGCGTCGCGGCAAATGGAAACTACGCCCAACCAAGAATTCTGAATTGTACGATCTCGAAGCCGACATCAGCGAGACGAAGAATGTCGCTGAGGTAAATCCGCAGGTTGTCGAAGAATTGAAGAAACTTGCCGCCGCTTACGATGCGGACCTCAAAGCCAACAGTCGTCCGATCTGGCGCGCTAATCAATGAGACTCCCTGAAATCCCATTGTTCCACACGTTTTGTTGTCGAAGCCGACTATCATGGCTGTCGTGTACATGCCTACGCATTGAACCTCGCACTATCATACACCGACACGACCAGTCGTCCGTGTGGTTCACCATGATCGATCAACAACCACGAGGAAGAAGGTGACGTGATGAGTCAGTTTGACATCGACCAAAGGCAGTTCAATCGCCGAGCGTTTATTCGCGGCGGATCACTATTTCTATTTGGTTCGGGCGTTGGTCTAACGCAACAAGAGTTTGCTATTGCTGGCAACGCAGATGCCAAACAAAATGTGCGAGTCGGACTTGTCACCGATATGCACTACGCTGACAAGGCGCCAGCCGGCTCAAGACACTATCGCGAAACGCTCGCAAAGCTGAACGAAGCTGCCGAGCAGTTTCAAAAGGACGAGCCCGACTTCGTTATCGAACTGGGCGACTTTATCGATGCGGCCGATTCTGTCGAAGTGGAAAAGGGCTACCTCAAACGCATCAACAGGGAATTCGCCGCGGTGCCGGGCAACAAGCACTACGTTTTGGGAAACCACTGCGTTTACACGCTGACGAAGGACGAATTCCTGGACGGTGTCGGCCAAAAGAAATCCTATTACTCATTCGACACTGGCGGCTTTCATTTCGTCGTCCTCGACTCATGTTTTCGCAGCGACGGCACACCGTATGGCCGCAAGAATTTTCAGTGGACCGATCCGAATATCCCTGCCGAACAGATTGAGTGGTTGCAGGCCGACTTGAAGATCGCAAAAGGAAAAACGATCGTCTTCGCGCACCAACGGCTCGATGTGAGCAACCACTACGGTGTCAAGAACGCGGCTGAAGTTCGCAGAGTGTTGGAAGATTCCGGCAAGGTATTGGCGGTCTTGCAAGGGCACAGCCACAAGAACGACCACCAGGAAATCGCCGGCATCCACTACTGCGTTCTGGCAGCAATGGTGGAAGGATCTGGCGAGCAGAACAACGGTTACTCGACGATGGACATTCTTGACAACGACACGATCCGCATCACGGGGTTTCGCAAGCAGCAGAAGTACGAATGGTCGTGACCGGCGTTCTTACGACAATGATCGCATGTCTTGATCCCCGTTCATTCCGATTCGGACGTGAAATTGAGCAGCGATTGTCCCTTCTCCGGCATCGTTCGCAGTGCGGCTGAGAGTTTTTGCTTAGCCTCGGTTGCTCCATCGATCGAAACCGTGTCTTCGATCGGACGATGTTCTAACGGGTCGTTCTTGACATCGAAAAAGCGACCGTCGCCGTATAACTTCCAGCGCTGGTCGCGAACGAACCGAACTGGTATGGACCGTTCCGGCCGTGGACAATAGTAACAATACATCCACTGTCGCGGCTTGCCAGCAGCGCCTCGCAGTTGCGGAAGAAAACTGTGTCCATCCAAACCGTCGGGTGCTTTTGTGCCCGCCGCTTCCAACAAGGTTGGCAGAAAGTCGGAGAAGTCGACGAGGTCATTGCTGACTTTCCCCTTGGGAACGACGTCAGGCCAATAGGCAACCAGCGGTTCGCGCGTGCCGGCGTCTGTTGTCGATCCCTTCCCACCTTGGATGACTTGCCCGTCGAGCGTCGACTTGAGTGACTTGTGCGTCCCGTTGTCGCCAGTGAACAGAATAAGTGTGTTCTCGGCAATGCCCAATTCTTCAGTCTTGCTGACGATGCGGCCGACGAGCTTGTCCATGTAGGCCACCATGTCTTCAAAGTTTCGCTGCTTGTCCTTACTCTTGCGCGACTTGCTGTCGGGCGTCGGCAGAAACGGGCTGTGAACCAGAATCATCGGATAGTAAACGAAAAACGGCTTATCTTGGTTGCGACTGGCTGCCATGAAGTCCGTGATGTAGTCGGTGACGATGTCCGGGCCGTACTGGTCATCGCCGAACTGGCGATTCTCGCCGTCGATATTCAACAGCGGCTTCCAAAAGCGCGAGCCAAGACGGTCTACCTGCCACAGACAGTGGTGATCGAATCCGGCGTCGCGCGGCCACGTTCCCCTCTGCCGAAACCGCTCGGCATAGTGTTCCGCGCCGAGCAGTTGCCATTTGCCCGCGACGACCGTCTCATAACCTACCGCTTGAAAATAATCTCCGATCGTTCGCTGATCACGATTGAGGATTGAAAACGCCGAGTAGTTCCGGACGTTCGAGAGACCAGTCATCAACTTTACGCGGCTGGGCGTACAAAGTGGCTGCGAATAGCAATGACTAAATCGCATGCCGTGTCGAGCGAGCTTGTCGATATTGGGTGTGCTGTATTGCTTGCTACCGTAACAACCAAAGCACTCGTAACCCACGTCGTCAGCCATGATCAAAATAATGTTGGGACGTCCAGATCGATTCTCGTCCTCGGCGTCCGCCACGAAGGGATAAACCGCAATGACGGCTGCGAGAATCACACCTGCACATCGATTGATGGACTTCATTATTCTTGCCTCAGCATACGTTGTGATTGCTGGATTGATTTGACAGTAGAAAGCGACCCATCACGGTTTGGGACCGAACAGGTGTTTGCCGCGCCGGGCCGCTTGCAGCGCCTTGGAAGTGTCCTGCGGGACGCCAGGGTCGCCCTGCTCGGTCATCCAATTCTCAAGCTGGGCAGCGAGTCGCGCCGTTGTCTTGACGTGCTTTGGATCGGCGGCCAGGTTTTTCATTTCATAGAGATCGTTGGCCGTGTCGTACAACTCATCGGCAGGTCGGCGCATATAGCGTTTCACCAGTGAATAGGTTTGCTCGCTGCCCGTCGCTTCGCGCGGCCAGCTTGACCAGTAAGGGTTGTGCTTGGCACTGCCGCCCATGATGCCCATCAAATGCTTTTCGATATAGATCTCATCCGGCTTGAGGTTGCGAATGTACCGGAATCGTCCATCAGTTACAGTGCGAATCGGATACGGCGGACCTTCGGGAAGATTGTTGTGCAGCCCGAACGCGAAGTCGCGATGCTTGTCCGTTTCGCCCGTGAGCACGCCGGCGAAGCTACTTCCGTCGAAGTCGTGCTTACCGTCGTCACCGCTCGCTAGTTCGATCAACGTTGGCAACACATCAACGTATTGCACAATCGCATCGGTGCGTTTGCCCGCTTGCGTCTTGCCCGGCCAACGCGCAATGAGCGCCGTGTGGACGCCCGTGTCCCAGTTGGTCCACTTGTTGCCAGGAAACTGGCTGCCTTGTTCGCTTGTGAAAAGCACGAGCGTCGAATCGGCCTTGCCGCAGTCGTCGAGCGCGCCCAGAATGTCGCCAACTTGGCCGTCCATGTAGGTAATCTCAGCGAGATACCGACCGAAGTCGCGACGCGTTTCAGGAGTGTCGGCGATGTTTGGCGGGAGTTCGATCTTGTCGGTCGGATACTGAGACGGATCACCCATCACCCAGGGCACGTGCGGCTCAACCAAGGCAATGACAAGACAAAATGGTTCGTCACTTTCGCCCTGGATGAACTCGCGAACGTCCGCCAGATCGTGCGACTGTGTCGGCGCCCTAACGCAACTAGGATCAAATCCGCCGACCTTCACGAATGGGAAAACGCCGGCCGGTTTCACATGCACCTTGCCGGCGATCCCGACACGATAATCCAGTTTGCTCAAGTGATGCGGCATGCTCGTCACGCCAGGACGACTTGCCGAATGATTCCAGGCGCATCCGTTGCGCAGTGGAAACTGCCCGGTGTACAGTGCGGCGCGGCACGGCTGACACATTGCTTCACTCAAATAAGCCCGGTTGAACGTCAGCCCTTGTGAAGCCAGTCGATCGATGTTCGGTGTTTTGGCGTTCTGTCCACCGTAAAGCGGCAGGTCGTTGTAAGTGCAATCGTCGGCCATGATGACCAGGACATTGGGACGCGGCTCTTCTGCAAAAATGTGCGTCGAGATCGCCGAGAGAACCAGAGCAGCCAAAAGTTTGAATCGTTGTTTTCGTAGCATGAGTGCAATCATTTTATGGGATCCAGTTTTGAGTCGAGCTGTACGAGCAACTCAGTGAGAGTTTTCTTATGGTCTGGGTCGGTCGCCAGATTGTCGAACTGATGTGGGGCAGGTCGTTTTGCTCCGAGTCGATTGTCGATTGTCATGTGCTTAATGTTTCGTTGCGTTGAGTCTTGTTTCGGAAGAATGCTGCCATGATACACCGACAACCGCGCGCCGTCTGCGTACTAAGACTAATTGACTATTGATTGAAGTCAGACGGCGCGCGAATCTCGATGGTCGGTTTCTTGCCGTAAAGGACGCCAGTGTGGCTGACGGCATCGAGGTCGCCAATTAGCTTGGCGAAGTGCGGGCGGTATGCTGAGATGCGTTCTTTCGCTGCATCGCGTTTGGCTATTGATTGCTCAAAGGCTTTGCGGTCGCGCTCACTCGCCGTCTTTGCCAGAATGCGTCCAACGAAGACCATCGATGCAACTGTGTGCATGGTATAATTGTGATGATCAATTAACCGTACGAGACGTTCGTTTTCGTCGGGTGTCAGACTCTTGCGTTTGGCGTACGCACGGTCAATCGTATCCTTCATTCGCGGAAGTATGGGCCAGTAGGCGGCGAGGTACATTCCCGGATTGTTCGCGCCAGGATAACGGTTGAAGAATGAAGCAACCATTGGTTCCTGGTGCGCATCGCCGGGTCCGTCCTTGAAGACCTTGACCAATGCAATTTCCAGCAAGTCGTAATACGCCTTTACCTCGTCAGCCGCCGCGCCGTAGAGCCGATCGTAGTATTGCTTCTCAGCGGCCTCGGCATCGAAATCGTAATCCCATAACATGCGACCGAGGAGATAGTGGCCAGCCCCGAGCAGTTCGTACGATCGGGCAATGTAATGATAGCCGCCATCGATGCCGTGATTCTTCTGAGAGCGGCATTTTTCCACGAGATGTTTTGTTACCGGGGCGATCATGTAAAGCGGTGTCTGGTCGTAGTGCCAAATATCGTACTTGTAAAACGTGCCCGCGGCTTTTTGCCAACCGCGCTCCATCGCCGCTTCGGACCATTCATCTCCTTCGTAGTACGCCCCTTGCGAGAACCCGCTGTTTGTCGGATGCACGAGAAAGAGCATGGGGTGAGGTCTCACGTTTTGGGGTGGGTACTTGTAGTCGAGGTAAATGATGACGCCGAGACGCTTATCCGGATGCACCTTGGCGACGCGTTCGGCGACCTGGTTGCTGAACGTGATGATGCGGTCGGTCGTAATGCGTCGTCCATCGGGTCGCGTTCGTCCGCTGTCGAGGGCAAGACATTTCTTACATGTACAAAACTTGCGACCGTCATTGGCGGCGATCGAAAACATGTCCGACCGTGAGTTCTTATTGAAGTGCTCGATCGCCGCGTTTGCAAAATGCGCGACAACTTCCGGATTGCTCGTGCAAACTTGCCCGCCACGTTTCTCGGCATAGTGTTTCGGATATCGCTTGCCATTGATTTCGGCAAACCACTGCGGATGATCTTCGCCATAAACGTCAGGCGACATGATACGGTGCCAGTTGTGTTCGTGCCGAACTTCGATCGGATGACCAAGTCGCAGGCGACGGCCGAAAACTTCGTTTGCCTGGCCTTCCGGCGACTTGGTGAATTGACGATAGGAACAGTCGGGACCGTCAACGATATGCATCGACTTGATCGTAAGATTCTTTTGTTGCGGCGTGACCGTTCCCAGATCGTCATGCCAGGCAAACAGCATGTCGTAATACCGTTCGAGAAACTCGTAGGTTCCGAACAGAGTGCCTGGTTCCATCCCAACGCGGGCAGCGACCTGATGAGCCCCAACCTTCGCTGTGTCGCGGCCAACGATATGAATATCCTGACCGACGGAGCGAATTCGGAATCCTTCGGACGGCGGTCCGTCCGTCGTGACGCCGGCCTTCGTGGACCAAGGATTACGACCAAAGAAAATCGTGGGCGTACCTGATTCTGGCTCCGCAACGCGCACCGGTTCAACTCCCGTGGCTTTCTTGACCAACGCACGGTATTCCTTGAGAGCCAACACAGCCGCCGGATCTGCCTCGTCATTTGGCAGGCAAATCATGTTATGAACGGGCTTGCCATCGCGGACAAGAACGATGTCGAGGTTCTCGGCTGGCGGAGTCGGCGTTTGCTTTGTGGACCGCAGAGACTCAAGGTAGCGTCGGTCACGTTCGCTCAACTTGTTGATGGGAACCGCAATCAATCGCCCGTCGCTACGCCGAAGTTCGACTTTGCCATCACTGACTTTGACCAACTCAGCCTCGATGCTGAAATTGCCGGTAATATCCTTCCATTCTCTCGCCGAGCTGTCAGTTGGAAGAGAAACAACAGACGCCATGCTCAGGAAACCAATCGCAATTAGCACATGTATTTTCATCAGCAAGTCTCGCCAGTTCTTCATTGGACCGTGGCGGTAAGTTGCGTGGTGAGTGTAACATATCAACTATCAATGATCGATATTGTAATTGTAACAGCTACGAGGCATTCACGCGGGAATGTAGACGATGCACCACTCAATTCGACTGAGCAAATGCGTCGCCTTCGGCACGCTGATTTTCGCTTCGTTCGTTCAGCATTTAAACGGTCAGACAAACAACGCTTCCAAGGTGCCGGCGTGGGACACAGCCGAGATCGGGCTGTTGCCTCATCAGGGAATCTCGTGTTTGGATGTTTCGCCGAGTGGTGACACGATCGCCATGGGGACCATTGCGCCACAGGGTGAGTCGAATGTGATTCTGCTCGATGTAAAGACGGGTGAGATCGTTCGTCAGCACCGTGCTGGAGTGAGATGGATTAACGACGTTGCCGTGCGTGATGAAACGCTCGTTCGCGTTGTATGCACGTCGCCTGAAGGAAAGCCGGGGGACCGAGCGGAGCTTTTTACTTCGCAACCTGGATCTGAGATGCGGTCGGAGCAACTGGCTCGCCGAGGTGGCGGTTTTTTGTTTCATTACGGCGACCACTCGAATCACATCGGAACGAGCCTGACGAAGTCCACGTCGCACGCCGTCTTGGCGATGGGCATGGAGTTGCGGTGGCTGTCCGATGAACAAACAAAGCAGCCACTCGTCGTTCGACTGGAGAATCCGGCTGTTTCGCTCGCTGCGGATGGTGAGTTGGCTGTCGTTGGTTGCGTTCACTGGAAATCGGATGAAAAGGAGCGACCGAACAATCTGATGGTTGTTCAGTCGGGTGAGGCAAAAGCGATTTGGACTCGACCAGCGATGAAAGAAACGGATAAGCCGCAGCCGATGGAAGCCGGCGTGTTCGGCTTACCGACGCCCAATCACGGCGACGCAAAACCGCAAGCGCGTGAGCAATTCGTTGATCGCATCTGGGCTCCGTTGTCTGTTGCCGTTCACACAGAAGCTGATCGTGGATGGCGCGTTGCAGCGGCCGATTATCAAGGCTGGCAAATGTGGGTCAAGTCGTCGGCCACGCGTCGTTTCCAACGTCAAACACCTCGCTTCATGCCCGCCAAGCCGACCGTCACCGTTTACGACTCCGACGGTAAGGAGTTGCGAACATTTGCACCGGACTCGTTCAAGGAAGCGTTTTGGTGCGATCTGATTTTCGTTGACAGCGGACGGCGATTGCTTGCGTATCCGCACAACTGGACATGTCGCGGACTAGCCGGCCAGTCGATCCTGCCAGCCGATAACGACGCGCGCACCGTGTATTTGTTGGACGTCGAAAGTGGCCAAGCTGATTCGCTTGAATTACCAGACGCGATATCCGATGTCGCCGTTTCCGACACCGGACAGATTGCAGTTGGCTGTTGGAATGGTCACGTTTATTTGATCAACACGACTGCGATCAAAAATAGAAAACTTCCCGATGGAATCGAAGTTGCCAGTGCGAGTCTCGTTCGTTTCTCGCCTGATAGCACGCGGCTGACCGTCGCCGACACGCGTGGTTCGGTCACTGTCGTTGATTCCGCCGGTAAATCGCTTTGGAAGACGGATTTGAACAAGACCGTCAAGCCACCCGAAACAGCGACCGTCGTAAAGGCACGAGAAGAGTATCCAGGAATTTGGATCAACTCCGGACGCGTCCAAAGTGACATGGGGGCTCAGCGGATCATTCAAGCTCCACATGGTCTGATCCTGATCGACCCGAACGGCGGTCTTTCTTTCGAAATGCAATGGCAGGCTCTGAAAGATGCCGGCCTCGATCCGACACAGGTCAAATACGTGTTAGCAACGCACGAGCACGGTGATCATGCACCCGGTGCGTATCTGTGGCGAATTGCCACCGGAGCCGAATTCATTTGCAGCGAGCACATGGCTTACACGCTGCAACATCACATTCCCGCCAACACGGGCTATGGATTTCATCCGCCCATTCCAACGGACATCAAAATAAAAGACGACACGGAATTAGATTTGGCAGGATTGAAAGTCCGCGCGATTCGCATTCCCGGCCACACTTTCGGTTCGATGGCCTGGATGTTCGAACTCGACGGCAAGCGATACGTGGCGACAGGCGACTTGATCATGCCCGAAGGGATGCTCGGTTATTCGGGGAGCGTTAATTTCAGCGCCCGCGATGTGATCGGCAGCCTTCGTAAGCTCCAACAACTCAGGCCCGACATCGTGTTGCCGGGACACGGCGGGTCCGGCAATCCTGCTCGCTATCTTGCTGCTGGAATCCACGCCGGCACGTCAACCGGTTGGGCAAAGACGCCGCCTGAAAAACCAAATCGATTTTTCGGTCTTTCGCCAGACGATTACCTCGTGGTCGGCTGGAATCAAGGCGCAACGTCCGGTGACTTTGGCGACATCAATGGTGACGGTCTTCCCGATGTCGTGACTGTCGTTTCCGCTGGTGCCACATCAAAATCTTCAACGCTGAGGATCTTTGTCAATAATCGCGGCAAGTTCACAGACCAGGCAGATCACGTCGTCTCCCTTCCAAACGTCACCCGCACGGGCCGCGTTCGTCTGGGCGAATTAAATGACGACGGCATCGCCGACTTTATTGTTGGCGGTGCTGATGAAAAGCCGGACCTTTTACCTTCCGGCGGTGCCGCACGAGCGTCCGATCCGATCGGTGCGTTGGTAGTTTCAAACAATGGCAAACCGAACTATCGCGTCCAGGCACTGAACGGAATCCGTGAACCACAACACTGGCTCACCGCGGACCTCGACGGCGACGGTCGCCGAGATGCACTAATCGGACAAGCCTTTGGCGGCGCACAACTCGCGCGAGGCAATGAACGTGGTGAGTTCAGATTGGAACGTTCGCCCTGGGCTCTCCAGGGTATGTACCTGAACCTGTTCTTGTCGGACGTCAACGGCGATGATCAAGCTGACCTCATCAGTTCATCAGGGCAAATCCATCTGCGTCGGAAGGACGGATCGTTTCCCGAACAACCGGATCTTACGATTGCTTCGCCCGCCGGGGACACGTGGACGTTTGGCACAACCGCCGACTTCAACGCCGACGGGAAACCCGACATCGCGCTGGCAAGCTTTCAGAACCCGAAGCTCGCTGTCTACTACAACACGGGCAAAAACGACAAACCGTTCGCGCCGAAGCCGGATGCGGAAATCGATCTCGTGAAGACGTTTCAAGACGGCTCGCGAACCAAAAACTTTAACCGCACTGGCCCCGAAGTCGCCGACGCCAACAACGACGGTGTTGCCGATCTCCTGATTTGTTTCGCTCAAGACACCCGCGCCGTTGTCATGTTCGGCAGCAAATCGGGACTTAGCGCTAAGCGTTCACTCGTCATCCCGCTAACCTGCCGCACTCACTACCAAAACCGCATTACAGCCGCTGATTTTGACAACGATGGAAAAATGGACCTCGCCCTGTTCGGAAACACAATTGGCGCGGGCGTCGGTACATCGGGCGGTCCAACTGCGGTGTATATCCGCCGAAACATCAACGGCATCAAATCGCCGTAAACTGACTTTTTTTCCTTCGGTCTCTTCGTCGCCGATCAATAGGCTCCGTATACTCCTTGACCGGTGATACGAAAACGACAAAACCACGGCAAATGACGGTCACTCGCGCGCGAAGACATGGGGAGTGAGTTCCTCGGGTGTGAATGTCGGGCCAGGTTTCGGATCACCAAGGTTCTTCTTGCGCTGACCGAGCTTGATGTAGAGATCCATGGGGATGTGGAGCCGGTATTCGGATTCGTCGTCGATGTCTTCCAGCGCGATGTCCGGAACGCTCAACAGTTCCCGATTCAGGCCCCAGCGCGTCCAGATTTCTTTGAGCTCGGCGCCGGTAACGCTACCGAGCGTGGTCTCGGCGATACGGTGTTGAGTCCGAAAGTCAGCCAGTGTGTAGAAATCGGGATCGTAGCTTTGCAGGTGGTTGAAATCGGCACCCCACATACCTCTGTCGGCTGGGCCCCACCAAAGCGCGAAATCCGCGTGGCTCTTGCTGAGCATCAGATTCAGGCAAGCGATGGCGAGGTTGGCGCGATCACCGAAACGGGGCGGGATCGGGGTGTCGTCGCCCGCCATCTTCAGCCATTGCCAATCCCTACCGTATTGCATGTGGCGCGCAACACGTTGCTTCAGGTCTTGCACGACCAGGTCGGGTTGGCTGACCCGATCGAAGCCATCAGAGCCAGCGAGGAAGAGTTGCGGGTATTTGCTGAAGTGAGCGAGGCCGGCTTCGTCGGCGAACGGCGCGAGGATGTAGAGGAGACGATTGGGATGATTGGGATTGGGGTGGAGCATTCCCAGAACCTTATTCTCCAGCTTCAGCGGCGCACGATCAGCGACCACCAGGGCTTTGTCTTCGATGGATGCGGGAATACGCGGCCAGAGAGCCTTGGTAACGCTATTCTCATGAGGCTTGCCGATCAGAATGAGGTGACAACGAGCTTGCCGATCTTGGGTTAGCGCCGTGTCGGCGATGACCGGGAAGCGATATCGCATCGCCGTGTGGACGGGACCGCCGTACGCTGCAAGTTTCTGAGCAGCGGCACGAATTTGATTGGTGTGATCGCCAGCAGTTCCATAGACGATCAGCAACGGCTCACCCTGGTAAAGATTCGCAGCGCCGCCTGCCTCGTAGGGGCGTATCCGTGGCTTGGTTGGTTGTTCTGCAATCTGCCAGCGGTCGTCTTGGAATCGGTATTGCTCGCTCGCAGGCAGCCTGGCTTCACCGATTTGAACTGTCTTCACATCGGCAATGAGATCCACCGCCAACGAAAGTGTAACGACGTTTGTCGGGTGGATCGTGGCGGTCGTCCCGTCGATCTTGGCTTCGACATATGCTCGCTGATGCGGATCGTCGAATTCGCGAATTGTGAGCCAATACGAACGCCCCAGAGACGGCGTTTCGCAATCGTGTCGAATGGTTTTCGGAGCGGGATTGCGTCGTTGCTTGAAGAGCCAGGTCATGAGCAGCTCGTGCGATCCAGGGATGCTGTGACCGGACGCGTACTCTTTGAGGATCGTGGGGCAGCCTAACTTTTGCATCCGTTGGGACTGAACGCGGGCGTTGCAGATTGCCGACGTCCAGTCTCGATCACCGTGGTGAAACGCGACCGGCAGATTCGAGAAATTCCGCAGCGGATAGTTATTGCCGGCAGCGACCAGCGGGAGCACGGCGGCAAATTCGTCGGGGAAACATGACGCCAGATGCATCGCGCCGCTGCCACCAGCAGACGAACCGACGAGGTAGACGCGATTGGGGTCAATCGGGTAGCTGCGTTTCATGAAGGCGATGGCTTGCATCGCGTCGTACGTCGAGATCGTGCGATAACCCCAAATCCGATTGCGCGACGATCGGACCTGGAAGTGCGGGAACTTTTCACTTGGCGGGACGCGTGGTCCGCCGTTCAGCACGACGACCAGCGGGTACATTTCGATACCGTCGATCCTGGGCGGAGTCCGAACGGCAAAAGCAACGTCCGCACCGTCCGCCTCACTCCGATAGACTTCCTTGAACGCAGCGTCCCAACGGATCTCCGCTTGCAACTGGCCGCACGCCGTCAGGCACACCATGGTGGTCAGGAGAGGTTTCATTCTAAGCC
Source organism: uncultured Pirellulaceae bacterium (assembly GCA_964343305.1). Classification (GTDB taxonomy): domain Bacteria; phylum Planctomycetota; class Planctomycetia; order Pirellulales; family Pirellulaceae; genus CAYFJO01. The sequence goes on along the minus strand of CAYFJO010000124.1, from coordinate 10,595 downwards.
TCTGGTAGGTTTGATTCGAGTGACCGTGTCACTTCGATGCACACTCAGTAGACGGTTCCAGTAACGATGACTTGGTTCAGCGTTGCGGGCCATGACGTTTTGTCGTGGCACTAGGTCTCGTGGTTAGTCTTCACGGTCGGTAACGTAAGCTCCAACACTTGTGTCGTTTATCTTCCCGTCGAGCGTGATTTTGAGGCGCGGTTTGGCCTCGACGTTTGTGAGTTCGATAACTTTTTTGTCTTTGCCAGGAAACGACACTCGCAGGTCAAACGTCTTTGCCGTGCCGAGACCGATGTGAATCGGTGTGGCGTCGGCGTGGGCCTTTTGTTTGAGGAACGGGCGTGAGCCTGGTTTGCCGAGATCGGCGGGTTTGAACACTTCCACGAGGGCACCAGCCGCAGTCCAGTTTGGCTTGTCCATGCGCGGGTAGAGATTGCAGTAATTGCCAACCTGCGACTGATTGAGAAAAATCGTGATGTCGGTTTTAGGACCGCCGCTGACGACGTCCAAGCGGTCGTCGCCATCGATGTCGCAAATGGCGATGGGGGCAGAGTCCCAGCCGCGATGTTGGATGACCAAGTTGAAGTTGCTTTCGCCGGCGTTCTCGAAAACCCTCTCGGCGCTGTACCGGGGGTTGGAAACGACTAGGTCCAAGTCCCGATCGCAATCGAAATCGACAGGCCAGGCACGTTCGGCATACGGCCCGACGCGGCGAACGAAACCGGTTAGCGGACCGTCCTTCAGAGTGAACCTGCCATTTCCATCGTTGAGGTAAAGCCCGCCCGCCGTCTTGTGGTCAGTCGCCAGCACATCGACGTGTCCGTCACTGTTGAGGTCGGCAATCAGGGCCGGATGCGCGTCGCCAGGTAGTCCACTGACCTTCGTGGCATCGGTGAATTGGCCACTGCGATCGGCGACGAGATAAAAGGCCAGCGCCTGTTTGCTGTATCCGGAAATGCCGCTGAACACGACATCGTCAATTCCGTCGCCGTTGAGATCGTCGCCCGTGTGGTACCTGCGCCGCCAAAAACGACTTGTTTTCTCCTTTTCCAGCGCCGCCCTGATGACGTGCTCGGGCAGTCGATCGTTGATCGATGCGAACGGACGCGGTTGTGTCTTGAAGCTGAACGCTTCGGGGTCGGACAGGTGGATATGCCTTCCGTCAACGATATCGGGAAAGCCGTCCGCGTTGACATCTTCGACCGACTGGGTGTGTAGCGTGCTGAATCGGCTCTTCGCCGGAGCAGTGAATGTCTTGCCGCCTTCGTTGCGAAAGTGCGCACTGCGGATGCCGACCAAATCGAGCCAACCGTCGCCATCGAGGTCCAGCGCGGTGGTCTTCAGTCCAATTCCTTGCGGCAGAGTCCGCTGCTCGATGCCGAGCGATTTCGAGAGATTGACGAACGTAAGTTTTCCCGTTTCTTTGAATTGATTCTTGAGAATTGCTCCGCCTGATATGCCATGGTGTGTGGGCACGAGGTCCATATCGCCGTCGTTGTCCACGTCCAGCGCCGTCAGTCCCCAAAGCCACCAACCGTGACTCTGAAACTTGCCACCCTGCCGCCGCAGCTCCTCATCATGCCAGTCCAGCATGATCTCTTTCAGACCACTCTCTTCGCCGGTAATCACCTTGAAGGCCAACGTGCCGCCACTGTAGTCTTGCTCTTGAGCGATTAGCGTGAACGAGAAGTTAATCGCTGCAAGCAAAGTCAAGACTCGGACGCAACGATGTAATGGTGTTTGCATTATTAGCGAATTCCTTGGTGGGTGGTCCAAGTGCCAGCCATATCATAACGCAGACCAACGTGCATATGTCGTCAACATCGCCCATAATATGAGCGAGTTGCCCTACGCGATTGGAGAACATCACGTGCGATTGCCATTTCTGTTCGTTGCATTTGTCGTTCCGGTTTCGGTCAACGCGGATGACGTCAAATTCGTCGATCCGCCGACTGTCAAACAGATGGGCGACAAGTTTGAGGTGCGTTTTGCTGTGTCGCAGGGCACGGATTTTGAAGTGTCGATTTACGACAAAGAAAACCGCATCGTTCGCGTCGATCCCCAGTACGCGGCGGAAGCAAAATGCGAGGTCCCACGTCGATGAGCTACCACATGAAGTCTGCCGCATTGAGTATTCTTTTGCTTGCCGCTGTTGGTTGGACAATTCCATTGATGCCCGACGAGCCAACGCTGAACCAAAGATTGCGGTCCATGCCAGAAAACAGTTGGCTCAACCTAAAACCCAAGGGCATGGCCTACGCACGGATGTATTCAGGTTGCTGTGCAGGTGGTGGTTATTTGTGGTATTTCGGTGGAGCTCATCGCGCCTACAAAGGCAACGACGTTCAACTCTTTGACCCGCGCGGCAATGAGTGGATTCAAGCAACTCAGCCCGAATGGCCCAAAGTCGGCAGTGCGGATTGGAAGGCGATGACATCGGGTGGCGGCCGCACGACTCAGTTGTCACCGAGCGGGCATCCGTATACCGAACACACGTATCAACAAGTTTGCTGGCAGCCCGACCGAAGACGATTCTTCGTCGTTCTGGTGAGTTCGGGGACGTGGGAGTTTGATCCGCAAGAGCGCAAATGGATTCACTTGATCAACCGCTTCGACGATCCGATCGAACCGCGCGGGACGTGGGCTCAGAACCACGTCCTTTTTGACGCCGCATTACAAGCCCCCGTGTTGTTCTGTGGCAGCAAGAATCAACATGTTTACAAGTTCGAACACAAGCAACGCAAGTGGCAACGTCTGGCCGAATTGCCCCGCGAACTGGCGTGGAATGAGTTTTATTCGACCTACGTCCCCGCGTGGAAACAGCATCTGATCACGACGATGAAGAAAGGCTTTTTCAAACTCGACGTGTCAACCAGCAAGCTGACGCCAATCGAGATTCCCGATGCACTGGCAGGCTGCCAATCGTTGTCATTCGACAGCGCGAACAACTTGGTCGTTGCGCTGGCCAGAAAACCACTCGACAAACGCCGCAGGACGGTCGTCCCGTGGGTGCTCGATGTCAACGAGATGATCTGGACCGAAATGGCTCCACCAAAGCCGTGGCCAGGGGGACAAGCGACCGGCAGTTGGACCAAGCTCTGGTACGATGCTCAGCACAACGTCCACTTGTTCGTCAACGACGTGAAGCGCGACCGCAAACAGGTATTCGACGGCGGAATCACCGAAACCTGGGCGTATCGATACAAGTAGGAGACGGTGTGCTATTACGTCGCGACGGATAGGCAATTCATACTACAGAACGTAGCGACCGGTTGCCGAATAGTCCTCGTGATGTTGTCAACGCCTTTTAGCATCCCTTGATCGGACGGCTTTTTTTTCGAAATACTTTGTCCGTCGGCACTCCAATCAAATTCAACGTCAACGTCTCACTTCTTCAATTTCTCCACGTCTCGATGTGCCGTCCACAGGATCGTGTTGACCAAGACGCGACGGAAGTTCTCGTCTCTAAACTCATCCGGATGGCCGTGTAAAACGTCCGGCCCTGTTCCCAGTGGCTGTCCTATGCACTGCGAAGATTTCATGTTTACTCCTGAATGATTGTGTTCTTGGTGTTCGTGTCACGACCAAGTGTGGTGACATCAGTGACGATGTTTTCCAAAAGTTGGATTTGTTCCTCGAACATGCTTTCGTCTTCGATTGTGGACTTTTCTTTTGGTAGATAGTCCGAGATCTCTCAGCCCAAGTAGATGAGTTGTCCTTTGCCGATGGGAACTTGTAGCAGTGTTGCCACTCTGTCATCGGCGGAACCGATGATGACGTTCCCCTTGCTGCGGCGGAGCGGTGCGGCGTTTCGCGCGTTGAACCAACCGCAGGCATGTTTGGGGTCCAGGCGTTTGATCCAGCGATGATCGGGAGCCCGGATTTGTAATTTGAAATCCAGGTGCGGTTGACTACCGCCGATCAGTTGGCCCAGAACACATTGACCTTGCTGCGAATCGAAGGCTCGCTTCGACGGATGTATTTCGAATAAGCATGACTCGAAATCACTAGCCGCCTAACAGTACCAGCCTATACCAAAAGTTCGGCCAACATCTGGTAAACGCGGCACGTCATTTGCTTGGCAATTGAGTGGAGTCACATCAATGAGAAAGTGGACAGAAGAAATCGAACAGCAGTATGAAGTTGAAAATTGTATCGAGTGCACCATAATCCCGAGGGCAGATTTAACGTCAGCGCAAAGCAAGGAACTAGGGGAGTCACTGCTCTGCTGGGCCGACGCGCAACTAGGAACGGAGGTTCTTGCAGTCTGTGATTGGTATGCTGTGGAGGACTTGCTATTGGGGGAGTTACCACAACCATATTGTCTTAGGAACTCACGGGAATCTGATAACAGCGATGGATTTGAGGAGAAGCTGGTTGACAACGAAATGACGCTCGTGTCGCCAGAAATACGCGAGTATCTGCGGTTGGAATCGTTAGTCAATTTGACCCGAAACACTCCAGCATCCGATGCAATGCTTGGCAACGATCAAGTGCTGCAAGATCAAGAAGACATTAGAGTGATTTCGCTTTGGATAGCGCCGGCGTACATTAATCCCGACCGTATCGCCAACGGTTTGCGGCGATATGTTTGTGTGCACCTCCTCAAGAGTGCAAGGTTCGGTGATCAGCAGCTAGTTTGACGATTGATAATTTCATTTCGATGCACACGTTGCGAGATAATCGTCGATTGCAGCCGCGGCTTTGCGACCAGCGCCCATGGCAAGAATTACTGTGGCGCCGCCAGTCACAATGTCGCCGCCAGCAAATACGCCCTTCTTTGACGTGGAGAGAGTGCAGTCGTCCGCTCGGATATAACCTCGACTGTCGGTTTCTAGATCGGGTGTCGTCGATTGAACCAATGGGTTGGCCCCCGTGCCCAACGCGATGATCACCACGTCAAGCGGTAGCACGTATTTGGATCCGTCAACTGGAACGGGCGAACGACGACCTGATTCGTCCGGCTCGCCAAGTTGCATCTTTTGACAACGTGCTGCCCGCAGTCGTCCGGAGTCGTCACCCAGGAATTCAATCGGCGTCGCCAGCGTGACAAACTCGATGCCTTCTTCTTCGGCGTGGCGGATCTCTTCCTCGCGCGCTGGCATTTCGGCTTTCGTCCGCCGATAGAGCAGCATCGCGCGTCGGGCGCCCAGCCGTAGGGCAGTGCGAACCGCATCCATGGCCGTGTTGCCGCCGCCTACGACAGCCACCGTCTTGTCGCGGCAGTCGTAAACGGGCTCGTCATAATCAGGAAACTCATTCGCACGCATTAGGTTGACGCGAGTCAAAAATTCATTCGCTGAATAGACACCTGCGAGGTGCTCGCCGGGCACGCCCAGAAACTTTGGCAAGCCTGCGCCTGTCGCGATGAACACTGCATTGAATCCCTCTTCGCCGAGCAATTCGTCGATCGTAACTGTCTTTCCGATCACCACGTTTGTTTCGAACTTAACGCCCATCTTGCGAAGGTTGTCGATTTCTTGTCGCACGATTTCCTTCGGCAGCCGGAATTCGGGTATGCCGTAGATGAGGACGCCGCCCGGTTCGTGCAGGGCTTCAAAAACCGTCACATCGTGACCTTTCAAGACTAGGTCGCCAGCAGCACTTAGACCAGCCGGCCCGCTGCCGATGATCGCAACTCGCTTTCCGGTTGGCGGTGATTTGTCGGGTAAGGCCAACTCACCCTGCCTGCGCTCGTAGTCTGCGACAAATCTTTCCAGATAACCGATTCCCAAAGGCGCGAATCGTTTGCCCAAGATGCACAGGCCTTCGCATTGATTCTCCTGTGGACAAACGCGACCGGTTACGGCCGGCAGAACGTTGTCTTCGCGAATTTTTGCGGCCGCGCCCAAATAGTCGCCATCGTAGATCAACTCCACAAACTCCTTAATTTTGACGCCGACCGGGCACCCTTCGACACATTTCGGATGGCTGCACTCCAAGCAACGCGCCGCTTCCGTGCGTGCCTGGATCGCCGACAAGCCGAGATTCACTTCGTGAAAATCGTGACGACGGACTTCCGGCGGCTCGGCTGGCATTTCCTGCCGAGCAAGTTTTACGCGTTCTTTTGGTGTGAGTGGGTTCGTCATGTTATTTGGGCTAGTTCAGGATGTTGTTCGACCAAGCGGCAGAGGTGGTCGACACGATTCAAGTCCCGCTGTGGATCTTGAGCAAACCGCTCGAGCGCGTCGCGTTCGGCTTCGCGGTACATGGCGTTTCGTTGAGCCAGCACATCGAAGTCCACCGCGTGGGCATCAAACTCAGGTCCATCAACGCAGGCAAACCTTGCCTGTCCGCCGACCAGCACGCGACAGCCACCGCACATTCCCGTGCCGTCCACCATCATCGAATTCAAACTCACGGTCGTCGAAATACCGTGCGGGCGAGTGACTTCTGCGACGCCTCGCATCATGGGAATCGGACCAATTGCCAACACGAAGTCGATGTGTTGCTGCTCGCGAATCAACTCTTGCAGCTTGTCTGTGACCAGTCCCTGTTGGCCGTAACTTCCGTCGTCGGTGGAAACATACAACTCATCGCTCACAGCACGAATTTCATCTTCCAAAATGATCAGCCGTTGAGTTCGCGCACCAAGGATCGAAATCACGTGGTTTCCAGTTTGTTTCAACGCACGGGCAGTCGGCAAGGCAATTGCCGTCCCAACGCCGCCCGCGACGACAACGACCGTTCCATATTTGCGGACGTCCGACGGATTACCCAACGGACCAACCACGTCGAGGATCTGTTGGCCGGCTTCAAGTGAATTCATCAAGCGCGTCGTCTTGCCGATCCCCTGAACAATCAGGGTGATGGTTTCGCTAGCGGGATCACTACCAGCGATCGTCAGCGGAATACGCTCACCACGATCATGAACTCGTACAATGACAAACTGCCCGGGCTGTTGCTTCGTGGCAATCCGCGGCGCTTTTATCTCGAACTGTTTGATGTCATCTGCCAACCAGTGCGCATTTACAATTTCGAACATGTTGCTCCTCATTCACTGCACAGAATTGCAAGCCGCGTGCCGATTTGAATCAGTCATCTCGTGCCGTTTTACATGTAGCCGAACTCACCAGAGTTTGGCGATCTCCCAGAAGTGACGCGTCCAAAGTCTGGCGACTTTGGCTACAAATCAAACTGCCTCCCGCGACGTATAATTAGTCCAAAGCAGACCGGCGGCTAAGTGTGCAAATCCGCACAAGTGAGTCAAATGTGATCACTCCGCGATGTCTGCCTCAGCAACGTCCATATCTCGCGTTGCAACGATGTCCACGTCTGTGTTGATCAAATTGGACGCGATGATTGCGCCTCGTTTTACCGGTGCCGTTACGTTCATCTGCCGCAGCGCGCGACAAAGTAGCACGACTGCGTCTTTGGGAACTGGTTCGGAAGTCTTGACGGGCAGCCTCGGCCAGATTCCGCCTTCGACATGAACCGTGGTTGCAACGAACCGCCGCGGATCTGTGTGTTCGCGCTCAGCATACTCTTTGCCACGCTTACACGCAAAGCCACGAACTTCCACAATCTCGCCTTCGTCTTCCTCGACTTCCAATCGGCATCCGAGTGGGCAACCAATGCAAAGGTAGTGTGTGATCTCTGACACGATAACCTCATTCCGCTATCTAGGTACGACGTCTACCTTCAGATGGTCGCCATGGAATTGGGCGATGAAACTGGGACGTACTTTGAGGTTGACCATTTCGCCTGGTACGACATATCGCAGGTTCTTTTTGTGAACGTCGCCGAGGCGAATGGTGCTTTTTTCCAAAGGTCGTTTAACTCGCAGGAAGACCGTGTGCTCCCGATCTGTCGAAATCGTGTGCGGAACGCAGTAGGCCACGTTTTCGCCGGGCACAAGTTTCACGTTATCCGCAGGCACGCTTGCGCCGGTTACGGACCGCGCGGCACTTTGACCCGCTAGCAATGCTTCCTGCGTGACGAAGTCCACCAGATCGTGGATGTGCACCACATTGCCGCAAGCAAACACGCCATCGATCGACGTCTCCATTGTACTGGTCACGATCGGTCCCGCCGTTGTCGGATCGAGCCGCAGGTTCAGCTTACGCGAAAGTTCGTTTTCCGGTATCAAGCCAATTGAAACAAGAAGCGTATCGCAATCGATGTCCCAACTCTTATCCAACATCGGTCGTAGGTTTTCATCAACGGGCGCCACCGTGACTTTCTCGAGTCGGTCGCGTCCGTGAATATTCACCACGGTGGTCGACAAGTGCAGCGGAATGTCGAAATCGTCCAAACACTGAACGATATTGCGCGTCAAACCGTTTGCGTGGGGCATGATTTCAAAAACGCCAACGACCTCGACGTCTTCCAGCGTCAGGCGTCTTGCCATGATCAAGCCAATGTCGCCGGAGCCGAGAATAACAACACGGCGTCCCGGCAGGTATCCCATCATGTTGACGAACTTCTGGGCCAGGCCAGCCGTAAGCACGCCCGACGGTCTCGAGCCAGGAATGCGAATCGCTCCTCGCGTCCGTTCACGCGCACCCATCGCGAGCACGACCGCTTTGGTCGCGACCATCTGGACACCGTCGCGAGCCGACATGATCTTCACCGCTTTATGGCGGTCGATGTCCAAAACATGCGAGTCCGTCACCACGTCGATGTCTTTTTCCAACACTTGTTCCAAAAAACGTTGGGCATACTCCGGCCCGGTGAGTTCTTCTTCAAAGTGATGGATGCCGAAACCGTGGTGGATGCACTGGAGCAGAATCCCACCCGCTTCTTTTTCGCGGTCGACAATCAAGACGCGATCGGCGCCGTTCTGTTTAGCGCTCAGCGCAGCCGCCAAACCCGCGGAACCACCACCCACGACTAAAACGTCGTAGTCGGCCGCGAGATGTTTCGTGTTCTCAGTAATCACGACTCAACCGTTTCCTCACGTTCGCAAACGACCCACGAGTTGCCGCCACGTTTGGTGATGGCCGTCAACGGGGCATTCAACTGGCTCGACAAAAGCTCCATGCATCGCGGCGTACAGAAACCACCTTGGCAGCGGCCCATTCCTGCGCGCGTGCGAAACTTGATGCCGTCGAGCGTTCGAGCGCCTCGATTGATCGCGTCGACCACCTCTCCTTCGGTGACTTCCTCACAGCGGCAAGCGATCCGTCCGTACCGACGATCCTGGTCGACAAGTTTCATTTGATCGTCGTCCGATAACTTGGCGAAATGTACCGGTTTAGGATTGTTCGGCTTGAATTCATCTTTCGTCCGTAGCGGCAGTCCTTCTTCTTGAAGAATGTCGCGCACCATTTCGGCGATCGCCGGTGCCGCCGTCAGCCCCGGTGACTGGATACCGGCGACATTGATGAACCCTTTCCTGCTGGTTGGACCGATAACGAAATCGTCTGTATCGGACACGGCTCTCAGCCCAGCGAATTCGGCAATGCAGTCCCGTTCAGTGATTCCGGGAACAACGCGAGTGACGGACCCAAAGATCTTTTCCCCACCTGTCATCGTCGTGGTCAACTCTTCCCGATCCTCGGTTGAATCAGCCGTTGGCCCAACCATGATCGTGCCATCGTAAGTGGGGATGACGAGTATTCCCTTCGACACAGGTGTAGGACAAGGAAAGATGACTCGCTTGACAAGCCCCACCAGCCGTTTGTCCAGCAAATACTCTTCACCTTTGCGTGGAGTGATCTCGAAAGAGCCGACACCAGCCATTTCCGCGATGCGATCAGCGTAAAGCCCGGCAGCATTTAGAACAAAACGAGTGCGAAATGAAACGGTCGGAGTATGAACGGTCCAAAAGTCATCATCGCGTTCCAATGCCGTGACCGGGCTGTCGAGCGACAGATTCAGTCCGTTGAGGCAAGCGTTTTCAATGAGTCCAAAACATGCTTCGTACGGATTGATAATGCCCGTAGTTGGCGCATGCAGAGCGGCAATGATCTCGTGCGAAAGATTCGGCTCTTCGCGGAGAATCTGTTCCGGCTCCCACATTTCCAGGCCGGGAACGCCCTTTTCCTTGCCCTGCTCAACAAGTTGAACGAGAGTCTCTTGTTGTGCATCCTCAAATGCAACCGTCAACTCGCCGCAGCGTCGAAAACCAAATCCCAATTCGTCGCACAACACATCCCACATCTGGTTTCCAGCCCATTCCAACTGCCCCTTCAGAGTTTTCGGGTTGGAATGGTGTCCGGCATGGATGATGCCGCTATTGGCTTTGCTGGTCCCGAATCCAACTTCACACTCTTTCTCAACAAGCACCAGATTCAATTCACACTTGGTCAACTCACGCGCAATCGCACAGCCAATGATTCCGCCCCCAATGATGACAACGTCGTTAACCACAAGTTCCAATCAGTTGGTGTCGGATCGACACTCGTCGCGTTAATGGATTTTCGGCTTCGATCATATCGAAAGAACGGGACGAAAACGTCAACCACATAAAGAATTGCTCAGTCTGATTATGCCACACTAAACATAACGATTCCAACTCGCTTTGGTGAAACAATCCGAAAGCAGTTAACGCGTGTAGTCATCCCGATTTTTGAGCCTTTCAACGCCCCCTGATCAAGCGTAACCAACATGATGCACTGGCGACTCTGCTAAGTACCTCAGGTCAGAACGTC
>CAYFJO010000123.1:23135-26039 GCA_964343305.1 uncultured Pirellulaceae bacterium | reverse complement strand
TTGATTTTCTTTGTCCCGTTTGCTGATGCCAAGGAAGTCAAGACCTTGGAACTGGGAGCTACGGCACCCGAGTTAACATTGCCCGGCGTTGACGGCAAGACATATCGCCTGGACGACTTCTCCGATGCCAAAGTGCTGATCGTTGTTTTTACATGTAATCATTGTCCAACCGCGCAGGCATACGAAGAACGAATCATTCAGTTACATGCAGATTACGAGGCCAAAGGCGTCGCATTGGTCGCGATTTCGCCGAACGATCCACTGGCCGTCAGGCTGGATGAACTCGGCTATACAGATCTAGGCGATTCGTTTGAGGACATGAAGCGACATGCGAAGCGCCGCGGCTTCAAGTTTCCATATTTGTACGACGGCGAAACGCAGCGTGTGGCGACCGCCTACGGTGCGCTTGCGACGCCTCACGTGTTCATCTTCGACAGCAAGCGAAAGCTGCGTTACAACGGTCGCATTGACGATGCCGACGTCAAACCACCCAAATCGCACGACACTCGCAACGCGATTGACGACTTGCTGGCCGGCCAGCCTGTGCGAGTCGCCAAAACGCGCGTCTTTGGTTGTTCGACGAAATGGGCTGACAAGCGCGAGAGTGCTGAAAAATCGCTGGCAAAGTGGAACGCTGAACCCGTCACACTGAAACAGATCGACCAGGCTGGTTTGCGTCAACTAGCGTCGAACAAGACGGAGCACTACCTGTTGGTCAACCTGTGGTCGACCACCTGCGTTCCGTGCATTACCGAATTGCCGGAATTTGTAACCGTCAACCGAATGTACCGTCGCCGGCATTTCGAGCTGATCACGATCACAACCGATCCGCCTGATCGCAAAAACGCTGCGCTCCAGGTTCTCAAGAAGAATCACGTGTCATGCAGGAACTATATTTTCGATTCGGATGATCGCGACCTGCTGGCCGATGCTCTCGATGCGAAGTGGGAAGGTCCGGTGCCGTATACAATCCTCATTGCGCCAGGCGGTGAAATCGTGAAGCGTTGGAAGGATGAAGTGGATCCCAGCGAATTGAAAAGTGAGATTTCCACTCGACTGGGAAAGACATACGCCAGTCGGAAGATTGCAACGGAGAAGTAACGCCTGTCTGAATCGAATCGTCAACGACTTGCAGATTCAATCGGCTGTACTTGCTCGCGAATTAATCCAATCGTTTGATCGCTTGTTCAAACAGTTTGACAAAACGCAAGCGATGTTCCGGGTTTTCGTATCTTGCTTGAGTCCGATAGTGCTCCTGTTGTTGCACAAGTTGTTGTTTCAGTTTCTCAACCTCCGCTTTTGATCGTATGGGCTGATCGCCGATCAGCACTTGGACCACTCCCGTGTGAGCCATCACGTTTTGTCGGATTCCTAGCCCCTGTTCAACGGCCACCTTTGGACCGCCAGTTCCCCGTGCGGCGAGCCAGCAGCTTTTTTTGATCACCAGCTCCTGCTTCAGCTTTAATCGATGTACTCCGTTTTCATGTGTTCGCCGTATTTCAACCGAGAGGGGTTGGCCCATGCTTACAACTTCGAGCGCCTCCAGTGGACGAGGACTCGCAAGTTCGGCAGTGATCGTAATCTGGCCTCCCTTGGGCGAAAGTCGAACAACTCCACCGGGTCCCGCGCCGTCGACATCTAATTGGATCACTGGGCCACTCGTCACGAATACCTCGCCTCGGCGAACCGCCTGCTTCCACGCGTCAAAGTCGTGCCGCCCGCCGCATCGCACGTACGTCCGCACTTCACCTAGGAGCGGTTGCCAAGGATCACGAAACCCGAAGTTCGGTAGATCGGTTCCTGCCACGGGCGGGACGATGAATCCGCAGTTCAAAAGCCGATACCAGGCATCCGTCTTGTAGAGGTGTGTGTTGGCGATCTCGAAAAAGTCAACTTGTCCCAACACGGTGTCCAGCGCGGCGGTAGAACTGCGGGCCAACGAACCACCATGAGCTGGCCCGCCGATGCCTCCCAATTCGTGCGACCGCCTAAAGACGTCCAGCAGAGGTGGATAGTTGAAGGGGACACGCGGCTCGCCGATCCCGCCCGTCGAGATCGGCGGAATGACTTTCTCGATGCCCAACAAGTTAATGTGGCCCTGTGTTGAATCGCGATACTCCTCGCCCGGACGGATCAAGCGTTTCCCATCATTCGCCTCGCCTGCCTTTCCATACGCAAACTGTTGAGCCCAAATACCAGACAGGTTACCGCCCTTAAGCACCAGGAAGTGAGCATGTGAGAGACCATCTGCGTCCAGCATGTTCAACCAGTCACTGTCGTGCTTCGGATCCGTCCGTTCGTAATGCAAGTGTTCGTCGGCGGCGTGCCAGCCATCGGCCTGCATATTAACCCACCTACTTAATTGGACCTCAACGTTTGTGTTTGAATGGTCGGCGTCGAATGAGGCGGTTTTCGAAACGAATTCAAACCCCTTGGTGATGGTCACCGTCCCGGAGCCGGCGCCGTCTGGTAGCGGGATGAGCACGTCGCCCGTGCCGCGTGCATACGTCGCAATGAATCGCTGTTTTCTTCGCTTGTGAATCGAACTGAACCGCAAGCCATGCTTGCCGAGGTACCGCGGGACATATCCTTTCCCATCGATGGTCAGCACAAATCTAGCAGCCGCAGGACGCCCCGACTCGGCATCGATAATCTTGAGGCGCAGATGTTTCCCCTTTTCGACGTTCGCGACCGACCGAGCGACTTCGTACGTCGCCGCTTGGTGACCTTCATGAGCGCCAAGGTTCTGCTCGTTGAACATGAGCCACAAGGCAAAGCCGCCAATCACGGCACACTTTAGTATTGGCAAGGATTGTCGTTGCATCTCGTAATCTTCCTCTGCAATGTGGCACGCCGCATGATACCTCCTCCGGACCTGAACGGCCATCTCCGGCAACTCTCAAA
>CAYFJO010000123.1:0-23035 GCA_964343305.1 uncultured Pirellulaceae bacterium | reverse complement strand
GGCCGACGTATGCGATCGCCACCGCCGCAACTTTGAAATGTCCGCTGAAGTACAGCCTTTAGGCGCCATTAGGCTGCAATGGCAGGCTAAAGCCTGGACTCCAACACCTGGCTGCGGCATAGCCAGCCGGCCAATTCGGCTTTATCCGAGTTTCTAGTTTGTGGCAAAAGAATTCGCTTGACAAGTTCTCGCAATCGTCTACTATGAAACCAAATCTAAAAAACCAAATTAAATCACCGAGGAGCAAGATGGCACGACCGCCTGCAAAAGAGTTGACGGAACGGGAACTGGAAGTGATGCACGCATTCTGGGAGAAGGGCGAAGCAACCGCACAGGAGATTCGCGATTTTCTTGCCGATTCTGGGCGTGATCTTGCCTATACGACGGTTGCGACTTTGATCCGCATTCTCGGTGAAAAAGGCTTTCTGGAACAAACGACTCATGGGCGGCCGTTCATGTATCGACCCTGCCGATCGTTCGACGATGTTTCGGAAAACATGCTCGGCGATTTGATGCAGCGCGTGTTTGGCGGCTCGCGCGAGGCGTTGCTCATGCGGCTGTTTGGACAAAAGGGGCTCAACAAGAAAGAACGCGCACTTTTGGAAGAAGTCCTTCGGGAGAACAAAAAATGAACGGTCTCGGCGTATTATTGATTTGGTGCGCGATTCAAGTCTCGTTGGTCACGCTCTTTGTCGCGTGTCTGTTTTTCGTGTTGCGTCGCGTTGGACTTGCGGTTGGCTCGTTCGCACCGTTGTTGGCCCTGTTGACGATCGTCGCCTTGCCCGTATTTGTGTTTTTGCCAGGTCCGAGCTGGTTTGACGTGGCCAACTCCACGTCCGACGAATCCACTTTCCGGGAAACGGATGCCACAACATTGCCGACCGACGATCGACTGGTGATTGCGAATTCCGCCGAGACCGATCCGTCGACAAGTCAAAGTTCATTTTCAATGTTTGCGCAGTCGTTCCTTGACGAGCTTTCCGTGGCGCGCCCAAACGTATCTCCAGAGTCGTCCGATTTGCGTTGGACGGGGCTTTTTGCGTTGGTGTTGATCGTTGGCGCGGCGATCGGCGTGCTACATTTGATCGCTGGCGTGCTTTGGATGCGTGTTTATCGACGGCGAGGCAGTGTTGTCGACGATCCCGCGATGATGGGGTTGCTCGACAAGTTGCGTGACGAATTGAATTGCCGTTGGAGGGTTGAGCTGCGAGAGTCTTTGGCACTGTCGACGGCCGCGACAATTGGTTGGCTGCGACCGATCATTTTGCTTCCACCTGAGTGGACGGAGTGGAGCCCGCAAGAACGACGATCGGTGCTGGCTCATGAGTTGGCGCATATTTGCCGTCACGATTACCTCGCATGCGTCTGCGGCCAGTTGAGCCTGGCGATTCATTTTTATCATCCGTTTGTGCATTGGCTCGTCGGTCAACTGCGACTGGAACAGGAACTCGCCGCGGATGATCTGGCAGCTTCGTCGTCGGGCGGGCGGCAAACATACTTGACGACACTTGCAGAATTGGCACTTCGGCAATCCGATCGACGGATGACGTGGGCCGCCAGTGCGTTTCTGCCGACACGTTCAACGTTTATGAGGAGAATTGCGATGTTGCGGCAAGACCGGGCAGGGGACAAGTCATCAACTCGATCGAAGCTATCGCGCGTGATCGTCATTGCCGCCATGGCGGTCCTCGCATTCGTGGTGACAGGACTGCGTTCACCAAATTCGCTGCTCGGTCAACAAACGCCCGCCGAAACCGAGGCAAAACGTGCTGACAAAGAGGAAAAGACGGTGCGCAAGAAACAGGCGCGATTCAAGGCGGCGGCGCAAAGCGATCTCAGTCTTGCCTATGTTCCGCGCGATGCGGCTATAGTCTTTGCGGTGCGGCCATCCGCGCTATTGAAACGC
Organism: uncultured Pirellulaceae bacterium; assembly: GCA_964343305.1. Taxonomy (GTDB): domain Bacteria; phylum Planctomycetota; class Planctomycetia; order Pirellulales; family Pirellulaceae; genus CAYFJO01. The sequence continues at coordinate 21,129 of CAYFJO010000123.1, read as the reverse complement.
CCCGAGCTGAAGGGGATGGCCGCCGCGATCGAAGAAGGCGAAGAAATCAACGAGCAAATCGGCATCTCGATAGATCGCGTCGAGCGATTCACGATGCTATTCCTGACGCAGGCGGACGACGAGCCGATGCCCGTTTTCGGCGGCTACATCATAAGGACGGCGCAGCCAGCGGACGCCAAGTCGTTTGCTAGTAAGATCGCGCCGGATGCTGCCAAGAACAGTTATGATGGTCAGGACTACTTCAAAAACGATGCGAACGGAGCGTCCTACTTCTTCGCTGATCCGCGCACGGTCGTGGTCTGCGAACGGGAGGAACATCTCCGGCGTTTGATCATCGCGGGCGAAACTGGCGCTTCGAAAACGACATGGGCAAATGTCTGGAAGCAAGTTGCCAAACACGACGCCGCAGTCCAATACAACTTTATGCTGATTCGAGATGCGATCAACGCGGAAATGACTGGCCGTGCCCGTCCCAGAACCTCCACGCAGGCGTTCTATTCGCAGTTTGTCTTGTTCTCGCCGATTTGGAACAAAGCGGATTCGTTGGCAGTTGGCATGAAGCTTGACGGACGGCTCACCCTGTCGGCGATTGCCGATTCCAAAAGTGCCGACGACGTAAATGAGGTCAAGCCGACGCTCGAAGCGGCGGCCACGTTGGGACGAAACCTCTTGTCGATGGCCCGCCGCGCAGCAAGCAAGGAGTCGGGTCCCACGGGCGCGACTTGGTTGAAGTCCGCGGATATCGCCGACAGTCTTCTCGACAAGCTCAAGATTTCAACTCGCGGCGACGACGTGGTTGCCGAAACGACCGCCGATCGCGAAGATTCGCAGAAGCTGATCTCGACGTTGATTCCCGCGATCACGGCGGCGCGCATCGCGGCTCGGCGGGCGCAATCGATGAACAACATGAGACAGATCGGGCTTGCGTTTCACAACTACTACGACGTCAACAAGACGCTTCCCAAATCGAAGAATGGCGAAGGAAGACATCCGCACAGTTGGCGTGTTGCCATTTTGCCCTACCTCGAACAGCAAAAGTTGTACGACCAATATCGGTTTGATGAACCGTGGGACAGCGAGCACAACAAAACGTTGCTCGACAAGATGCCGGACATCTTCCGCCATCCAAATCCTGGCAGCGCCACGACTCACGCCAGCTACTACGTCTTGACCGGCGAGAACACGATCTTCGATAACAACTTGCTCTTTTCCGATATCCGCGACGGAACGTCCAAGACAATCCTGGTGGTTGAGTCGAAAAGGTCGGTGCCGTGGACAAAACCCGACGATATTCCGTACGACGCCGAAAAGCCACTGCCAAAGCTCGGCGGATTTTTCGACGAGGGATTTAACGCGACTTTTGCTGACGGATCGGTTCGATTCATTTCTAAACACATCGAAGAAAAAGTCCTGCGGGCATTTTTTACTGCCGATGGCGGTGAAAGGGATCGGGATACGCTTCGTGGGCGGTAGCTGCGTTGGCCGTCAAGTCGGAGCGCTGTTAAACGCCTTGCACTCTTTCGAGAAATCTCTCTTGACCCGCCTCCTACTTCGGTAGTAGGCTTGCTCTCCTACTCGATTAGTAGTCCGAGAACGAAAGTCAAAGAATCGATGAGCAAGAAGCATCATCTGGCCGAATTGCAGTTGGCCATCATGCACGTTCTGTGGGAGCAAGGCGAATCGACGGTAAGCGAGGTCCGCGAAGCTCTCGAACCAAAACGTTCGCTAGCACACACGACGGTCGGCACGATGCTCACCAAGATGGAAGAGAAGGGCCAGGTCACTCATCGCAGCGACGGCCGCGTGAATATCTATCGCGCGAAGATTCGCCGCGATCAAGTGAGCCGTTCGATGGTCTCTGATCTGGCAACTCGGCTGTTCGAAGGCGACGTCACCGAAATGGTGTGCCACTTGCTCGATGGCCGCGACGTGACGCTCGACGATCTTGCCGAACTGAAACGACTGATCCGCAAAAAGGAACAGGAGTTGAAAGATGACGAGTGACATGAACAGCCTGTCCGCCGTGATCGTCTCACTGGCGCTGACATATTTGCTGCACTCGACAATCTTTCTTGTCGTGACGTGGGTTGTTGTTGCCGCATTACGCGACAAAAGTCTTGCGCTGTGTGAACGTGTTTGGAAATTCGCCGCAGTGGCGGGTCTCGTGACCGCCGCAATGCAAGTGACGTTTGGATTTTCAACCAACGCTGTCAATATCTCGTTAACTTCGAATCCGGCGCCAGTCGATGTCCAATCAGTTGGCGAAGTAGCGCTGCCGCCAATCCACCAGGAGATAAGCGCCGGGGATGACAGCAACGCAGAGAGTCTGGCTGGAAATCGTTCGCGGTCCATCGAGGATCCGAGTCATGCGGCTCGACAGGATCCAACTGCGCCAACAAGGCCTCGATCAGATTCAACTCAAACATGGAATGAGCAGGACAATGCTTCACCGCGACGTGTTGTCATTCATGACGAATCCGTCGAGTCGACAATCGCATTGCCCACGAATGATGCGCAGCACGAAACTGTGAACGCCCAGAGAGGCAGCTCGAACCACCGAGTTGTAGATGACGATCGGTCATCATCGGCCACGGAGATTCTGCAAGGCTCACAAGATCTGGACGGAGTGACGTCGAGTTTTGGACTGAGTTTCGTCGCCGCTTCGTTCGCGGTTGCCGTCATCTTTGGAGTGTTGCGCATGATGGTGCAAGACTTGATGTTTCGGCGACGGATGGCCTTGGCGACGCGCGTGCAAAGTGATTCGGCGAACCGCGTCCTTCAGAGACTTATTCAACGCAACGATCTCCGGCGCGACGTTCGACTCTTGTCATCGAGTCAATTCTCCGAGCCAGTCGCATTCGGATTGTGGCGATGGACAATCGTGTTGCCTGCTGGACTGGAAACCCAACTGAGCAAGGAAGAGCTACGAGCGCTACTAGCGCATGAACTGGCCCACTTAACCCGCGGCGACGTGTGGTGGCTTTGGGTGGGACGCGTGATCTGTTCGTGTTTTGCGATTCAGCCATTGAACTTTCTCGCACGCAACCGATGGCAACAAGCCGCCGAGTATCTTTGCGACGATTGGGCGGTAAACAACGGAGCCAGCGGATTGTCGCTCGCGCGATGTCTGACGCAGATCGCACAATGGCGATTGAAATCAATCGATCGCGAGCTTGCATTGGCGGCGGGCGGTCCGAAGAAGACCCTCGTGCGGCGCGTCGAGAGACTTGTCAGCATGACCGATCGCGATGATCGATGGGAGCGCGGATTGCGGCGACGAATTCTCACTTTGGCTTCTGTTGCGTTGATCGGTCTCTTTTCCTTCACTGTGCCAAGACTTGGGTTCACGGCGGTAGAGTCGGAACGATTCGCGACGACCAGCATTGAGAGCAACTTGATGCTGGATTCGGACCAGACGGACGCATCGATCCGCAAGACGATCGATCTGATGGATGAGCTACACAATCTCGATGCAGAGCTTCAACACGCAGATAAACTCCTGCAGCGATTTCCAAGCGATCCTGACATCCAGGCGCTTGCTGAACAGTTACGAAAACGTGCAACGCAAATCAGAATCCACTCACGCACTGAATTGGTCGAGTGAAAGGAGTCGGAACGATGAAACGATCGAATTCCCTCAGGCAGACGCTGATTGCCATCTTCATCGGACTAGCAGCCCTGGCCGTGTGGCGAATTGCAATCCACCAGCCGCGTCCGATTTTGGCAGACGAACCCAAAACCGCGGATGCGGCGCCGATATCGCAAGCAAAAGAAAGGCAAGTCTTGTTGCAAGAGTTTCCCAAGAATTCGGCGCAGATTTTTCGCGCTCAGGATTTGAAAGAGACCTTGGAGCTTTACGAAGGAACGGTTTGTTTCATCGATGCTGATTACAACATTCCTCGAATTCTCAACGAGTCGACCGAAGTCGTCAGTGTTCAACCAATCACGCCTCGTCGCATCAGAGTCCGAGCGACACAGGTCGGAACGACATCGATTTCTCTGTGGAACGAAGATGACAAAATATCGACGATCGACATCTCGGTGGTCATCGACACTCGTCTACTCGCACGCACGCTGAAGCAACTCTATCCGGACCTGTCGATCGAAATTCATGACGTCAACGGCTCGCTGCTGTTGCGCGGAACCGTTCACAAGCAGGAACATATCGCCCAGATCGTCGAGATCGGTGAGCAGTACGCCGCCAAGGTTCTCAATCATCTTGTCGCGGATTCTCGGTCAACGAAGCAGTTGGAAATGATACAAAAGCTCAAGGTTGAACTGATTCAGTTAAGGCAATACTTGGGCCCGACTCATCCTCAAATTGTCGAGCGAGAACGAAAAATCGAGGCACTGCAGAATCTCGCAATTTCGACCGATGTTCTGAAAACACCAGAGGCCAAGGTCGAGAGAATACAACCAAAGGCGACTGTACAAAAAGACCGACCTCGCTTGTTGAACGAAGTCCGGTTGCTGCGCCAGGACGTGAGACGACTGATCGAGTTGTTGGAAGACAAGCTCGACCGAGACGGAACATCGAATGTCGAATCCCCCAAGCCTGATGCCGATCTGCCCGAAGAAACTGAAGAAGCGAAACAGGTCGACCGCTGGAGCATGTCGCTCGAGGAAACATTGGTGATCGGGTTGGAGAACAGCAAACGCCTTAAGAGCCTGGCGCGACTGACGGGACACGACTCCAAGAACAATCGAATCTCAATCGCTCGAACTAACTCAGATGTTTCGCTCGCCGATTTCGAGACTTCGCTGTCGAATTGGACGGCGGATGTAGAGTCGCGATACTGGAGCTTGTGGACGAAGCACCAAAATCTGGTTGCAACCATGGCGGCTCATGATTTGGTTCTCGAGATCTGGCGCGGCGAAGGGGCGAGATCGGCCGAGGATTCACCAGTCAAAGGGCCGGTTCGTCAAGAGTACTATCGCTTGAAGCGGGCCTGTGACGCAGCGCTTGCCGAGGTGTACGCCGAGGAGGCGAGCCTGCGACAGGTGCTCGGACTGCCAGCGCGTGACGGCCGCATCATTCGTCCGTCGGTCGACCCACCTACCAAGAAGGTCAATTTCGATTGGCACAAACTTCAGGCCGAAGCACTCGAAGACCATCCGACGCTTCGAAGAATCAAATCGCGCATCAAATCGGTTGAGTTGCAACTGATTCAAGCGAAAAACAATGCAAAGCCAGACGCGGTTGCATCAGACACCGAGCCATCGTTGAAGCTTCCTTTCGGATTTCGGGCACATCAGGCTGCAACCAGAGACCTTGTGCTGCGCTTGGAGAAACACCGCGCGACGTTGAAGGATGCCGAGCTAGAAATCACACACCAGTGTTCGGATGCGATCGGTGATCTCGAAACTGCCTTTGCGCAACTCGAATTCGCAGACAAGCACTGTGTCGAGAACGATCGAAAACTAAAGGACGTGAAGACTCAGTTTCTCGAAGGTCGCACAAATGGCACAGCTTTGGTCGAAGCAGTCGCTTCGTGGATGGATGCTCAAACAGGCCATTCGGAGGCTGTTTTGAATTACGTCAACTCTTTGAAGAATGTTTATCGTGCCAAAGGATCGTTGCTGGAGACGCGCCACATCCAGCTTCACAGCGAACCGGCTTCGGACCAGCCGGTGGCTCCTGAACTGAACAAAGGTTCGGCACAACCGTCACGTAATACGGTCCGGTCTGTTAACTTCGTCGTCCGTGCGCCATCAACGACGATCGCAAGGTCGTTGTCGGAGAAAGCTGAAACTCTTCGACGCGAGTTAAGCGAGACCTGGCTTGGCGAGAAGCTTGGCGATTGGTCGCAGCCGTGTCCAATCGAAGTCCAAATTGGAAACAAACTTGGTGCGGGCGGGGCAACAACGTTTCGATTCGACGGCGGCAAGGAACTGGCAGGTTGGAACATGAAGATTCAAGGACCGGCCGACAAAATCGAATCTGTGCTCGCACACGAAATCATGCACACGATTCTCGCGACCCGCTTCAATCAGCCGCTGCCAAGATGGATCGACGAAGGAATCTGCCTCACCGTCGAATCCGCTGACGGGCAAGCAAAAATGCAACAGATGTTGTCACAGTTAATGGAAGGCCAACGACTTCTGCCATTTACCGAGTTGATTGACGAGACTAACTATCCGACGGACGTGATAGCCATGTCGGCGCAAGGGCGCTCGATGACAAAACATCTTGTCGACCAAGGCGGGACACGAAAACTGATTCAATTCATTCAAGATGCAATCGAGCTGGATTCTTGGAGCGAGGCATTAGAGGAGCACTACGAATATGAAACTCCACTTGCCTTCGAACGAGCATGGAAATCGCTCATTTTGTCCGATGCGCTAACCGGTGAGAGATAACCGAATCACGATCTGGCAATGCGACAAATGCGTACGCCCTATTACACTGTAGCCATCAAGGAATTTGGTAATAATGTCGTCGGCGTGCGAGAATTTCCAATAAGCCGTCGTGATCGCCGCAATTCGTTTCTTGGGTCCTTTTGCCGATACGGAATCGGTCGGCAATATGACGCATGGCGCTGGGAGTGGTTGGCTTTACGTAACGAATCCATCTGATTCGTCGGCAGTTGCTACGTTGTATGGCGCGCACAGCCGCTGCAATCCGGCGCTCATGCTCGTCGCCGAGAAGATCGTTTCTGCTCTGTCAGGGAATTGGCGTCGCTCGAGATCGTCAGCATTGTTCATTGGTGAAGCCCTCGTACTCAAACCAAAAACGAGTTTTGTGGAATTATCTCACGAATACTGTTTTACAAGGCGTTGAATTCCTTCATGCTATGCAATGTGTCACTGGCAATCGAAACACAACCCGAAACTAGGAGGGCGTCGTGGATAAAGCAACTACAACAACGACAGATGATCGTGAGACAAACAGGCGCGATTTCTTAAAACTGCCGTTGGTCGCCGGCGCGACAGGTGTTTTGACGTCGACGAGCTTGTCGAATGTCGCACAATCGATAGAGCCAAAACAAAAAAGTCCTGACAAAGTCATTGACGAATACGATCCGACCAACATTAAACTTGCTCGCCGTCTGTCGGCCACAATCAGCGAAGACGATTTGTTGTTTCTCAAGCAACTCGGACTTCGCTGGGCGCGGGTTAATTTTGGGGCGAAAGAGGACGTCGACTTTATGCGCGAGACGCAAAGGCGATATGCCAAATTTGGAATCCAGATCTATTCGGGCGTGCACTACGCGTATCGAGATTTGAAAATACAGCTTGGCTTGCCGGGGCGGGACGAATTGATCACGCGCTACCACACGTTCTTGAAGAACCTAGGTGAACTGGGAATCCCCGTTTCGTGCTATGACTTTCATCCGGCAAATACATACACAACTGGTCGCGTTGAACGGCGAGGCTACGTCGCCCGCGAATTCAAATTGTCGGACTTCCGAAGCAAAGTGGAAAAGCAACGGTTCGATCGTGAGTATTCGGCCGAAGAAATCTGGGAATACTATACATATTTCACCCGTGCTGTGTTGCCGGCCGCCGAAGAAGCCAATGTTCGCATGGCCTTGCATCCCGATGATCCGCCCATTGCGAAGATGAACGGGGTGGCCAAGTTGTTCACGCACTACGATGGCTACAAGCGTGCGGAAGAAATCGCCGCTGGCAGCAAACACTGGGGGTTGACGTTTTGCGTCGGCACCTGGTCTGAAGGCGGTGACAAGATGGGCAAAAACGTCTTCGAAATGATCAAGGACTTCGGCGGCCGCGGGAAGATATTCGGAATCCACTTTCGAAACGTCAACTCTCCGCTACCGCATTTCGTGGAAACCTTCCCAGATGATGGCTACATGGATATGTACCAGGTGATGAAAGCGCTGCGCGAAGTGGGATACAGCGGAACGGTGGTGCCGGACCACATTCCACAGCTTCACGGCGACAAAGGAATCCGACCAGCCGGAACTGCGTATTGCATTGCCTACATGCGAGCGCTGTTACGTCGTGCCAACGAAGAGGTCGGGTAGGCCATGAAATTGAAATAGCTTTGATCGCCTTTACTAGAGCCATCGGAACACCGATGGATTCTGTTGCCCCGCACAAAACGCCCCATTCCTTGATATTTGTCAGTTGGCGATTGTCATTTGTGTTGGTGGTCGGTGAGATTCGGCAAGATGGATTGCTCGACACGGCGTACGATTTTGCGTTAGTATCAGGCTTTCAGCTTTTCGGAACTACGGGACCCTGTCGTGGTGATTCAAAGTCCGCGCAATTCTGAACGAGTACGGCACTTTGTCCTGACGTGCGCCTTGCTGTTTGCAATGTCTCGCGTTGTGTTCGCGCAAGATCCATGCGCAGATCTCGTATTGTTGAATGGCAAAGTCGTGACACTTGACGAGCGTCTACCTGTATGTTCGGCCGTCGCTGTACAAGGTGATCGTATCACCGTTGTCGGCTCCGACCAGCAGATCAAACAGCATATCGGCGAAAGCACAAAGGTCATCCGGCTTGATGGCAGATTGGCGATACCAGGATTCATCGAGAGTCACGGTCATTTTGTTGGATTGGGCCAGTCGAAGATGTGGCTTGATTTATCCAAGGCCGAATCGTGGGACGAAGTTGTTGACAATGTGGCACAAGCAGCCGCAAACAAACGCGCAGGCGAATGGATCGTGGGCCGCGGCTGGCACCAATCGAAGTGGAGTCGTCCGCCCGAGCCTAGTGTGGATGGCTATCCGACTCACGAAAAACTCTCTGAGGTTACACCTCACAATCCGGTTCTGTTAATTCACGCTAGTGGTCATATGAGTTTTGCCAACGCAAAGGCAATGCGTCTGGCGGGAATTGATGGCTCGACATCAAATCCAAGGGGCGGCGAGATTCTGAAAGATGAAAACAAGAATCTCACCGGAGCATTCCGAGAAACGGCTCAGTCATTGATTCGTCGAGTTCAATTGGACGCAGCCATGTCCAACGCGGAGATTTCCCATGTGATTGAATTAGCCACGCGAGAATGTCTTAGCAAGGGCATCACCAGTTTTCAGGATGCTGGTTCGTCGTTTTCGACAATTGATATCTTTCGGAAACTCGCAAAAGCTGGAACACTCAAGGTACGTCTATGGATCATGGTTCGCGACGAAAACGCCCGGATGCGAAGTCTGTTAAGCAAATATCGCATGGTTGGAGTTGCGGACAATCATTTGACTGTTCGTGCGATAAAGCGATCAATCGATGGTGCGTTGGGTTCTCATGGTGCCTGGTTGCTAGCGCCCTATGACGACATGCCGACAAGTACAGGATTGAATACTTCATCGCTCAATTCAATTCGCGACACCGCCACGCTGGCAATAAAACATGAATACCAACTTTGTGTTCATGCGATTGGCGATCGTGCAAACCGAGAAACACTTAACATTTTCGAGAACATGTTTCGCGAGAATCCTACAAGTGAATCTCGGCGCTGGCGAATTGAGCACGCCCAACATCTCCACCCGGACGACATTCCGCGGTTCTCGAAACTTGGTGTCATCGCATCGATGCAAGGAATTCATTGCACATCTGATGCTGTCTTCGTGATCAAACGCCTTGGTCAGCGTCGCGCTGGAGAAGGTGCGTATGTGTGGAAAAGCTTGATTGAGTCTGGTGCCATCGTAACGAATGGCACGGACGCACCAGTCGAAGACGTCGACCCCATCGCTTGCTTCCATGCAAGCGTCACACGACAACTTGCGTCGGGCGTGAAGTTCTTTCCTAAACAGGCAATGACTCGCGAGCAGGCATTACGTTCTTACACAATCGATGCCGCATATGCCGCTTTCGAGGAAAAGATCAAAGGCTCTCTCTCGGCCGGCAAGTTGGCAGATATCGTAATTCTGTCGCACGACATTCTCACTTGCGCCGAAGACAAGATTGCTGATGCAAAAGTTGTTCAAACAATTGTCGGCGGCGAAGTTCGGTTCAATCGAGATTGAAGTGATAATCCAAAAGCTTTGCGCCACCTTGCTGCACGTTGCTAAATGCCGATAGACACGCGGAGACAATTGGACTGGGCGACGGAATGGCCGTATTGCGATTTGGGTACTCACACGTGTGGAATGTAACGGACGGTACTGATTTTGATTTCCGCGCAAACCTGCTGTTTGCCGGGCTGTAAATCCAGATAATCAGCGGATTGGATGCCACCGTGTCGTATGGCCACTCGTTCAACAACTACCCTAAACGCAAACAGCTTCAGTTTTTTCCGACAACCACCGTGTCGCGTTGCAGCGGTTTCTCGACTGATTCGCATGCGACGCCCTAAGTTTCATTGCGACAAGGTGTTATGATTATGGCAATCTAACACCATATCGCGACCGTTTTTTGTGGCTCTGACGAATAGCTTTTCACAGGATTTTGTGACCACGAACGCGAAGTAAATGTAGAATGGATTTGTCGCACCGCCCACATCCATTGGCACGGGAGAACCAATATGAAAAGCACACTTCAAGTCTCGCTGATTGCCTGTTGTTTGTTTTGGGTCTCGCAAGTTGGATTGAAGTCGAAAATGGCATTGGGTGAGCCACCTCGACTCGAACAAAAAGATCTCATTAACAAGCTGTTGGCGTCGACGATGTATGTCGATGGCACAGACAAAACAGGCAACTACAAATGTTGGGGCACGGCCTTTCTGATCGACAAAGAAAAACGGTTGTTGCTCACGAACGACCACGTCATCAACCCTGCCGCGCATCAATCAGGTGTGCCGCAATTGAAAACGCTGGGCGGTTGGTTTCCCGCGCGTCGTGGTGGCCGCTTGGTTCACGATTTCAAATACTACGTCGACAACGTCAAAGCGCATAAGGTGACCGTGCTTTACGGTGACAAGAAACGGGACCTCGCGTTGATTCAAGTTGACACGCTCCCAGACGGTGTTGAGGCAATCAGAATGTCGCCAGAAAGCTCCAGCCTGGGCGGGCGCCTGCATTCGATGGCCGGCAAGCCTGAAGGTAGTGAAGGGCTATGGATTTACACGCAAGGCACGACGCGAGCCGTTTACGAACGAACATTGGCCAACGGATTTAAGGCACGCACCTTGGAAGCCGACATGGAAACGAACCGCGGCAACAGCGGTGGTGCCGTAGTCGATGACACTGGCCGATTAGTTGGCGTCGTCGAAGGTCATCAGACCAACGCACGTTCGGTCAGCATGTACATTGACATCGATGAAGTCCGCAAGTTCATGAAAGCTGCGACACCGCTTGTTGAACCGCAAACCATCGAACATTTTCTCGTCCGCGGCGACCATCACTATGTTGCGGGTCGCTATGGAATGGCGATGTCGGATTTCACGCAAGCCCTGCGGCGCGATCCGAAGAACGCGCTCGCCGTTTCCAACCGTGGTTGGGTTTTTTATCAGCAAGATGATCTGCAAACCGCCCTGGCTGACTTCAATGAAGCGATCAAACTCGACCCAGCCTTGGACTATGCGTACTGGGGCCGGGCAATGGTCAATTACTACAATGGCGATTTCGACAAAGCTTCAGCCGATATGGCAAACGCCATTCGCAATTGCGAAGACCAGGAAGATCTGGCCGAGATGTACATCGATCGGGCCGAAGTGAATCTCGAAAGCGACGAACTTGAGGCTGCTTTGCGGGATTCGGAACTGGCAGTCGATGCCAGTCCCAACTATGCGTGGGGTCACGCATGCCGCGGACAAGCATTGGCATATCTTGATCGGCTCGACGAGGCTGACTTGGCGTTTGCCAACGCGATCAAACTTGATCCGACAAACTCGGATATTTACAACTTGCTGGGAACCGCGTTTGATCATGTCGAAAAGCATCAACTTGCGATCGAAAAGTACACAATCGCTATTAAATTGAATTCCGAAAACGCGATCTTCTTTCGCAATCGCGCCAGCTCGCTTCGTCAAATTGGCCGGTTCAAAGACGCCGCGCAGGACTTGTTGGTCGCGATCAAGCTGGCACCAAAGGACGACGATTTATTCAATGAACTCGGCTTGGTGTTCTATCGAGCTGGCGATTTCAAGTCGGCATACCAAGCCTTTGGCGATGCGATTAAGCTGAACCGGAACGAATTGATTTACTGGTTGAACCGAGGTGACGCGGCCTTGCATGCCGGCGACGCGCGTCAGGCAATCGAAGATTTTACGGAAGTGATCCTGGCGGAAGATGACGCTGATGCCTACGCGATGCGAGGGGAAGCTCATCAGTTGCTCGGTAACACCTACGCCGCCAAAAAAGACTACGAAATGGCGATCAAACTCGCGCCCAAAGTCTATCGCATGTTCTACGCCAAGTATCTGCAAATTGCCAACGAGACCAAGGAACCGTTGAAAGTGTACGTTCAATGGTACACAAGGGCGAAGTCTGGAAAGCATCGTTGGTATCCTGATGAAGGCAGGAGCAGCGAGTATTACATCTTCAAGCCGGGTGTAACCAACACACTGAATAGCAGCAAGAACAAGAAAATCTTCGGTGCTCGATTTCACGTCTGGGCGGTGGGCATGGAAACGGGATCGGTCTTCAACACTTACAAGAACAAGGATTGGGTGGTGGTCCTCGAGGGTGGCTACGTCACCGATTCACAGGAGCCTGAAACGGAATTGTTCCGATTCGTGGGATCGGAGTGAATCGGCGATTGGGCTCCTACCGGTATTCACGTGCGCAAAAGACTGTAATCCAACAGACAGCCCTGCCAGTCAAATCACGACGACATGGCCGACCCCGACAGCGCCGACCCCGTCGCCCGCGAATCGACTCGTCTTTACTGCGCGGCCGTCAACGGAGCGCAAGTATCGCTCGATCCGCAGGAATTGCGCGAGTGGATGCCGAATTACCGCTACGGCGCCCACGCCTTTGGTCTGCCGGATTTTCAAAGTCTGTTCGACAATCGAGAGAAGGTCCTGAAATGGATCAAAGAGTATTCGCCAATCGAGCATGTCTCCAAAGATGATCCGCCCATCGCGATGTCCTATCGTGGAGGAAAGTCGGTCGTCGGCTCCTCACCGAAGCACCCGACCCACTCCGCCATCATGGGCGTCAAGCTTGAAGAGCGGCTCAAAGTCGTGGACGTCGACGTGGTACTTGTCCATCCGGATCGGCCTCATTCCATGTACAAAAACTCCGCGGAATGCTTGATCGACCGCCTGCTCAAGTGAATCGAGGCTTGCCAAGGAATCCGGAATAACCACCGGGCATGTGTGGTTACGCACGTACGTACGCTGCGCGCTGGCGGACATTCGGTGTGCTGTTTGTTGGATCCTGTCCGTTTTTGCGGGAGTTTTCTGCTGCTTGTTGAATTGGCCTGTTTTTTGCTTGGCGGTCAACGTCAGAATCCTACCGCAAACCAGGGAGATGGTGATGACGTCGTTTCAAAGAAAACTTTCGCGGTTGTTAGGCGACGCAGAGACAGCCAGGGTCGTCGACCCGCACACGTCTGAGCGTTTGCTGCAAATGGCGAGCGAGCATGAACAGTCGGGGGGCATCTTGAGTTTGGCGGCGGTGTTGGGCTGGTTGGGAGGCGGCATCATGGGGCTGGGAGTCGTTCTGCTGATTTCAGTTAACTGGGAGTCCATTCCCGACGGAGTGAAGATCATCGGATTCATAACTCTGTTCGGTGCGTTTCATAGTGCAGGACTGTGGCTGCATGCACGGACCGATTTCAAGCTGATCGCGGAGGGACTTAACTTCTCAGGAGCGATTCTTTTTCTGGCGGGCATCGGGTTGATTTCGCAGATCTTCCATCTTGAAGGGCGCGCACCCAATATGATCATCATGTGGTTGATTGCCACCGTGCCGTTGGCGTGGGCTCTGCGAAGTTCGGCGATCACGCTTCTGTCTGTTTTCGCGCTGGTACTGTGGCTGCACATGGAGCAATTCTCGTGGAGCGGGCGGTATTGGGAGCTTAGTCCGGTGACAATGTTCCTGATTGACGCTGGAATTGGTGTTGCGTTGATCGGATTTGCTGCGGCGCTGCGCAATCGTGAACCGGCGATCGCCTTGGTGTTCCGCGCATGTGGTGTTTTGCTTTTGTTCTTCAGCGTGTACGTGCTTGGATTCTATCGCCACATGAGCTGGCATCATGACGTTGACCTGATGAGTTGTCTCGCGCCGCTGGGAGCGTTGATGTTCGGTGTTGCTGGACTAACGTGTGGTTATTTTTTCATGCTGCCCGAGAACCCGAAGCTGCGGGACCAATTAGCCGTTCTGCTGGGTTCGCTGCTCACACTGGGATTCATCATCGTTGGAGTTGAAGTGGGCGTCGTGCCACGGGGACCGGAAGTGCGGTTCTTTGATTTTGGCTGGTATCGCCACTTTGATGTCGCCGAGTTGTCCTTAACTGGCGCGACTTGGGCGATTTGGTTTTTGCTGGCGATGTGGTGCGTTGTATTCGCCGCTCGCACTGGTCGCAAAGCCTATCTCAACGCTGGGGTGTTGGCTGTTGGTCTCGGAGTGTTGACGCGGTTCTTTGACTTGGCAGGCAGCATGATGCAGACCAGTGTGCTGTTCATTGTCGGTGGCGGTGCTTTGCTGGTGACGTGTTTCGCCGTTGAATACTGGCGGCGGCAAGTTTTGCAGACGCTGCGTCACGCTGACGCATTGACGCAAGGAGTAAAATCATGACTCGAATCAAGTTCGCCACGATTTGGATTGTCATTCAGTGTTGTGGTTTCGCTTTCTGGGCTGGCTTTGAACAGGCGCGGTTGGCTCCTGGAACCGGCCAATCGATCCTGGTGAAGACCCAGCCAGTTGATCCGCGCGATTTGCTTAGCGGACAGTACATGCGGCTTGGCTACGACTTTAATCGGTTTCCGAGTGGCAAAGAGTTTTCACCAAATGACAACGTGTGGGCGTCGCTGAGTCCAGTGACAGAAAATGGACGAACCTGCTATCAGTTCACTGGCTGTTCGCGGACGAAACCGATCGCCGCGACGCTGCGAGCCGGTGACATCGTCATACGTGGACGTGCCGAAAACCGTCGGCGAGCGTCCTTCGGAGTCGAGCGCTACTTCGTCCCTGAAGGAACGGAAACGCCAAATATGCGCGACGTGACTGTGCGTCTGCGAATCGGCACCGATCATCGCGCGCGTATTGAAGAGGTCTATGTCAAAGGCATCGCTTGGCCATAACTCTGCGTGCGCGAATCGCAATGAATATGGTACCGACGTCCACATTTGTCGCACTATGCTCAAGCCTGGACGAACAAATCCCGGAGCGGCTGCGCATTAACGGACTTGCCCGCTGAAAGTCACCGTTTAACCACCGAATTTCGGCACTCTGCACACGAGCGAGGAGCACTCAATCCAATGGGTGGCGAAGCGAAAACGGCCATTTCGGAAATCTCGCAGGATACCCGTAGGACTCTTGGCTAGTTCCGGCTGTTCAGCGGCTATAATCGTGGGAGTTGGCCGTGGAAATTATCAACTCCCTGGCGCAACGACCGCCGGACCACTTCAGGAAGTCAACCATGCGCATCACCGCACTGTGCCTTTTGCTGCCTTTGCTTTTCTCACACGACGAGTGCTTTGCCGAGACCGACGCAAACCGGCTTACGTATCTCGACGGCAGCGATCCATACTACGTTCATCGGGACTTCCCAAAACTAATTACGCCACAATGGGTCGGCGAGCCAGGCGTCGAAACGGTCGTCACGTTAGCAATTGACGACATGATGCGTCCCGAACCGTATGAGAACTTTCTGCGGCCGGCGATGAGTCGGCTCAAGTCAATCTATGGCGACGCGCCGCTCAGCATCATGACGGTACGAATCGATCCCAAGCTGCCCAACTGGCCCGAGTTGCTGGAAGCGGGCGTGAGCCTGGAATGTCACACCTACACGCACCCCTGTCCTCTGCTTCGCGGCGGCAGCTTCCCGGCTGCTAAGAACACGTACGACAAGTGTGTGGAGTTGATGAACCAGGTTCCGGGCAACAAGCCGGTCGGCTTTCGCGTCCCGTGCTGCGACTCGCTCAACACGCCGAGCCCTCGATTCTTCGCGGAGATCTTCAACAAGACGAACTCGAAGGGACAATTCCTCACCATCGACACATCGGTTTTCAATCTGTTTACAGCCGACGACCCTGAGCTTCCGCGGTCGCTGGTGCTCGACTCCGACGGCCGTGAGAAATTCCGCAAGTACATTCCCTTTCCGTCTTTCGTGAACACGATCGAAAACTATCCTTATCCGTACGTCATCGGCCAACTCTGCTGGGAATTTCCCTGCGTCACTCCCAGTGATTGGTCCGCGCAGAATCGTAACGGTCCTGGCAATCCGCTCTCGTTCCGCGACCTAAAGATGGCCGTTGACGCAACGGTCATCAAACAAGGCGTCTACAATCTGGTATTTCATCCGGTCGGTTGGTCCCGTGCCGAACAGATCGTCGAGCTGATTGATCACTGCCAGAAAAAACATGGCAAGAAAGTCCGCTTTCTGGCTTTCGAGCAGGTCAACGAGCGGCTGGTGAAGAACTTGCTCGCTGGGCAGCCGCTCCGCGCCGCCAACGGCCAGGACAACGGCGTGCGGCTGATCGATCTGAACAACGACGGCTACCTCGACGTCGTAATCGGTAACGAGAAACTACGGCGCACCCGACTCTGGTCGACGCAGAAGAACGCCTGGATCGAGGGCGAATTCCCCGTGCGATTGGTCGAACTCGATAAATCAGGTCAACGCCGCGACGCCGGCGTGCGGTTTGGCGTGATTCGATCGGACGGATTTGCCACGATCCTGGTCCGTAGCGAAACACAAACCGGCAGCTGGCATTTCGACGGCAAGACGTGGCTCCCGGCCAACGAGCTGCTCGAAGGGCTCGACGCCGATGGCGAGCCGATAATGACAAGCCACAAGGGTCGTGACCGGGGCGTTCGTCTGCGCGACGTCGATCTCGACGGACGGTGTGAGTTGATCGTCGCCAATTCCGACCAACAGTGCATCTTCACCTGGCAGGCCGAAGCGAAACGCTGGCGGAAGCTGCCTTACGCGCTGCCCGCGCTGACGCGATTTGTCGACGCCGAGGGCCGCGACGCGGGTCTGCGATTCGTCGACGTGAACGAAGACGGCTACGACGACGTGATCTATTCCAACGACGTCCGCTACTCGCTGCATCTGTATCGCTCGCGCGGCGAGGGCTGGTCGCAGGAGGTGCATTCCGGCAAGCGCGGCGATCCCAATGCACTACCGATGATCGCCCGGGCCGGCACAAACAACGGCGCGTGGTTCCATTCTCGCCACATGTGGGTGCAAAACGAAGACACAGCGCGGCTGCCCAATCTGGTCGACCGCCGCTCGTACAACGATCTGCTCAAACACGTCGACCCACCGCCGAAATCGCCGCGAGCGTCGGTTCTGTCGATGAAGCCGCGCGTCGGATTCAAGGTAGAATTGGTGGCCGCCGAGCCGCTGGTGCAAGACCCCATCGCCATCGCTTGGGGGGCCGACGGAAAGCTATGGGTCGCGGAAATGGGCGACTATCCACTCGCCGCCACGGGCGGGCGAGTCCGCTTTCTGGAAGACTCCGACGGCGACGGAAGATTCGACACGTCGACCGTGTTTCTCGACGATGTGGATTTTCCCACTTCCGTGATGCCGTGGCGAAAGGGCGTGCTGGTCACCTCGGCGCCGGACATCATTTATGCCGAAGACACCGACGGCGACGGCCGCGCCAACAAGCGGGAAGTGCTTTTCACCGGCTTCGTGAAGGGAAACCAGCAGCACCGCCTCAACGGGCTGAGATGGGGGCTCGACAATTGGGTTTACGGCGCCAATGGCGACAGCGGTGGGATGATTAAATCCATCAAAACCGGCAAACAAACCGACATCCGCGGACGCGATTATCGGATTCGACCCGACGATGGCTTGCTCGATCCGCAGAGCACCATGAGCCAGTTCTGCCGCGCCCGCGACGATTGGGGCAATTGGTTCGGCGGCAATTCCGGATTTCCGATTTGGCATTGCGCGCTCGTCGATCACTATCTGCGACGCAATCCGCACGCCGCCGCGCCCAACCCTCGGGTCTACTTGATGGATCCGCCGTCGTTCGCCCGGGTCTACCCGATCAGCCGCACGCTTCCGCGATTCAACGATCTGAACACGGTCAACCGATTTACGTCGGCCTGCGGCGCTGCGGTCTATCGCGATGATCTGTTTGGCGAGAATTTCATGGGCAGCTATTTCGTCTGCGAGCCGGTACACAATCTCGTCCAACAGCAGACAATGACCGAGCACGGTGTGACGTTCACCGGCAAGCGGGCTCCCGGCTATGAGACATTGGACTTCCTCACCTCGAGCGACAATTGGTTTCGACCCACTCAGGTCCGCACGGGTCCGGACGGAGCGATTTGGGTCGTCGATATGTATCGCCAAACGATCGAACATCCGCAGTGGATCCCGGCCGAGTGGCAACAGCGCCTCGACTTGAGGGCCGGGCACGACAAGGGAAGAATCTATCGCGTCTATCCCATCGACAAAAAGCCGCGCGGGGTGGTGAAATTGGATCGCCTGGAGGTCGCCGAATTAGTCGCGGCGCTTGACAGCCCCAACGGTCCACAGCGAGACCTGGCCCAGCAGCTGCTGGTCGAGCGCAAAGATCCCCAGGCGGCCAAGCCGCTTGAAGTGCTGGCTCGCAGTAGCAAGCGAGCCAAATGCCGACTTCAGGCGCTGTGCAGCTTGGATGGCCTGGAAATGCTGAAGCCGGAACTCCTGGAGCAGGCTCTAACCGACGAGCATCCGGCGGTGCGGCGACATGCGATTCGCCTCAGCGAGAAGTTCATCAACACGTCGCCTTCGCTGGCCGATGCCGTCGCCAAGAGAATCTCCGACCCCCACCTGAAGGTGCAAATGCAATTGGCCTACACCGCCGGCCAGTGGAACGATCGTCGGGCCGGCAGTCTGCTCGGACAGCTTGCCGTGGCACATGCCGACAATCAGTTCCTCACGGCGGCCGTCATGAGTTCGGCCACACGCTTTCCCGACGAGGTTTTGGCGACCGTGCTCAGCAGCAACAAGCACGCGGCCTCTCAAGTCGCGTTGATCGAAAACCTGCTGGTAGTGTCGATCGCCTCGGGCCAACACAAAGCCACCGCGTTGGGATTACGCAAGCTTTCCGCGAGCGGTGACGGCGGCTACGCTCTCTGGCAGTTGGACGCCTTGGGCGGCTTGCTCGACGCGCTTTCACGACGCGACACCTCGCTCGCGAAACTGCGGTCCGGCGCTCCTGACGAACTCAAGTCGGCTCTGGAAGAACTCAAACAGGTCTTTGCCACTGCCCGCAAGACCGCCGCCAACGCCGCCTCGCCAGTTGAACAACGCCTGCGGGCCGTCCATTTGCTGGGCCGCGGCTTTGATGACCGGAAGGAAGACATCGCGCTGTTGGGCGGGTTGCTCGTACCGCAGACGCCGCTCCAGGTTCAATCGGCAACCGTCACGGCGCTGGGCAATCTGTCGACCGCCGAAGTACCCGGCGTGTTGTTTGCCGGCTGGAAGCATCACGGGCCGACGCTGCGGCAGCAAGTGCTGGATACTCTATTGAGTCGACCCGCCTGGACAGGCGAGCTGCTCGCACGGATCGAAAAGCAAGACGAATTCTCCGCCAATATCGGCGCCACCCATCGGCAGCGGCTGTTGACCCACGATGACGAAGCACTGCGCACCCGAGCGATCACGATCTTCGGCGCCGCGCGCGAGTCCGATCGCCAAAAGGTCGTCGCGAAATACCAGAGTGTGATCGACCTGAAGGGTGATCCACAGCGCGGCGAGGAGATTTTTCAGAAGCGCTGTGCCGTGTGTCATCGGCTCACCGGGCCCGGCGTCAACGTCGGTCCCGACCTGCGATCGCTCACCGATCGATCGCCCAAGGCACTGCTGACCGCCATGTTGGACCCGAACCGGGCGGTCGAGGCCAAGTTCGTCAGTTATTCGGCTGTGACGACCGATGGTCGGATGCACAGCGGTATTCTGGCTAGTGAAACCGGCAGCAGCATTACGCTGATCGGACAGCAGGGCAAGCGATTCGTGCTGCCGCGTGCCGATTTGGAAGTGCTCGCCAGCACCGGCAAATCGTTGATGCCCGAGGGAATCGAAACCGACATGCCCAAGGTCCAAGACTACGCCGACTTGATCTCCTACGTGCGAGCCGATCATCCGCCGCGAAGACAATTCGCCGGCAACGTGCCGAAAACGATTCAACCGGCCGCCGACGGCTCGTTGTCGATGACCGTGGATAAAGCCGAATTGTTTGGACCTGAAATCCACTACTACACCAAACTGCGAGTCGTGGGCGACTGGCACACGCCGAAGGATCAGGTCTCCTGGTCGTTCGAGTCGGCGCGTGCGGGCAAGTACGAGGTGTGGCTAGAATTTGCCTGCGCCGACAGCACGGCCGGAAACACGTATCTCGTCGAAGTCAAGTCGGGCTCGCTAACAGGAAAAGTGGCCGGCACCGGAAGCTGGCAGAAGTATCGCAAGGAGAAGGCGGGGGTCGTCACGTTGGACCAAGGATTGCAATCAATCGTGCTGCGATCCCGTGGCCCGATCAAGCCACAAGCCCTATTCGATTTGCGATCCGTCCGGCTCGTGCCGGTCGGGGAGTAACGGCATCGGAGAGCGACGTTACAAACGAAAAAATCTACCAGCGAGTCAAATCATGGAATCCACGCTGTCCCATCGGATCGTCCCCCGTCGTTCCTGCCGACTTGCGGGCTTTTTGTTCGTTGTGCTCGTGTGCATTGCGCTCGTCCCGTCGTTGCGCGCCGCGACGTGGAAGGCCGGCTCAGCCAAGATCGCCATCACACCGGAAAAACCGATGTGGATGGCCGGCTATAGCAATCGAAATCGTGCTGCCCAGACGAAATTGCACGACCTGTGGGCCAAAGCGCTGGTCATCGAGGATGCCGAGGGCAATCGCGCCGTGCTCGTGACGCTCGACGTAACGGGAGTCGATCGCCGCTTTTCGCTGCGAGTTCGCGACGATTTGAAAGAGTCCTATGGCCTCGAACGGCGGCAGATCGCAATCAATAGCTCGCACACGCACAGCGGACCGGTGACCAGCGACCGCTTTACCTACGTGTTTCGACTCGACGAGCAGCAAGCCGCGCTGCGGCTGGCCTACCTCGACGTATTGCGAAAAAAGATCCACACCGTCGTTGGTCAGGCGATCGAGAAAATCGC
>CAYFJO010000122.1:0-26328 GCA_964343305.1 uncultured Pirellulaceae bacterium | reverse complement strand
TCAGGACCAAGCAATCGCGAAACGGGTCCCATGTCGCGATGCGTCAGCTTGTACCACGCCTTTGCGAAGGCTTCGGCAAACTCTTTAGGATTTTCGTGGAAACGCTTGGAGATTCTTCCATAGTTTGGATCCATCCTCAAAGCGAGGTCCGTCGTGAACATCATCGGGGCGTGAGACCTCTTTGGATCGTGAGCATCTGGCACTGTTCCATCCGCCGCGGGATCTGTCGGAACCCACTGCCACGCACCCGCCGGACTTTTCTTTAGATCCCAGTCGTAGCCGAACAGATTGTCAAAGTAGCCGTTGGACCACTCGATTGGCGTGGACGTCCACGCTCCTTCCAGACCGCTGGTGATAGTGTCGCCCGCGTTGCCTTTTCCAAATCTGTTCCTCCAGCCAAGTCCTTGCTCTTCGATACGCGTCCCTTCCGGTTCCGGACCGACATGATCTTCCGGACTGGCCGCGCCATGTGCTTTACCGAAAGTGTGACCGCCGGCAATCAGCGCCACAGTTTCCTCATCGTTCATCGACATGCGCGCAAACGTCTCCCGAATGTCTTTGGCCGCCGCAAGCGCACTTGGTTCGCCGTTTGGGCCTTCAGGATTGACGTAGATCAAACCCATCTGAACGGCTGCCAGCGGAGTTTGAAGATCGCGATCGCCGCTGTATCGCTTGTCTCCCAACCATTCGCTTTCCGGTCCCCAATAGATGTCTTCCTGCGGCTCCCATACGTCTTCTCGACCGCCGCCGAATCCAAGTGTCTTGAATCCCATCGACTCAAGAGCCACGTTGCCGGTCAGCACCATCAGGTCGGCCCACGAGATCTTGTTGCCGTATTTTTGCTTGATTGGCCAAAGCAAGCGGCGCGCCTTATCGAGGTTTGCATTGTCGGGCCAACTGTTGAGTGGAGCAAAGCGAAGCGTACCGTAGCCTGCTCCGCCGCGACCGTCGCCAGCGCGGTATGTGCCTGCGCTATGCCAAGCCATCCGGATGAACAGTGGACCATAGTGCCCATAGTCGGCTGGCCACCAGTCATGCGACGTCGTCATTAGTTCTTTGATGTCCTTCTTCAGCGCGGCGAGATCAAGCTTTTTGAATTCATCGGCGTAATTGAAACCCTCGCCCATCGGGTTCGCTTTGCGTGAGTTCTGATGAAGGATTTTCAAGTTCAACTGATTGGGCCACCAGTCGCGATTCGACATTGCACCTGCAGCAGTGTGTCGGGCGTCTGCGGGTCTCACGTCGCCCATCACGGGACATTTGTTGCTAAGTTCCATTACTTTCCCTTTCGTATTTCGTGTTTGCGAGTCTTGGGCGAGCGCAGTGGTCGCGACACAAAGCAGCGCGAGAGTCGCCATTGGGTGAGTGAAATGAGTCGGTTTGGTCATGATTTCTCCTTAGATAGGGGCTTGTTTTCAGCGTCCACGATGCTGAACGGCCAGCCAACGCAATAGAACTATTGTCAATTTCGCGTGATTTATCCAATGCATTCTGATACTATGTGTCATGCATCACATGCATGGTTGAGTTGGAGGTCATTTCGTGGAATTTGATCAGTTACGGTATTTCCTGGCGGTTGCCGAACGAGGCAACTTCACGCGGGCCGCTGAGGACTTGATGATTTCACAGCCCGCGCTCAGCCGCTCGATTCAGAAGCTGGAAGAGGAACTCGGCCAACCGGTGTTTGAGCGAAAGACGCGGTCAGTCTCGCTAACGGACGCGGGTACATTACTGCAGGCACGGGCCCAACAAGTGCTCTCGATTCTTGAGGACACGAAGGCCGAGATTACTGACGACGGCGAAAGCGGCCGCATACGAATCGGAGCCATCCCCACGATCGCTCCATACTATCTTCCGGAAGTCCTGCGACAGTTTTCCGAGCGATACCCGAAGGCAACGATCATCGTACATGAGAATACAACGGACCATTTACTGAAGAGCTGCACGCAAGGGGAGATCGACCTCGCGATACTCGCGTTGCCCGTCCCCGCGAAATACCTTGAATTCGAAGAACTGTTTGAAGAAGAGTTGCTACTCGTTCTTCCGCCCGATCACCCGCTAGTCGAGAAGAAGAAGATTCGGCTGAGCGACGTGCACCCGTATCCCTTTGTCCTGCTCGAAGAAGCACATTGTCTCTCGGGCAACATCGTGTCTTTCTGTCGCGAACGTTCCTTTCAACCTGTGGCTGTGGAGCGAACGAGCCAATTGGCTATGGTGCAAGAGTTAGTATCGCTGTCACACGGAGTATCCATGGTTCCGGCGATGGCGCGAGAACGCGATCAGAGTGACCGTCGAGTCTATCGTTCCCTCACAGGTCGCAAACCGGCTCGCACAGTCGCCGTTGTTTGGAATCCATATCGTTTTCAAAGCCGGCTGTTGAAGGCTTTTCGAGAATATCTGCACGAATAGGCGATGGCTTACGCGCTTCTCAACCGCCTTTCGGACATGGTCACTCACCAGGAGAGGACACAAGCAAGTGACGTCAGATGTCGCCAACCCGCGTAGCTGTTGCCATCGATGCTCCTCTCCCTACCATTCGCCCAAACTGAGAGTCCAGCCTTCAGGCGAAACAGGATCGGTTTCCTAGAAAAACCCAAAAAACGACGAAACTTTCGGGACGGGCAGTTGTTAAGTAAGCATATATTATGTCTACTTAATAATATTTGGACCCGTTTACTTCAGCGCAGAGAGCCAGATCAATGATGGCACAACAACTGATGCCTGATATCGATGAAGATCGGGAGCTTGACTTTGATCCGAGCCGGCTCGGATTAGGCATGCTTCTGCGCGACGCCTATTTTGCACTGCGTCGTTGTTCCAATGCGCATTGTGTTCCGTTCGATTGTAATGGCGACCAGTTCGTCCTGCTCAAGCTGCTGGCCGATGAGGATGGAGTGACGCAGCAGGATCTGGTTCACCGTGCCGGCTACGACGCCAGCACGACGGCGAACATGCTGAAGCGGCTAGAGAACAAAGGGCTTGTCGTGCGTGACGAGCATCCGGACGACGCGCGGGCCAAGGTGGTCTGTTTGACGAAAGAGGGCCGCCGGCTTCAGCGCAAGCTGTGGCGCGAGTCCGAGGAAATGCGGCGGCGGTTGTGGGAATGCCTGCCGCCGGAACATCGGCCCATCGTCGCGGACGGACTGCGACGCATCGCCGCGGAGATGGAACAGTTAAAGAACGACTTCGAAGGGTAGAGACAAACCAGATGCGAGCGAAAGACGCCATTAGTCGAAGAGTATCGATCTGCGTCGCGGCAGTCGCGCTCGCTCTGACACTGAGTAATCATGCGATGAGCCAAAACTCGGAAGAATCGAAAGCAAATCAGGACGCCCCGTATCTCGTGGTTCTGGGGATCGCTCAGGACGCGGGCTACCCGCAGGCCGGTTGCCGCAAGGCATGTTGTGCGCGCGTGTGGGCCGACCCGAAAAAGCGGCGACATGTGGTTTGCCTGGCGATCGTCGATCCCGCGAGTCGCCAGCGATGGTTTGTCGAATGCACGCCGGATTTTCGCGAGCAGCTCCATCAGCTTGACGCCATCGCTCCATCGAAGGACAGAGTTGGCATCGACGGGATTCTGTTGACGCACGCTCACATTGGTCACTACGCCGGCCTGATTCACCTTGGCCGCGAGGTCATTGGCGCTGACCGTGTTCCGGTTTACACCATGCCGCGCATGAAGCGATTCCTGGAAATGAATGGACCGTGGAGCCAGTTGGTGACGGCAAAAAACGTCGCGATACGCGAGTTAGCGGATGGACGGACAATTGGACTCAATCAGCGGATCAGCGTCACGCCGTTTACCGTGCCGCACCGTGACGAGTACTCAGAAACAGTCGGCTTTCGCATCCAGGGACCGATGCGAACCGCAATCTTTCTCCCTGATATCGATAAGTGGGATCGCTGGGACACGAAGATCGAGGACGTCATCCGTGATGTCGATGTCGCCTATCTCGACGGCACGTTCTTCGCCGACGGCGAGTTGCCAGGCCGCGACATGTCGAAGATTCCGCATCCGTTCATCGCCGAGAGCATGAAACGTCTTGCGGATTTGCCCAAAGCCGAGAGAAACAAAGTGCGTTTCCTGCACTTCAATCACACCAACCCTGTTCTCGACACGAATAGTCGCGAAGCAGAACGCGTCCGAGCCGCCGGTCACCACCTGGCCATCGAAGGCGAACGGTTTGAGTTATAGGACTCGAACGGGAACAACGATGAACACAACCTACCCACAATTTGGTTTGCAGGTTAATTCCGAGTCGCGATTGCCGCCTGCGTATGAACGCGTGGTAGCCGACCTTGCCGCAGCCTTTCCCAAGCCCGTGTCCGATCGCATGCACGATGCGTATTTCGTCTTCTCCTTTCTCCGGACGCTTGATCAGGTTGATGAACTCAAATCAGTGAGGCCGTTGCTCGGCGAGCCGGTGGATGTGGAATACGGCGCCGCGCAAAGCGCCCGTGTCGCGGACGGGCCACAAGCCCCCGAAGAAGTAACGCGACAACTGGTCGAATACCTGCGTGGCATGCTAATCCTTGGCCACCCGCAAACTCAGATTAACGTGGGCCCGTCGCCAACGATCCCTAGCATCATCGGTGGCCTGTTGCCCTCGATCTACAATCCAAATCTTGTCAGTGACGAGTCATCGCGACAGGTTGCCACTGCCGAAGTCGAAGCCGTTTCGATGACAGCGGATTTGCTCGGTTACGACGCAGAGAAAGCAGGCGGCGTCTTTACTTTCGGTGGAAGCGGGACACTGCTGTACGCAGCCAAGATGGGAATGGAGAAAGCGTTTCCAGGGACGCGAAAGGCTGGAATCACGACGCCTGGCGTTATCGTCTGCTCGGATCGCGCGCACTACGCATGCCTCACCATCGCCAACTGGCTTGGATTGGGCGAAGAGAACGTCATTCGTATCGCGACCAGCACAGACAACGAGATGTTGCTCGATGAGTTTGAATCCAGTTTGCGTGAAGTCATTGAGAGCGGTCGGCGAATTGCGTGCCTGATCGCCACCACTGGAACGACAGACGCCTTTGGGCTGGATGACCTCGAAGGCATGCGCCGTATCCGCGACCGACTGGTCGACGAGTATGCGATGGACTATCGGCCGCATTTGCACGCCGATGCGGTCATTGGCTGGGCCTGGAGCGTATTTCGCGACTACGACTTCGATGACAACCCGCTTGGTTTTCGACATCGGACGGTGAGAGCGCTGGCCGGCACCAATCGGCGCATCCAGCATCTTCCGCTGGCCGATTCGATCGGCGTCGATTTCCATAAGACAGGGTTCGCGCCGTATGTGTCCAGCGCCGTGATTGTGAAGGAGCGATCAGATTTGGGATTGATCGCACGAGACAGCGACTCGATGCCCTATTTGTTCCAGTCGGGACAATATCATCCAGGCAAATTTACGTTGGAAACCAGTCGTAGCGGTACGGGGCCGATGGCGGCGTTGGCTAACCTGCGGCTGTTCGGCAAGAACGGACTTCGCAGCCTGTTGGGGCATCTTGTCTCGATGGCCGAGGAACTGCGAGAGCATTTGGAAGGGCATGCATCAACAACCGTTTTGAACGGACGGAACTTCGGCCCCGTGACGCTGTTTCGTGTCTATCCGGACGACATAGATACGTTCACGATGCCAGAGTCAGAACGCACCGACCCGACATACCGCGAGCAACTAAAGCAGCACAACGAGTACAACCGCCGCATCTTCGAGCTCGTCCAGCAAGACGGCTTGCGCGGTGACGGTGTGTTGCTGTCGTTGACGGACTGTTATCGAACCACCGACTACGGTGAACCGATTGTCGCATTGAAGTCATACATCATGAGCCCATTCTCGCGGGCCGAGCACACCGATCTTGTGTTGCAATCGTTGTGGAACGCGCGAGAAGTGCTTCGCGCCGAGCGTTCTCAAAACTGATTGATCGCCAATGTACGTTAAGGAGCTACCGTGACGAAAACCAGAATCATCTGTGCTTTACTCTTTGCTGTTGCAGGGGCTGCGTTCGCACCGCCTGCTGAGGCTGCTGAAAATAACTTCAACGCGCGCGTCGTATTGTTCATTCAGAAAGGCGCCGATCCACCAGAAAAATACCAGCAGCGACTCGAATCACTTGTCGTGCGCACCGAAGCTTTTTTCGCTCAATGGATGAAGCACTGGAAACGGCCTGTTGAGCGCGAGCAGATTTTTGCACGAAACAAAGACGGCAATGTCAAGGTGACCCTGGTCCGCGGACAGGTGCGAGCTCAGGGGCGAAATGCGTTGCCAGAAGTCCGAAAGCAGGCGATTGCTGAAGCTATGCGGGCACATGGACTTCCACCAGGACGACCAGTCATCTGGTGGATTCTCTACGACTATCCCAATGTCAAAGGCTTTCAAGGCGGTTCGCGCGGAATGGGTGGCATCGCCATCAATGCCTATCCGAAAGGTACCGAATTGATCGGCAAAGATGTCGAACTGGCCAGTCCTGAAATGGCTGAGATGGCGATTAAGGGGACCATCCATGAACTGGGACACGCCCTCGGCCTGCCGCACATCGGCTCGCGACCAAGCCACAAACTTGGCAACTCGTTGATGGGGCCAGTCAACAAAGCGTACTGGCGACAAACCGGAACAAAGGATCAAAGAGTCTATTTGAGCGAAGTTGCCGCGGCGATGCTGTGGAAACATCCGATCTTTCGGCGCGAAGCAGTGCGCGACTACGAAATGCCGCAGAAGGTCGAGCTGAAAGAGCTAGAAGTAACCGAAACAGACAACGGCGGCAAGTTGATGATTACTGGCAAGCTATCGGCAAGCTTGCCAGCTCACACGGCGGTGGTTCTTGATTCGCAGCGAGGCAACTTTATTGACTACTGGAAACGGCCCTATGCGGGCGCGATAAACGCTGAGACAGGAGAATTCCGTGTAGAAGTCAGCGAGCCATTCAGCCGAGGCACTCTCTACCTGGCCTTCTGCTTCGAAAACGGAGCTGTTACTTCAGACGGGAGAAAGTCGTTCCTGCACGGTTCCGTGATAGAGATTCCCTACGGTGGCGAGAAAGGCTCTCGCAAATTTGATTTGCCCTCGAAATGATCGAGGCGTTAACCGTTGGTCTTATACACAACCGCGGCGGGCAAACACTCGTGAACTCCCGCAAAATCCTGGACTCCAGCGAATTTCCAAGAAAATGCGGCAGGTTTGCGTGGACCACGCATATTCTCATTAACGCGAATCACGATCTCAACCACGAGGCAAAAAATGCGAAATTCTCTATCCCTAGCCGCGATTTGCTTATTGTTTTCGACGGTGGACGTTTCGGCCCAGGACCGTTCCGAACGGCTGAATTTCCTGATCATCACCGCCGACGACATGAACTGGGATTCGGTCGGCTGTTACGGATGCCCCCTCAAAGGCACGACGCCCAGCATCGACAAACTGGCGTCGCAAGGCATTCGCTTCGAGCATGCCCATGTCGCGTCAACCGCTTGCTATCCGTCGCGCTCGGCGATTAGCACCGGCCGCCGCGGACATCGAAGCGGTGGGGAAGGTTTTTTCTATTTGCGTTTTCCCAACGTGCCGACGGTCCAACAACTTCTCCATGACAACGGCTATCGAGTCGGCATTTTCGGCAAGGTCACGCACAGCACGCCCTACAAAGACACGCCTTGGGATCTCGCCAAAGAGATCGGACGCGACACCGACGAATTCGAAAAAGAATCCGCTGCGTTTATCGACGCTTCGCTGGCCGCGAAGAGACCATTCTATTTGATCGTCAACTCGCACGACCCGCATCGACCTTACTACAACATCGACAAGGGCGGCAAGACGAATGGCGAAGAGCCCAGCCGCGTGTATCGTCCCAACGAAGTTCCGCTTCATACGACGTTGCCCGATCATCCCGACGTGCGTCACGAACTGGCCGAGTATTTTTCTTCCGTGCGCCGCTGCGATGACGTCGTTAGCCGCCTGATCCAGATCCTGGAAGACAGAAAGTTGACTCGCAACACGATGGTCGTGTTTCTCTCGGATCATGGCATGGCGATGCCGTCGGCGAAATCCAACTGCTACGTGCAAAGCACGCGGACGCCGTTCATCATTCGCTGGGACGGCCGCGTCAAACCGAAGCAAGTGGATGCGGATCACATGATCTCCAGCATGGACATCCTGCCGACGATTCTCGAAGCAGCCGGCATCGCAAACCCTGGCGACATGGACGGCCGTTCGCTGATGCCGCTGCTGCAAGGCGAAAAGCAAGACGGCCGCGATCGTATCTTCACGCAGTATTATATGAAGATCGGCCAGACGAACTACCAAATGCGAGCCGTGCAAAACAAAGACTTCATGTATCTCTTCAATCCGTGGTACAACGGCAAGCCGGTTTATAGCACTTCGTCCATGGGCGGGGCCGGTTTCAAGACGATCCTCAAGGTTGGCAAGACTGATCCAGTTTGGGCCGCGCGTGCCGACTATCTCCTCACCCGTGTGCCCGAAGAATTCTTTGACCTGCGAACCGATCCGCATTGTTTGAAGAATCTGATCGACCAGGCCGAGCAACAAGGCCGCATCAAGCAATTCAAAGTGATGTTGGCGGGGCACTTGAAAGACAGCGAAGACCCGATGGCGGAAGTGTTCGACGTCTACCAGGAAACCAAATCGGTGCCGCGAATGGTCGAGACGTACGCCGCGATGTGGGATAAGCACGGTATTCCAGGACGAGTCGCCAGCAACCCAGTCAACATGAGTCGTTGGACGGACTTACCTCAAGAGAAGCCCGAAACAACGAAACCCACCGATGATGAGCGGAAGGCGAAACGGGCCGCCCGACGCGCCGCTGCAAAGAAAGCCAACGAGCAATGATGCAGTGCTGGAGTGCAGGCTTCAGCCTGCGACATTGTGAGCCGCAATGCGCTAGCGTGCGGGTTTTGCGAGTGACGGAAGCACCCGCGGCTAGCGCCTCGCGGCTCATTCACTGCCTGATCTGCTTCATCGTTGCGGTGGCGTTTGCACCAATCGAATCGTGGGCCGCCGATGCAAAGTTCACTCACGCAAGCGCGGCCGAATCCGGAGCGTTCAACTTTGGGGCGGCTGAAGCAAGTGTAAGCCCCAAGACGGAAGACAGCGAACAGCCTGCACTTCACCTTTATTACTCGGTTGGCAAAGATGGCGGAGCGGGAATCTGGACGAAGAACTATCCAAGCGAACTCCGTTCCGATTCGGTCGATATTCTGAGCAGTTCGATCCATCTCCCTTCAGAAGTTCAGCCGAGCGACATTGCGTTGAAGGTGGAGATCAAAGGAACGAACGCCGTTCAAGTTATTGACCTTCAACCCGCGAGTGGCTGGAGCCACGTGGAAGCACCGATCCAGTGGGATCGCATCGGCAAGCTAAACGAAGTCGTGCTGGTGGTGACGCGAGTCGGCGATGGCGAAAGCGTTTCGGGGACTTTGCAGTGGAAGGTGGAGTTTTTCCAACTCACTTTTTGGGACAGACAATCGGCTTCCGTCGTCAGTCGAATCGCAGCGACCGCATTATTGGCGGCCATTCTTGGATTGGTCTGCTGGAGTACAGGCTTTAGCCTGCGAAGTTTGTCAGGTGGAGGCAAGCAGGCTGAAGTCTGCTCTCCAGCCCGACGCGATTTCACATTCGGCTTGGCCACAGTATTGGTCGCGGGCATCGCGTTGGCGACGTTTTCGTTGGGAAGCGAATCGTTCAGCGGCGGTTGGCATTGTCTGCTGATTGCTTTGATGGGCGGACTTGTCGGTGAAGTGCTGAAGTTCGGGCTTACCGGAAAACATCTGAGCCCGTTCGAGCTGTTCTTGAATGTACTAGTGACGGGTGTTCTCGCTGCGACCGCCACGTCGGCAACCATCTTGGCAGTTCCCGTGTCGGCCATCGAGATTCTGAGACTGTGCAGCTTCACATCTGCTGTTTTTGTTGTGCTGTTTCATTTGGCGAGCGCCTGCCAGCTTGCGTCGCGCGGGCGGCATCTGTCCGGAATCGGCGGCCCGGTTGTATTGGCGACACCATTTGTTTTCAGCGTGCTGTTGACCGTAGGACAGGTTGCCGACGTGTCCGAACAGAATCCAATTCTGTTCCAAACTCTCCGCAACATTCTAATCGTCTTCGTCTTCAACGAAGCGATTGCCAACGGCATTGGGCTCGCGGCGCGACGGCAATTGGTCAAGGGCTTGCGCGCCCATCTGATGTTGTTGGCCGTTGCGGCCAGTGTGATCATCGCACCGATGATTGCGGCCATTGGTTCGGGGCAAACGATTGCAGGTTGGAGCACAGCCCCGCGTATTGTCATTGCAATTTTGACGACGGTCGTTTCGCAGGCAGGGATCTGGATGGAAGCCTACCTGTTGACCGGTATGTTAATGGACGGCATTCACGGAAAGCCGCCCGCATTCAAAACGGTTTTCGCACATTGTTCCAGCGGGCTGCGCAAAGGGATGGTCTACAGTGGCGTGTTCATGACCATCCTGCATGGTTTGAATCTGCTGGTTGAATCTGCTGCGGGCCAGTGGTTGTTCACAAACGTTCCTTGGCTGATGGCCGCGGCGTTTGGGGCGTGCTTGTTTCCCCTTGCGAAAACGATCATCGAGAGCTTCGACGGCAGCACAGCTTTCGCTCAGCGTGTGCGAAAGAGTCACAGTGAACCCTGGTTGTATATTCGA
This sequence comes from uncultured Pirellulaceae bacterium, assembly GCA_964343305.1. GTDB lineage: Bacteria > Planctomycetota > Planctomycetia > Pirellulales > Pirellulaceae > CAYFJO01. The sequence continues at coordinate 15,671 of CAYFJO010000122.1, read as the reverse complement.
GGCGCGGTGGTTGGGGCGGGCGGAGCCTGGGCGTTCGCCAGCGATACGTTTACCGCAGGCACCGGTCATCGCGCATTGCTTGGACTAATTGTGGGGATCATAGCGTACGCCGGAGTCAGTCTGCTGCGTGATGTCGTCAACCAAACTCGCGCATGCGGCGGTGTACGTTCGTGGCGGGCTTACTTCATCGACGCATTGATGGGCGGCTTCATTGGCGCGGCGCTCGGCTTTTATTTGGAGACGGCCCAGGTCGAAGTGGTCGTCGCCAAGTTCCATCAATACGTCAGTTTCGGACAGGAGCCTACAACCTACGAAACGTGGCCGTTTCTCAACCGTTGGGGCATGATCAATCTTGGCACTTACGCGGGCGGCGTGAGCCTGCTGTTCAAGGAAGCATTGGCAGGCGTGTTGAATTGGTCGATTGCCGCGTGGCTGTTCGCCATCAACCGCACATTTCTCAGCGCCGCTCTCGATCGAACGACCAACCCGATCAAGCATTTGTTCACGCGCGCCGGCTTCATTGATCTGATCCAGCACATGATCGAGGTGATGCGTTGGGGCCTGTGGATGTCGCCGATCATCTTCTCGTTCCTGCGGATGATGGGCGAGCCGACCTGGTACAACCAGGACGGAGCAATTCGAACTGTCTTCGCCACGTTCAACAGCCTGACGATGAGCCAAGAACAATTCGTCGAGTGGAGCCTGAGCGTGTTCGTCGCACTGCTGGCCTACGACCTGGTGCGGATTCTAATCTGGCTCGATCACATGGGCTTGCGGGTCGCGACGTTGGTCAACTTCAGTTTTCTTGGCATGGATAAGATTGACAAAGCGGTTGCTCGATTCATCGGGCGGGATGCCAACGCTTGCTACATTCCTGAAGGCGTCAAGCGATTCACGACATGGGGTCCGCTGTTGATCCCGTTTTACATTCCGATGGCGGCGAACTGGGATTATGTGTGGAACAAGTCGGCGGAAGTGCGGGCGAGTTCCGGCGGTGGGTTGCTCGCCTGGCTGCAATCGTTGTCGATCGGCGAATTGGCGTTGGTGACACTTGCCGCTGTGCCGGCTTGCACGTTGGTCTTCACCAGCTTCCGCTGGCTGGCGTCGCGGAAGAAAGACGATGGCGATGAAACGTTAACACTGTCCTTCGGTGCATACGAGGTGGTGCTTCGCAACAACGGCGAATGTTTCAGTCGTTTGCCGCAAGATGGTTACGACTTGACGCGTCGCGCCTACGACCATCGACACCCGTGTGGTCGGGCCCTGTTCGTGGTTGAAGACTCGGCGTCGTGGCCTGTGTTGGGCAATTATCCGAGCGAGCGGTTTTCCAAGTCGGAGATCACAAAAGTGGATTCGACTTTGGGAATCACCAACACGGCGAATGATTTGGAAACCACGATTCGCATTTCCATCCCCGACCAGCACGACGCCGTTGAACTGTGGGAAGTCACTGTAAAAAACCTGGCGGATCGTTCACGCAGCTTGCAAATCGTTCCGTATCTGGAATGGGTGATCAACAATCCGGCTGGAGACCGTGGGCACACACAATACAACCGTTTATTCCCTGAACTCAGCTACGTCGCCGATTTCAATGCATCGCTCGCTTTGCATCGCTACACGAAGCTTCACGGTTTCCTCGCATCGGATGTCGCTCCTGCTGGATTTCTTACTTCGCGTATGGATTTCATTGGGCGGGCGAAAAGTCTCTGGTCGCCGCGAGCGTTGGAGACCCTGGCATTTCACGAGCCCAAGGATTCGCCAGCCTGTCCAAGCTTCGACCCCATTAGCAGTCTGTTAGTTAACTTGCAGGTTGACGCGAAGGGAACAGCCACCATTCGTTTTCTTGTCGGGTGTGCTGAGAAACGGCAAGAGGCGATCGGCTTGATCGAGCGGAATCTTGCTGGAGTCCAGGCTTCAACCTGTTCCGCGCAGGAAAAACAAGACGAACCATGCAGGCTAAAGCCTGTACTCCAACCGATCCGCCACGGAGAGATTCTGCCAGGGACACCGCAACCTTATTACGAGTTTCGTGACGATGGAAATACGCTGCGAGTGCTGACGCCGTTTACGCCCCGTCCCTATGACCACTCGATGTCGAATCCTTTGGGGCATGTGCTGTGCGTGACCAATCGCGGCTTGCACACGTCGGCCAACGGCAACTCGCAGCAAAACCGGCTCACGCCCGATTGGGCCGACACGGTTGCTTGTGAACTCCCAGGCGAAGTGATCTATCTGTTCGACGTTGATGACGAGCGATGGCATTCGCCGACGTTCGAGCCGCTGCGTGATTGTGACGCCAACTACGACGTTGACTATTCTGTCGATGGCTCGGCGACGTTTCGCATGAGCCACAGTTGGTTATCAACCGAACTGACGGTCTTCGTTCCTCGAACCGATCCGGTTGGGTTGTACCGCTTGACGATTCGCAACCACAGCGACTCGTCGCGGCGACTGCGTTTCGCGCCGTACTTCCAAATCGTGCTCGCGGATATGCCGGAGAACGCGGGGCCGTTGAAAATCCGACACGACAACATGACTGATTCCGTTTACTTCCAGAATCCACGGAACACATTCCGCCCAGGCGTAGCATTCGCCGCGATGACAGCCGCCGCCGATCATGTCGAAACGCGCCGCGGCCGCTTTCTCGGCAAGGACGCGGCGATCGCGCATCCCAAAATGGTGCAAACGGGAACACCGGCGAATGATGAAAGCGATCGCGCGCCCATCGCTGGATTTCTCAGCACGCTCGAAGTGCCCGCCGACGGCGAAGTCACCGTGGCTGTGATGCTTGGTCAGGCGGATGATCACCGCCAGGCCGAAGCCGTCGTGCGAAAGTTCCAAAGCCTCGACGCGGTCAACGCGGCACTGAATGAGAACCGTCACTGGTGGACGAAGTTGATGTCAACATCGCGGGTCGAGACGAGCAACCCCGAATTCGACCAATACCAGAATTGGCTGAAGTACCAGGCCATTGCCGAACGCATCTGGGCGCGGCGCGGATTCTACCAGGCCAGCGGCGCGTTTGGTTTTCGCGACCAGTTGCAGGACAGCGTCAACATGATCTGGGTCGATCCGACGTTCGCGCGAAACCAAATTAAGCTGCATGCCGCGCAGCAGTTCCTCGAAGGCGACGTGGTGCATTGGTTCTTTCGCTTGCAGGATGGCAGAACGGGTTTCGCTTGTCGTTCGCATGCCTACGACAACTTGCTGTGGCTCGGCTGGAGCGTCGTCGAATACGTTCGCATGACGGGCGACGACTCGTTGCTCGACGAGGTCGTGCCGTATCTTCAGGCTCAGCTTCCGTTGGAGCCGTTGCCCAAAGGTAAAGAAGGCATGGGCTTCTTCCCACACCGAGCGGCGACAAACGAGAGTATCTACAAACATTGCCTGCGAGCGTTCGATCTCGTGTTCGATCATCGGCTCGGTCCCAACGGACTTCCGCTGATCGGGGCGGGTGATTGGAACGACGGACTGGACGAAATCGGCAGCGAAGGACGCGGCGAGAGCACGTGGCTCGGTTTCTTCCTGTGTTACATCATGCGAGACTTCCTCGATCTGATCGAACAGCGAGAAGGACCAACTCGCCGCACACATTACGAACGCAAACGAGATGCACTCCGCGAGGCTCTGGAAAACACCTGGCAAGGCGACCGTTATCTGCGAGCGATCCATGACGACGGGACCAAAATCGGAGTCAAAGGCAGTGGCGTGTGGGAAATCGACGCACTGACCGCCGCGTGGTCGGTCATGTCCGGCGTGAATCCGTCCCGTTCGCGAATCTGTTTCGACACGGCAGTCGCCGAACTCGAGCGCGACAACGTCGTGCTGCTCGGACATCCCGCGCTGCGAGAAGATACCAAGCCGTTTCTTGGCCGCAGTTCACGCTATCCCGAAGGTGTCCGCGAAAACGGAATGTATTGTCACGGTGACCAATGGCTCGTCCGAGCGGCCCGCATTCTTGCCGAGCAATGCGAACAGGACGGCGATGCCGAAGCTGCCGCGAAATACCGCGCGACCGCGTATCGGCTGTGGCACAAGATCTCGCCGTTGTTCCACATCACGCCCGACGAGATCGAAATCTACGGTGGCCAACCCAACAAACAGGCAGCCGACATGCTTACGACATTCGACCCAGGCCGCATGATTTGGAACGGCTACACCGGCGCTGCCGGCTGGATGCACCGGCAGGCTTTGGAAGGCGTCTTGGGAATAAATCTAAACAACAATGAAGTTGTCTTGCCCGATGATCTCGACCAGCCGCGCGGCGAATTGAAGGTGAGGCGCTTCGTTCGAGATCTGGCACAAAGCCCTATAAATGGTCGGGAGACGACGTAAACTGGCATAATTCAGGATTATGTAAAAATCTTGGGCAGGATTGCCAGGTTGACGCATATTCCGCGTAGATGAGGGAAAAACAATGATCAGAATTTTCTGTGCAACGATTTGTACGTTCGTCATACTGCTCGGCGTATCGGCTCGATTTCAAGCAGCGAATGCAAATGAAGGTGCAACGGGTCCGAACATCCTATTCATCTTCAGCGACGACCATGCCCTGCGCACGATCGGTGCTTATGAAGGTTCGATCAACAAGACTCCGAATCTCGACCGCATTGCCCGTGAAGGGGCGATCTTCGACCGGTCGTTCAACGTCAATTCGATCTGTTGTCCCAGCCGCGCAGCGATCCTGACGGGAAAGCATAGCCACGCCAACGGGATCACGGGAAATGGCTCGCGGTGGAATGGCCGGCAGTGGGTTTACACGCGGGAACTCGGCAAAGCCGGTTATCAAACGGCGTTGATCGGCAAGTGGCATCTGATTGGCAATCCGACCGATGAGTTTCAGCACTGGGAAATCCTCTCCGGCAAAGGCGGCCAAGGCTCGTATTACAACCCCAGCTTTCTCAGCGCGAAAGGGCCGTCCAAAGTCGAAGGCCATTCGACCGACATCATTACCGACAAGGCGCTCGATTGGTTGAAGAACCGCGATGCGTCGAAACCGTTTCTGCTGTGTGCCCAATACAAAGTTCCGCACATCCACCGCATCCCGGCGCCACGCCACATGGCCGCTTATGACAACATGGAGTTTCCCGAACCCAACACGTTATTTGACGACTACGCCACGCGTCAGCCGTTCGTGAAGGACACTTGGATGGGTTTGGAAGGCATGCGAGGGCACGTGTTGAACGTGACTCCTTCGAAGAACCAGATTGCGGAAAATCCCAAAATGATGCCGGAGTTTTTGAAAGAGATGACACCGGCGCAGCGCGACGCGTTCCACAAAGCCTACGATCCGCGGAATGTGGAAATGCGGCGTCTGCAAAACAACGGCTTGCTCGAAGGTCAGGCTGGCGTGCGGTACACCTACCAGCGATTCATCAAAGACTACGTTCGCTGTATCGACGGGTTGGATGAAAACGTTGGCCGGTTGCTTAACTACCTGGACAAGAACGATTTGGCGAAGAACACGATCGTGATCTACAGCTCGGACCAGGGCTTCATGACCGGCGAACACGGCTGGGCGGAAAAGCGTTGGATGTACGAAGAGAGTTTTCGGTCGCCTCTGCTGATCCGCTGGCCTGGCACGATCAAACCAGGCAGTCGCATCTCGGCTCTAGTTCAAAACATCGACCTCGCACCAACGTTGTTGACTGCTGCGGGAGTCGAAGTGCCCGATGATGTTCACGGAATTGCAATGCAACCGGCACTTGGCGGCGAGATTCCAAACGATTGGCGAAAGGACGTGTTGTATCAATACTTTGACGGCGGGACACCAGAATCGCGCGGAGCGTACAACATGCCTCGTCACGAAGGCGTGCGCGACAGCCGATACAAGTTGATCCACTTTTACGATCACGACGCATGGGAGTTTTATGATTTGAAAGTTGATCCAAGAGAGCTATCCAATCGCTACGAACACCCGCGTTATCAACAAGAAATCGAACGCATGAAGGGTCGTTTGGCCGCACTGAAAGAACAATATGGTGTGGGCGAACCACCGGAGTTACCAACAAAGAAACGGCACTGATGCCTGAGCCCTGGTATTATGCGATCTTACCTTTGCAGGTTGACAGGCCGTTGAAAAACTGAGCGACGAGGCGCTAGCCGTCGGTGAAACGTTCGCTTCTCCGAAGAAAACCGGCGGCTAGCGCCTTGCCGCTCACGTTTGACAGTGTTTTGCAACGGCCTGCTAAAGCCTGTACTCCAACAGGAGAAAACATGATTCGCACGATTTCCGCCACGCTTCTGCTGGCCACGGTTGCGTCGGTCAGCTTTGCGAAGGAGCGCCCGAATATTGTCCTGATTTACTCGGACGATCAGGGCTGGGGAGATGTGGGCTATCACGGCTTCAAAGACATACTCACTCCGCACATCGACAGCCTGGCAGCGAACGGGACGCAGTTTTCTCAGGGCTATGTTTGTGCTTCGGTCTGCGGGCCGTCGCGAGCAGGATTGCTCACTGGCGTATATCAGCAAAGATTCGGAGTCTACGGCAACTGGGACGAAGGAGGTGTTCCTGTCAGCCAACCGTTGGTATTTGAACTGCTGAAGGAACGGGGATACTCGACCGCTGCCATTGGCAAGTGGCATGTTGGAATGGCGCGGGAAGAACTGAAACCAAATGCACGAGGCGTTGACTTCTTTTACGGTTTTCTTTCGGGCTCGCACGACTACTCGAAGTCAACGACTGATCCGCAGCACAAGAAGGCGGGCCTCCGTCCAATCATGCGAAATACAAAGATCGAGCCGCCGATTCAGGAGTCGGGCGGGTATCTCACCGAGATGTTCACCGATGAAGCCGTCCGGTTTATCGAACGCACGGACGACGACAAGCCGTTCTTTCTGTATCTGGCCTACAACGCGGTACACTACCCTTGGGATGTTCCACAGAAGTACATCGAGCGAGTTCAGGGTCTGGACACTCACGATGAGCGAAAACTGTTCGCGGCAATGGTTCTCGCTTTGGATGATGGTGTCGGTGCGGTAATGAATGCTCTTCAGAAGAAAGGCGTGGATAAAGACACGCTCGTTATCTTTATGAGCGACAACGGCACTCCGCGCGGGCAGGGAATCGCGGCTCCGAAACAAAAGAAGCGGGGCGAGACAACGATGTCCAGTCCCGGCCCGTTCAACGGTTTCAAGGGGGATACTTACGAAGGCGGCATCCGAGTGCCCTTCGTCATGCAGTGGCCGGGGCACATACCGGCCGGAAAAACATACGATCATCCCGTGCTGAATCTGGATCTCATTGCCACGATCATGTCCGTTAATGGAATTGGCAAACCATCGCGCGGCCTGAGCTTTGACGGGGTGGATCTGCTGCCGTATCTGACGGGTAAGAACGCGGGCAAGCCGCACGATGTGCTGTACTGGCGGCGCGGCGAAGACTACGCGGTCCGAGAGGGTAACTGGAAGCTGACCTGGAATGACGCAAGTGGGCCCGCGACGATCCGACTGTTCAATCTCGCCGATGATCCTGGTGAATGGAAAGACCTGGCGGCCAAGAAGCCTGCCAAAGCCCAGGCGCTGAAAGACTTGTTCGATGTGTGGGACAGCCAACTGCCAGTCAACCAAACCGGCAGGCCGACGAAGAATCGAAACGGGAACTATCACGGTGGTGAGCGAGTCAACGTGGCCAAATTTAACGCAGGCATCGCGGAGCCGGCTCCCAGTGGGAACACACTGCAGCAGCAGGCGAAACTCGCGGAAGCCAAAGCGAAGAAAAACGGAAAAGAATTCAACTTTGCGAGATTTCAACGCTGGTTCAAATCCAAGGACTTGAACGGCGATGGCATTCTTGAAGCCCAAGAGCTAAAGACTGCGAATGCCAAAAAGAAGTGACACCGCACAACACGGAACATCCACAGCGGTTAGTGCTGTGTAGCTCACCCGGAGAACTTTAATGAACCGATTCCTACTCTTTGCAATGGCCCTATGCCTTCCCATCGCAGCGGTGGCGAACGAACGCCCCAACATTCTCGTCCTCACCGTTGATGACATGAACTGCGATTCCGTTGGCGTCTACGGGTGCACAACTCCCGACACCACGCCCAACATGGACCGCCTGGCAGCGCATTCCTTTCGCTTCGCGCACGCTCATGTTCACGCTTCAAGTTGCATTCCGTCACGCAATGTTGTGATGACCGGTCGGTACCTGTTCAACAACGGTGTTGAAGGCTTCTATCAGTTGCCGAAGGAGCAGGTTACTTACAAAACCACGCCCGAGATCCTGCGCGAGCACGGCTACTTCACAATGATTCGCGGCAAGTCGCATCACTCAATGCCGTATGTGCCGTATCCCGCATGGGACATCAACTTCGACAACGAGTTGAAGGCGAACAAAATCAACATTCGGGATACGCGGACGTTCTACAAGTACACGATGAATGACATCAAAGCTGCGAAAGCTGCCGGGAAGCCATTCTATTTCTCGATCGACATCCATGATCCGCACACCGCTCTCTACAGCTTTTCTGCGAAGAAGGGTGAGATATCAACAGACTTGAATCACCAGGACATCGACAACCCGCCGAGTCGCATCTTTACTCCCGACGAGATTCGCATGCCGGCGTTCCTGCCGGATACACCGCTTGCCCGCACAGAAATGACGGCCTATTACAACAGCGTTCGCCGCGCTGACGATTCACTCGGCAATGTGATCAAGGCGCTGAAGGACAGCGGAGTCTATGACAACACGCTGATTGTGTTCTTTTCTGATCACGGTATGCCGTTTCCGTTCGCCAAAACGGCGATGTACTACCACAGCACTCATACTCCGCTGATGGTCCGCTGGCCCGGAGTAACAACCGCAGACACGCTGGATGACACTCACGTTGTTGGTACGGTCGATATCCAGCCAACGCTGCTCGAAGCCGTCGGTATTGACGTGCCCGAAGGAATTGACGGTCGCTCGTTTGCCTCTGTCCTGAAGGGAGACCGGCAGGAGGACCGCGACTTCGTCTATGTGATGTATGAAGAAAACGTTGGTGGCAACCGGCAACCGACCCGAGCCGTCGTCTCCAGGGAACACTCCTACATCTGGAGTCCCTGGGCGGATGGCGAACGACGTTTCGCGACCGCCACCAGAGGAATGGCAACCACCAAAGAAATTGAACGCCTCGCCGGCAAGGGCGACGCAGCGATGGGCAAACGACTCCAGCTTTTCAATCACAGCCTGCCCGAGCAGTTCTTCAATGTCCGCACAGATCCCGATTCGCTGATTAACCTCATCGCCGATCCAGGGCAGAAAAAGGAAGTCGAACGCTACCGTCAGGTGATGGCCGGCGTCATGAAGGAAACCGGCGACCCGATGGAGCCTCTCTTCGCGAATCGTGGCGACAAGGACGCCACAGCGAAGTATCTCGCAAAACTGGATGCAGGGTCCGCAGCTCGCAAAGCAGATGCCGTCTACTCGCGTTCGGCAAAAGCAAAGGCGGCACGGAAGGCGAAACCGAGTCCTGACAAGACAAACAAGAAGGCCAGGCCGCAACGCGAGCAGGCTGCGAAGGAATCCGACGACCGTCCCAATATCATCCTCATCATGGCGGACGATATGGGCCGCGAAACGGTCGGAGTGCACGGCGGGCTCGATTACAAGACGCCGGAACTGGACAAGATGGCGAAGCAGGGGTTGTCCTTCGACCACTGTTATTCCCTGCCGATCTGCACGCCGTCCCGTGTGAAACTCATGACGGGCAAGTACAGCTACCGCAACTATGTCGGCTTCGGAACACTGGACCCGGGCGAGAAGACCTTTGGCAACGCCTTACAGAAAGCCAGCTACGAAACCTGCATCGCGGGCAAGTGGCAGCTCGGCGGTGACCACCACCAAATCAAAGCCTTCGGATGGGATGAATATGCCTTGATCAATGGTGTCACGCCGATCGACAGGAAAGCGAAACCGCTTTGGGAAGGCCGGGATCGGTATTGGTTCGCCAACAGCGTGGTCGCGAATGGCGAGTACTACCGGACCAAGGAACGTTACGGCCCGGATATGATCAGCGAGTACGCCGTCAACTTCATCAAGCGGGATCGCAGCAAGCCGTTCTTCCTCTACTACCCGATGATCCTGCCGCATTCGCCGTGGGGACCGACTCCGTATTCGAAGGGCGGCGACAAGAGCGGGGCGAAAGTCTGCGAGGTTCAGTATTTCAAAGACAACATCGAATATATCGACCACCTTGTCGGGCGTGTCGTGAAGGCGCTCGAAGAATCCGGCCAGCGCGAGAACACAATCATCATGTTCACCGGAGACAACGGTTCCGGCTATCCCGTTCCAGTGACTGCATCCAATCCGCACCTCCGTCGTGTCGGGTCGACTTCGGGATGGAGCAACTATGACGAGATTCTGCTGAAACCGGGCGACAAGACTCCGACCAGCAAGAAAAAGGGCCAGGTCATCGTGCAGGAAGGCCCGCTGACAGAAACCATCTACGGTGATGTGCCCGGCCGCAAGAACCGCATGTTGCGCGACGGCACCGGCGTACCGTGCGTGATGGACTGGCCGAAGTATCGCCAGGCCTACGAGAAGATGGGGCATCGTCATGGCGACCTGATCGACTTCTCCGACTACTTCGCGACCATCCTGGAGGTGGCCGGAACGTCTGTGGATTATCCGACGGATGGAGTTTCCTTTGCCTCGCGGCTGCGTGGTGAAGGGGCTCACGAGCGCGAGTATATCTTCTGCCATTACTGGGGCGCCGGGCGGGATGCGAAGAAGGCCAAGGATGCGATTCACGACGGAGAATTCAAGCTGTACAGCGACGGCACATTTTTCGATCTCTCTAAAGACTCCGATGAACTCGAGCCCATTGACCTGAAGACAGCACCGGCAAAGGCGATCGCCGCCCACATGCGACTGAAGGAGCAGTACGAAACGCTGCGTGGCTTCTCGCCGAACGTTGAGATTGCTCCGTCGAAAGAGTTTGGCAGCAAACGGACTGGCAGGACGAAGCCGCAAGCGAACGCAGCGTCCGGCTCCCCCAATGTCGTACTGATCTTTGCCGACGACATGGGCTGGGGCGACGTCGGCTATCACGGTTACAAAGACGTGCTGACTCCAAACATAGACCGCATTGCAGCAGAAGGCGTGCAGTTCTCGCAGGGGTATGTGTCTGCTTCGGTCTGCGGGCCGTCTCGAGCCGGGCTGATGACGGGAGTCTATCAACAGCGTGTCGGTGCCGGCGAAAACGCGAGCGCCACAGGCTTCCCCGACAACATTCCGGACCGAATGAAAATGTCCGGCTTGCCGACCACGCAGCCGACGCTCGCCGAGATTTTGCGTCCGGCAGGTTATCGTTGCGGGATGATCGGCAAGTGGCATCTTGGCGTTGAAGAACCGCTGCGACCGCATCATCGCGGCTTCAATTACTTCTTCGGATTCCTGAATGGCTCGCACGACTACACGGCGTGGGAACCACGATTTGCGCAGAAGAAGGACAGGTGGCCAATCTTCAGCAATGACCGGATGCTTCCGGCGGCAGAAAATGTCTACCTGACGGACAGGTTCAGCGAACGGGCCGTTGGATTCATCAACCACAACACGGAAAAACCATTCTTCCTGTATTTGGCCTACAACGCGGTTCACCACCCGTGGCAGGTGCCGGAAAAGTATCTCGAACGAACAAAGCTCCTGAGCGATGTCGAAGACCGCCGCTTCTTTGCCGCCATGATTCTTGCGATGGACGACGGAATTGGTCGCGTGCTGGACACGCTCGACGAAGCGGGTGTCGCAGACAACACAATTGTGATGTTCCTGTCCGACAACGGCTCACCGCAGGGACAGGGCCTGAAACCGACTCCGAAAGACAAAACGGCTGAACGACAGACGGTGACACAGATGTCCAACCCCGGTCCGCACCGAGGTTACAAGGGAGACACGTACGAAGGGGGCATCCGAGTCCCGTTCGCCATTCGCTGGCCTGGAAAGATCAAAGCCGGAAGCCGCTACGATCTGCCTGTGAGTGCGCTCGACGTCGCCCCCACCGTCGCAGCGACTGTCGGAGTCGACAGGCCAGCGAAAGGACACGGGTTTGACGGCGTCGATCTCCTGCCCTTCCTGAACGGCGGAAAGGGCGACGCTCGTCCGCACAACGTTCTCTACTGGCGGCGAGACAACGACTATGCGATCCGCGACGGCGACTGGAAACTCCAGTGGAACGACGCGAGCGGTTCGATGAGCATCAAACTGTTCAATCTTGCCGACGATCCTGGCGAGTACAAAGACCTGGCCGCCACCGAACCCGACCGTGCCCAACGCATGCAGAATATGTTCGACGCCTGGGACAGCCAAATGCCCGACAGCCGTCCTTGGGGCGGACCAGGCAACCGCAACCGCGCGTACGCGAACGGCGCGCGAGTAAACGTGATCAAACACAATGAGAATCCACCCACGCGACCGCCAGCAAAGGTTCGCGAATAGCTGGAGTACAGGCTTTAGCCTGCTCACGCATTTCAAAACCCAACACCCGACCAATCAGCCCAAAGGCTGGACTCCAACAACATGTCCATCAAACACTTCTTCCCACTCATCGTCATCCTCATTTCGGCAACCTCTCAGGCGGCCGATAAGCCAAACTTCGTGCTCTTTTTTGCTGACGACCTCGGCTACGGCGACGTCGGCTATCAGGGTGGCGACGTCCCAACTCCTCACATCGACTCGATCGCCAACGGTGGCGTGACGTTCACCGACGGCTACGTTACCTGTCCCGTCTGCGCACCTTCGCGAGCCGGCTTGCTCACCGGACGATACCAGCAGTCGTTTGGCTTCTGGGACAACATCGGTCCCTATCGCCGCAACAAAGACGTCGAGCCTGGCATTCCGGTCGATATTCCCATTCTCTCCGAGCGGCTGAAGAAACTCGGCTACACCTGCGGCCTGTTCGGCAAGACCCACGACGGCGACGCCGAAGAAATGATGGCATTCAACCGCTGGGACGAGTTCTATGGTTTCAACAATGGAGCGTCAAACTACCTCGGCGACATGAACCGCACCCACAATCCCATCTTTCACAACCGCAGCATCGTTAGCAAAGCGTACGCCAGTCGCGGCATCTCCAACGACACCGTGAATCTAAAGGGAGTTCTCGTCCGCGATACCGAAAACTATCTGACCGACGAACTTGGCGATCACGCGGTAAAGTTCATCGAAGCGAACAAGGACAAGCCATTCCTTTGTTACATTCCTTTCAACGCCATCCACGGCCCATTTCAAGCACCGAAATCGCTTGTCGAAAAGTACGCCGGCGAGCCGGACGAAAAACGCCGTTTGGTCAAAGCGATGCTAGATTCCATGGACCAAAACATCGGCAAAGTGCTCGCCGCGCTCCGCCGCAGCAACATTGAAGAAAACACCATGATCGTATTCCTCAGTGACAACGGCGGCCACGAAGCCTCGCCGAACACACCGCTCCGTGGAAAGAAAGGCACCTACTGGGAAGGCGGCTTACGCGTGCCGTTTTGCATGCAATGGAGAGGGAAGATCCCATCCGGTACGAAGTGCATTCATCCAGTGATCTCGCTTGATATCATGCCCACCTTCATCACCGCCGCCAGTGGCCAAGTCGATCCGCAATGGAAATTGGACGGTATTGATTTGATGCCGTTTGTTGGAGTACAGGATGATCAACGGGCTAAAGCCTGGACTCCCACACGGCCACTCTATTGGGCTTGGGGCGCCCGCAAGGCGATCCGTGACGGCAACATGAAGGCCATGACATCCAACAACGGCCAAACCTGGCAGCTTTACAACCTGGCGCAAGACATCAGTGAACAGAACGACCTCGCCCAGAAACGCCCACAGAAGCTGAAGTCGCTGGTAGCACAACATCAGCAATGGGAATCCACGCTGATGCCCCAACAATGGGGTTGGAACTCCAATCTCGGTTACCGCGATCCCGACTTCGGCAAGCCTCAACCCTATCATCATCCTGATAATCCTTGAGCGCATAAGTCCGAATTGAAACGACGCGCATAGGAATCGCCGCACAGAACTCGACCGCTAATTGGTGGACACTCGCAATGCGAGACACATGGTCGGGTAGCAGCAAATTCGGGCAGACGCGTTGACAGCGAACGGCTATTCGCTGCACGTATCGGTGTCGCTCACGTGATGCCCAATCATTTCAATTCACGATCTCTCAAAATCGGGATTCGCGACACGTAGTCAGATTGATCCACAACGAGTCGTTGGCGCAAGCGATGATCGCGACCGCTGCGAGTTGAGGCATGTGCTTCGAGGCAGCGGTTGCATCGCCCGCCTGCGGAGACGAGTCGTCCTTCGCCACAGCGGTGAAATCCACCGACCGCAGTTCCGGCCACTGAATTGTGTGATCCAACTGATGGCGCTGGGGTGGCTGTGAAGGGCTGCAGTCGTGACCAAGGACGACCTTGGTCACGAGCGAATTCAGGCCAAGCAGCCAATGACACGTCCTCATGCGTCAGTTAACGCGAGAGCCCTGCACACTCACGTCACGATCGTCGGCCGCGTTTCTTCATTGCACGAGAACTCCCTCGGTCTTCTTGACCTCTGTGGGTTTCGATAGCGCAAAAATCACTCGGTCGCGATCCCCTCGTGCACGAAGGGAATCGCAGATGTATCACTTTGACTGCCCGCAGCGAGTAGATTCTCGCGCCCACGTAAATGAGATTGGTAAGGTACGGGACGCGGATGGAGTGTCCTTCTCAATCACGAGATGCCGACCGTGTTTGATTTCCGGCTGCTCCGCCGGTAAGGACCGTGGGGCAGTTGGTCTTGTAGTGAATCGAACTCACATCACTGCCACGCGTTAGGGAGACGTGATCGAATAGTGTCGTTCCGTCAGGATCCCGCGCGGCTTTCAGACGATCGATGAAATAGGCGAGCTTCGCTCACTGATCTGGGCTGCGTTGGCTACTTCTGCTTCAGGTTGATCCAGCCAAGGCGTTTCGTATTGGGAATTCTGGCTCGCCAGGATTTGAGGAGGGCGGTGAGTTCGGTGACGACTTCAGGATGTTCGTTGTGAACGTTCTGAGTCTGATACGGATCGGTTTTCAGGTCGTAAAGCTGTGCCGGCGGGGCGTCCGCACGAATCCTGCCGCCCGCGACGTCACTGTTGACCAGGTTGGTGAGTTGCTGGGCCGCTGCCCCGGCCAGGAGATGTTCGCCGACTTTCTTTCCCTGGAAACCGCCTTCGTCGCGGGCGGGAATATAGACCCATTTGCCCTTGCGAACGGTGAGATGTTTGGGGCTGTTGGGGGAGATTACCAGCATGTCGCGGGCGGGGCTCGCTGCCGTGCCGGTGAACTCAGGGAGCTGATTAACGCCATCAATCATGGCACCTTCGAGAATCGCTGAGTCCGCAACGTCTGCGAATGTGGTGATGAGGTCGATTTGGCTGGTGAGCGCATCGGATTCGGTGCCGGCCGGTACTTTGCCGGGCCAGCGGACGATAAACGGCACGCGATGTCCGCCTTCCCAGGCACCGAATTTGAAGCCCAGCAATTTGCCGTTGAGTCGGTGCCCGGCTCTCCATGCTTTCTGGCCGGTATTGTTCAGCATGCCGCCGTTGTCACTAGTGAAGACGACCAGGGTGTTGTTGGCGACACCGAGTTCATCGAGCGTGTCGAGAACCTGACCGACGATCCAGTCGAGTTCGTGTACGAAGTCGCCGTACAGTCCGCACTGGCTCGTCCCC
>CAYFJO010000121.1:0-26352 GCA_964343305.1 uncultured Pirellulaceae bacterium | reverse complement strand
GCCAAACAACTGGCGACCGCTATGTAAAAAGGGTTAACGGCGTTGGGTGGCACTGATCAATGAAGGCGATTAAGCTGGCGGTTCGTGCACAATATGGACCGCAGTCTCCTTAGCATCATTCGAGAAACAAGTGTCCGATTTGGCCGTAGCGAAAGTCGCCAAGACTTTCGGAATGGCGGGGCGCCGAAACTCTTGGCGAGTTTCGCTACAACAGTAACTTCTCGAACGATGCTTAATTCGGCCAAGTGCGGTCGAATCGAGTAATGGGATGCATAGATGAAGATCGCCAACATTCAAACATCCGTTGTCGACGTTCCGCAAAAGTATCCGATTGCTCCTTATCAATCGCGATACCGTGCGGCGTCATCGACCCAAGCCGTGATCTTTCGCATGGAAACCGACGCGGGAATCATCGGGTGGGGCGAGGCGCCGCAGCGGTACCTTGGCGAACGGATCGCCGAGCGAGTCGGCCATGAGTTGACCGATCAACTTGTTGGTCGAGATCCGACGGCGATTGAAGAGATGTATGCCGAGTGGGGACTGGACGGCGGCTATGTACAAAGCGGCGTCGAGATGGCCATGTGGGACATCTTGGGCAAAGTCTGCAAACAGCCGCTGTACCGATTGCTCGGCGGCATGTATCGGCGTGAAATCGAACTCGCCGCTTGCATGGGAATACGTCCGCCCAAGGAAGCGGCCGAAATCGCCAAGCTGTACGTCGAAATGGGCTTCTCAACAATGAAGTGCAAGGCTGGCCGCGATCCCGATGAAGACCTCGCCTACGTTCGCGGAATTCGCGACGCAGTCGGGGATCAGTTGAAGTTGCGAATCGATCCCAACACCGGCTATTCACCAGACGTCACCCTGCAACTTGCCAAAGACTTGGAACCGCACAACCTGGAATACTTCGAACAACCCATGCCGGCCGATTTGATCGAAGACTCGGCGCGGATACGTGGATTGACGACCACGCCGCTTGCCTTAAACGAATCCGTCACGACCATGCAGGCTGTGCGAGACATCCTGGACAAGAACGCGGCGGCAGTCTTGCTTCCCGACACCTATCAATGCGGCGGATTGTGGGCCGTCAAGTTGATCGTCGATGTCGCGGCGTCCGCTGGCGCTGGGTGCGTGATGCATTGTGCCCATGATTTGGGTCCGAAAACGGCGGCCATGCTGCACTTAGTCGCCGCCACGCCCAACTTTTCGTTAGCCAACGATTGCACTTATTATGGGCTGGAAGACGACGTCATCTCCGAGCCGTTTCAAATCGAACATGGCAAGCTCACCGTGCCCGAGTCACCCGGCTTGGGAATCGAAGTCGATTTGGACAAAATCACGAAGTACAGAAGCCAGCCTTAGAACATCGTCCCATTTCCGCCATGCAAGTCGTAGACATCGTCCAATACCTCGATGATCCAAAACAGGCGGCTGCGTGGTTGCGCGAAATTGGCATCAGCAACATCGACCGGGCACATGAAAACTTCGTCCGCATGGCGAATGCGGGGATCACCACCGATCTGCTGGCGGAAATCGGCCGACAATTTGAGCAGCACTTGCCGAAGACCAGCGACCCGGACATGGCACTGAACAATCTCGAACGGTTTGTTCAAGCATCGCGAAGTCCCCTGTCGATCGGATCGTTGTTCGAGCGCGATACGTCGGCGCTGCCGACCATGCTGCAGATTTTCAGCACCAGCCAGCATCTCAGCGATCTGTTGGCACGCGATCCGGAAAGTTACGATTTGCTGCGCATGACCGAAGGTAAACCGGTTGCCCGCGACATTTTGGTCGAAGAACTTTGCAGCGCCACTTCCGCTCATTCGGACCAACGCACGGTGATGGCCGTCCTGCGTCGCTATAAACATCGTGAGACGTTGCGGATCGCCTATGGAGACATCATCGGCCAACAACCACTCGGCACGATCACCCGGCAGATCTCGCTGCTGGCCGAGGCCATTTGCGAAGCCTCGTTGCAAACGGCGCGAAAGAAGCTGGAAACCCAACGGGGCGCTCCGCGCCGAGCCGACGGCCAACCCGCCCGCTTTGTGATTCTCGGCATGGGAAAACTCGGCGGCACAGAACTCAACTATTCCAGCGACATTGATCTCATCTTTCTGTACGACGAGGATGGCAAAACAGACGGAGAGCGTTCGATCGGCAACCGGGAGTTCTTCGAACGACTGGCGCGCGAAGTGGTTCAAATGATGACCGAACAAACGGAATTGGGGGCGGCCTATCGCGTGGATCTGCGTTTGCGACCGGAAGGCAAACAGGGGCCAATTGTTTGCGACGTCGAAACCGCGCAGCACTACTACGACCTTCGCGGCCGCTCGTGGGAGCGGCAGGCTTACGTCAAAGCTCGTCCGGTGGCTGGCGATTTGCAACTAGGCCGCGACTTCCTCGAACAACTGCAACCTTGGATTTACGGCCGCTATCTCGGGCGGGTCGACATCGAAGGTATCAAAGCGCTCAAACGCAAGATCGAACGCCAGGCGAGGCTCGAAGGTGGTGACACAAGCAACGTCAAAACCGGCCACGGCGGCATTCGCGACGTCGAGTTTGTGATTCAGTTTTTGCAGCTTCTCAATGGCGGCGATTTGCCGGAGATTCGCACCAGTAACACGCTTGACGCCATCGCTCGGCTCGAAGGTGTTGGTTGTCTTACGTTTCAGGAACGCACGATTCTCGAAGAAAACTACGCCTTCTTGCGAAAGATCGAGCATCGCCTGCAAATCATGTTCGACCTGCAAACGCACACGTTGCCCGAGGGAGACGACGAGTTGCGAAAGTTGGCGATTCGCATGGACTATGAAGACTCGCCGCTGGAGGGATTCAAAGCGGACCTGAAGGAAAAAACGGATTTAAACCGCAAGATGCTCGATCACCTGTTGCACGACGCTTTCGGAGAGGAAGAGACAGCCGAGGAAGTCGATCTGGTTCTGGATCCGAACCCGGCGGATGAGTTTGTCGAGCAAGTGCTTGGCAAGTACGACTTCAACAACCGCGAATCGGCTTACGAAAACCTGATGGATTTGGCGCGTGAGCGGATTCCATTCTTGTCCGCGAGGCGTTGCCGACATTTTCTGGCATCGATCGCGCCTCGGTTGTTGCCGGCCATTGCGGCGACGCCCGATCCGGATGCGACGCTCGTCGATTTGAGTCGTGTGAGCGATTCGTTGGGCGGCAAAGGTGTGTTGTGGGAGTTGTTCAGTTTCAATCCACCTTCACTGAACTTGTACGTGCGATTGTGTGCGTCGAGCCCTTACTTGTCCGGCATTTTGACCAGCCATCCGGGCATGATTGACGAACTGATGGATTCGCTCGTGCTCAATAAATTGCCGTCGTATCGCGCGTTGGATGCGACTCTGGCCGATCTCTGCCGCGGTGCCGAAGACATCGATCCGATGTTGCACAGCTTTAAGGACTCACAGCATCTGCGAGTTGGTGTCCGCGACATCCTTGGCAAAGAAGATATCCGCGAGACGCACGCGACTCTGTCAGACATCGCCGAAATCTGTTTGCAACAGATTACGCGGAGCGAGTACTTAACGCTTATCGAGCGGTTCGGCGAACCCAGGTTGCAAGACGGCTCGCCGTGCGAATTCATCATCCTGGCGATGGGAAAACTAGGCGGCCGCGAACCGAATTATCACAGCGATTTGGACATCGTGTTTTTGTACGAAACGGAGGGTTCGACCCACCATCGGCGGCCGGACAAGAGCACCACGAACCAGCACTTCTTCAGCCAGCTAGGCCAACGGATCATTAAAGTTGTCACTCAGCTTGGACCCAACGGCCGGCTCTATGAACTGGATCCCCGATTACGCCCGACCGGCAAGAGTGGTGTTCTGGTCACTTCGCTCGATGAGTACCGTCGCTACTTTTCGGAAGGAAAAGGCGAGTTGTGGGAGCGGCAGGCGTTGTGCAAAGCTCGCACGGTTTTTGGCTCGGCCGAGATTCGCGACAAGACGATGCAAGTGGTTCGCGAGGTGATCACCATGCGACCGTGGACTGCCGCACAAGCCGACGAGATCCGCCAAATGCGCGGACGTCTGGAACAAAACGCCGCACGATGGAACTTAAAACGCGGAGTTGGCGGCACGATGGATGTGGAGTTTGCCATTCAAATGCTACAACTCAGGCACGCCGCCGATTCGCCATCCGTCATGGTGCCAGGGACGATCGATGCGATCCACGAGCTTCGCGCCGCAGGGCATTTGAGCGACGACGACAGCGCGAAATGGGCTGAATCTTATCGCTTCCTGCGAAGTGTCGAGTCGAGACTGAGGTTGATGAACACAACCGCCCGCCACGATTTACCGCAAGATGATGGCGAGTTGAAGAAGCTGGCGTTCTTGCTTGGATCTCAGTCGCCTGAACAACTCGTCGCCGAAACCGAAAAGTGCATGAATGCAAATCGGCGGCGTTTTATTTGTTTGTTTGACTCGGTGGGATAAGCCTCCGCCGTTCGTGAAGAGGTTGGAACAACGCTAACTTACCCATCATGGGCGCCGTATTAAAACAGATATGTCCGATCGACAAGGACTAGGATCAGGTGGGAGAGAGTGTGTGTGCAGTGCGCCGGTCCAGCGGACTTTACTATTTGATGATACATTTACCGCTTCAACCGAGACTTGTCATCGCGCTACACCAACACCAACCGACATGCCCCTTGTTCCCTTAGAAGTCACGCCCGCTCAAGCTCCGCTGCCCGATGATGTGGCTGCCTTTTTGAAGGAAGCCGACGCGCGGCATGATGTTTTTGTGGCTCGTCGGCTCGACAAGCCCGTGCCGGGATTTCATCCAAGTGATTTCCCCGCGATTTATCATTTCCTGAAACACATTCAGCAAACGCAACTTGGCACTGGAAATCGATTCGTTGAATGGGGCAGCGGATTTGGTGTGATCGCGTCGATGGCGGCGATGCTGGGGTTCGAGTCGTATGGCATCGAGATCGATGAGGCATTGCACCAGGAATCGGAAGACCTGGCCGAGGCGTATGAGGTGCCCGTGGAATTTGCGTTGGGCACCTTCATTCCGGAAGATTTTGAGCTGCTACCGTATGATACAGACAGTCCCAACTGGTTGATCGACTGGGGCACCAGCGGATACGGCGAATTGGATTTGGAACCGGATGACTTTGACGTGGTGTATGCGTATCCCTGGCCGGGCGAGGCGTTTCAGATTGAAGTTTTGTTTGAGGAGATCGCTGCCGTTGGGGCGATTCTCATTACCTACCACGGCTGTGACGAAACGCGTGTGAGGAGAAAGACGAATGGCTGAGCGAATTGGGCTACGGCACTACTGATCGACCAACCATCATTTTTCGGTCGGAAATCACCAATACGTCAGAAAAAATTTGGCGCGGGGCGAACCATAAGCTAGGTTTCCGATAACGTCGCACTTTATTCACATTCGAAACACGGTCCATTCGGAACGTGACCCCGCGTCGCAAAACTCTTCTCTCGTTACCCGCTTCAACAAGGAACACTCACCATGGGTTTGGGACAGCGTCTCGTCTTTTCGTTGATCGCAGTTGCCGTCGTCTGCGGCGGAATGGGCATCTATCACGTCATTGGTGGCATGGCAGCCGATGTCTACGTCGATAATTTCACACCAAATGATGTCGCCATCGAGCTGGACGGCAAACCGTGGCTCGAATTGCAAAAAGGCACGACGACCCACGCGACCGTCAAGCCGGAAGCCCACAAAGTCGTAGTTCGTGACAAGAAGAGCGGCAACGTGGTGCAGTATTTGACAATCGACTCGACCGACGGGCATTCGAAATATGTTTTGAACGTGAACGGTGCCAAGGCATACTTGAAGGCCACGACCATTTACACGGACCAACCGCTGCCCGCGGACTACGAAGACGAATACGATGTGATCTCCGATTCATTTTTTGAAGCCGACGTCGACTATATGTTCCGCGAGCCGCCAGATGAAGTCTCGGTATCGGAGCATGTCAGCAGTGTGACGAAAACTTATTTGTTGCGGCTAGATCAGGAGGTAGTCGCGGCCTTGTTGGCACAGTAGCCCAAGACAAACCGTCATCCACATCGATGAAAGCCCGGCTTTTTGTGAAAGCCGGGCTTTTTCGCGTAAAGACCGAGTCGGTTTCAAGCAAAGATCACTAAAACGGAGGCGAACAACCAGATATTCGTTCTGTTGCGTTTTTGGTTCCCACGTTCAGGTCCAGTCCCGTGGCATCAGTTTCAGGCATTGCTCTTTTCATCGTGTTGGTCATTGCGATCGCGTTTGGTCTCACGATTAAGAGAAACCGGCACCTCCATCAGCAGTACGAAAAGCTTGCGAGACACTATTGGGGCACCTCGAGCGAGGCCAAACTCTTTGATCTGGCTGGCCCTTCGGCGCGATTCCAACATTTGGGAACCAGCGTGCTCGTCCGACGATCTACTCACGGCGGGCACGAAGGCGTTGTCTGCGAGATCGATTGGCCGGACACGAGTTTTACCTGCGATATTCGCGGCCGAAATGTTCTCGACGACCTGCGCGAGTTATTTCGCTGGCAAGCAAAGACGTTTGGTGACAGACAATTCACTCGACGGTTTATCGTCCGCTCGCAATCCGGCGCGGCCACATCGAATGTCATTACGCCGATGGCGCAATCGGTCATCACGAAACTCGGAGAATTGCGTCATCCTTGGCAACTCAAGATTGAATGGAAGGCAGGCCGCCTGACGGTTTCGATGCAAATGTTTGAGCAGCGAGCGGTGCCGTTGATTGCGTTCACGGCGCTCTGCCTTCGTCTGTATGAAGCGTGCTGCCCCGATGATGGCAGTATCCAATTCCTAACGAAACAACACCACTTGGAACTGCACGACGCAGTTTGCCAGATCTGTGGCGAGCTGATCGAATCCGAGGCGGTCTGGTGCTCGAGTTGCGACACGCCGCATCATTATTCTTGCTGGCAGTACTACGGCAAGTGTTCGACGTACGCCTGTGGTGAAACGAAATACAATCGAATGTGCCGTTCGCACTCATCTACCTGATCTAAGGCAGTTTGAAGTCCGCGATGAACAACTGGCTGGTGTGCGTCGACGTCCGTGTGCTGGTCCACATCAGTTTCTTTCCGTCGGGCGAGAAGACGGGCAAAACGTCGCCGCCCGCGTAGTCTGTCATGCGCTGTGGCTCGCTGCCGATGAACTTATCTCCTTTGACCTCGTACTGCATCAGCCACAGATCATAGTTTGGTCGTCCGGGGCGGGAGTGATCGGCTCCGGCCCAAATCAGATACGGCTTGTTGGGATGCCAATAAGGACACCAAAATACGCTGTTCGGATTCTTGGTCAGTGCCACATCATTTTTGCCATCGATTCCGATCACGTGAATTTGCAAGTGTTCGGGTTTCTCTCGATCGGTGCGATAGCAAATCCACTTCTGATCTGGCGAGATAAACGGCCCACCATCGTAGCCGTCGATGTTGGTGACTTGCCGCACATTCGAGCCGTCCGCGTTCATCAGGTAGAGATCCGGATCGCCGTCGCGCGTGCTGCAAAATGCAATCAACTTGCCATCTTTGGAATAGGCCCCTTCCGCGTCGTAACCTCTCTCCTTGGTCAATCGGCTGAGGATTTTGCCGTTTAGGTCGCTTTCAAAAATATCCATGTGCGGATCGAACGGCCAGGAATAGCGGCGCCGCACTCCCGCCTTGCGATCGGCCTCTTGCTGCCGGCGTACGGTGTCTTCGGTTTTGTACAGGTTTGGATCGAGATGGCTCGACGCCCACAAGAGCCGCTTGCCATCCGGCGAAAAAAAACTGCACGTCGTGCGGCCACGTCCGACGCTGATCAATTTCGGTCGGCTGCCGTCTTCCAGCGACTGGGTGTAGATCTGGTAAAACGGATACTCGCGACGAATCGCTTGATAAATGATCGACTGGCCGTCTGGAGAAAAGTAACCTTCACCAGCCTTTTCAAAACCATCGGTCACCTGTCGAATGTTGGTTAGGAATTTGGACTCGATGGATTCTTTCTGATCTTCCGCGCGTGCGACGCAGCATAACAACAAACAGACGATCGCAAGGATGTAAATTCGTGACACGTTCCGCTCCTCAAGTCTTAAAATACATGGTGATACTTCGGTTGATTATATGTTAACCGATTCACGACAGTCAGGTGACTATCCAGCAGGCGATTGAAATGAAGATCTACACAAAAACCGGCGACAGTGGCGAAACAGGTTTGTTCGCAGGGCCGCGCGTCTCTAAGGACCATGTTCGCATTGAAGCGTACGGCGAAGTCGATGAATTGAACAGCACGATCGGTGTTGCACGCGCGGTCGAATTGCCAAGTCCGATGGATCCATTGCTGGAACAGATTCAAAACGACCTGTTCGCGATCGGCGCAGAGCTGGCGACGCCTGATCCAGAGTCACGCAGTACCAACATGGTCAACGACGAAGATGTGGCTCGTTTGGAAGCCAGCATCGACGAGCATGAAGCCGGTTTGGAGCCTCTACGCCAGTTTATTCTCCCCGGCGGCACCCCCGCCGCGGCACATCTGCATTTGGCACGCACTGTTTGTCGCCGGGCCGAACGTCGCGTTGTTGTGCTGTGCCGCAGTGGCGAGTCGATCTCCGAGCCGCTCGTGAGATACTTGAATCGCCTGAGTGACCTGCTTTTCGTGTTGGGCCGAGCGGCCAATGCGGCAGATGGGCGAGCGGATACTCCGTGGCAAAAGCCAGATTAGCCAACTTCCGAAGTTGGGATCGTTCGAGGAATTAAGTGTCGGATTTACCCCTGCCTGCTCGTCAGGCAGGTGGATCAGTTTAGCAGCTAAGTCGAACTTCCTGAATTCGATGATATAGCCCCTTGCCAGCTTGTCTGGCAAGAGCCAAAGTTTCGCGGGCTTGTGGGTGGATTGTCTCGTTTCTAATGAAACTGATTCACCCGCTGGACGAGCCAGCGGGGGTTTTGTGCGTCTTTGTTCGTTTGTCTAACTGCCAAACGTCGGATCCTGCCAGATGAACTGGCAGGGGACCGTTGAAAGTACGACACTAATTCATTCGTCGATGCCTAGGAGAAACGGACAGTTGTTGATCGAGCGGTCCATGAAGAAAACTTCGCAAGTCTGGGGGCAACTCGCCCCAGGCATGTCCTATGGTTTACTTCGCCGCAGTACACCGGTAATCTGATAGGCGCGAAGTCGTGGCTTTGTTTGATTCCACTGGCAAATCTGTTTTGCCGAAAACGGAGTTGCGATAGGCGGACGGTGCGATAGGTTCTGAAACCTTGGCGTAACGCCGTCTCGTAGTTTGCGGCCCTCATCCACGCTAGGAGTATTTGCAAATGAATCTTCCTCGGTTTCTTGTCTTCCTGTTGGCGTTTTTTGCAATTGCGTTGTGGGCGGTGAGTCCGTCGATTGCCCAGGAAAGTGACGACGCGAATAACAACAGTTCAGAGAATACGGCGGCATCCGATGAAAGTGACGACGCCGATTCGGACGACACAGATGGTGACGACTCGGACGCAGATGACGCCGGTGATTCAGACGACGGCGATGACGATTCAAGTGGCGGCAGTGCCCCTGCCGAAACGGCCGCCGATCCCTGGACCACCGAAGTGGCCGTCGACACGCTGTGGGTTTTGGCCGCTGGCTTTCTTGTGTTTTTCATGAACGCAGGCTTCGGATGTGTCGAATCTGGTTTTTGCCGCGCGAAAAACACGGTTAACATTCTGGGAAAGAACTTCGTCGTTTTCGGCATTGCGTCCTTGGTGTTTTGGGTGATTGGATTCGGCTTGATGTTTGGAGACGGAAATGCGTGTATTGGTACAAGCGGATGGATGGTCGACGGTGAAGACAATAGTCCGGCGACGGGCGACGATTATACCGGAGTGTATTCGTCCTTAAATTGGACTGGTGTACCGCTGTACGCCAAATTCTTCTTCCAACTCGCGTTCGCCGCAACCGCCGCGACGATTGTGTCGGGTTGCGTCGCCGAGCGAATTCATTATCGCGCCTACATGTTTTTTGTCGTGTTCCTTGTCGGCATCAGCTATCCGATATCAGGTCATTGGATCTGGGGCGGTGGTTGGCTGGCGGGGTACGGCTTTTGGGATTTCGCGGGATCGACGGTTGTCCACAGCGTCGGCGGTTGGGCCGGCTTGGCGGGCATTCTGTTGCTGGGCTCGCGAATCGGAAAGTATAAAGACGGCAAACCTCAAGCGATTCCAGGGCATAGCATGGCGCTGGTCTTCCTGGGCGGAATGATCTTGTGGCTGGGATGGTTTGGATTTAATCCTGGCAGCACGATGGGCATCACAGGTAGTGGTGCCAGTGCCGTGGCGCACATCGTCGTCACCACGAACATGGCCTGTGCGGCGGGACTTGTTGCCGCGACGATCACCGCTTGGACGGTCATGGGCAAGCCGGACTTCAGCATGACCGTCAATGGTGCGTTGGCCGGCCTGGTCGCCATCACGGCGCCTTGTGCCTGGGTCACCGCATCCGGCGCGGTCATCATTGGTCTGATCGCGGGCGTGTTGGTCGTTTTCAGTGTCGTGTGGTTTGACAAGATGAAGATTGACGATCCAGTCGGCGCGCTGTCAGTCCACTTAACAAACGGCATCTGGGGAACACTGGCCATCGGCCTGTTTTCCGCTCCCGAAGCGGTTGGTTTCACAGGCGGCGACGACGGTCCACTCGCTGGAATGCTTTACGGTGGCGGTCCCCAGCAACTGATTTGCCAAGTTGTCGGAGTCATCGCGGTCGGAGTACTGACCATGGCTGGTTCGCTTGTCGTCTGGAGTATTATCAAATCTGTCGGCGGCGGCATTCGTGTTGATGCCGACGAAGAAATGAAAGGCCTGGACCTCAGCGAAATGGGAATGGAAGCCTATCCTGGAGATACGGTCGCCTAACATGAACCAGACTTCCGGAGTCTAGCAAGACTTCGGAAGTCTCAATCTCTATAATTAAGAATCAACCTCGCCTCGCGGCATAAGGAGTTCAAACATGAAAAAAGTCGAAGCCATTATCAGACACTTCAAACTGGAAGATGTAAAAAATGCCTTGACCGAACAGGGCATCGACGGCATGACGATTACCGAGGTTCGCGGCTTCGGGCGTCAAAAAGGCCACACGGAAATGTATCGCGGCACGGAATACGCCGTTGATTTTGTTCCCAAGGTCAAGATCGAAGTCGTCTGTGGTGACGATGCCCTGAAGACCGTGCTGGACACTGTCATGAAGGCGGCACAGACCGGCCAGATCGGCGACGGCAAGATCTTCGTCAGTGCCCTGGAAGAAATCGTTCGTATTCGAACTGGTGAAACAGGCGGCGACGCGATTTAGAGTATCGACTCGACTACCGAAGTTTTCTTAAACTTCGGAAGTCTTAATGCACACAAAACCTTGCGTCGCGTGAACGATGTATTTGTGTTATTTTTAGGCTTGGCCTTCGTGGTCAAGCCTTTTTTCGTCCAACAGTACTTACTTCTTAAACCAAAATGATTTCACCCCCTCGTCTACGTCCTGCTGTTTTCGATGCCAAAGAACGATTGGCGGCCGGGCGCGAAAAACTTCGCCAGCAACACGAAAGCGGATCGCCAGCGCTGCAGGTCTGCGCGCGATGGACCGACTTGATAGACTCCCTTCTGCTCGATTTGCTCGAATCGGCCCTCAGCGACCTAGACCCTCGCGAATCGGGCGGGCTGGCATCCCAAATCGCTTTGGTGCCCCACGGTGGTTTCGGACGCCGCGACCTCGCTCCATATTCCGACATCGACTTGATGCTGCTGCACCGACCGAGCGCCGACCAGCGTGTGAAACCGCTGGCCGCCCGGCTTTCGCGCGACATCGTCGACATGGGCCTCAAACTGGGATTCAGCACACGCACGCCCGCGCAATGTGTCAGTCTGGCATTTGGCGACCCTAAGATCTTTACGTCGCTCGTCGAATCGCGATTTCTGAGCGGCAGTGTCAGCTTGTTTTCCAAATTCATGCGTAGGTTTCGCCGGTCGTCCATGCGGCATTCACAGAGTCTCATCGCAATGGTCCGGCAATCTCGCCGTGAAGAACGGTCGCAGTTTGGCGACTCGCTCTATTTGCTCCACCCCAACGTCAAACGATCGCGCGGCTGCTTGCGCGAGATTCAACTTTTGCGCTGGGTCGGCTTCGCCCGATATGGCCAATGTGAACCACGTCAACTTTACGATGCCGGCGTGCTGTCACGATACGACCGCACCAGGTTGCACGAAGCACGAAACTTTTTTCTGGGGCTGCGAAACGAACTCCATTTTCACGCCAACAAAGCCCAAGACACCCTCGAGCGTTCGGAACAAATCCGGATCGCCAAATTGTCCGGCTTCGAAGGTTCCGAAGGCATTTTGCCTGTTGAACAATTCATGCGCGAAGTGTTCGAGCACAGCAGCCAGGTGCGTTATATGGTGACCCAGTTTGTTTTCAGTGCAAAGATCCATTCGCCGCTGGTGCGTCTGTTCGCGCCGTTGTTGAGCCACCGGGTTGCGGATGACTTTCGCGTCAGCCCACTGCACGTCAGCGCGGCGGCTGAAGGCCTGGCAATCGTTCGCGGTGACCTGGAACGTGTCCTGTGCCTGATGGAATTGGCCAACTTTTACGACAAACCAATTGCTCACGAGACGTGGGAATCGATTCGCCAAACGATGTTGAACGATGTCGATGACATCAAACTTTCGCCGAAAGCGACCGAACGATTTTTGTCGTTGATGGGACAGTCCGCCAATCTGGGCGATCGGTTGCGGCGGCTGCATCATTTGCGCGTGCTCGAAAAAATCATCCCGCCGATGAAGCACGCCCGTTGTCTGATGCAATTCAATGACTATCACAAGTACACGGTCGATGAACACTCGATTCGCACGGTCGAACGCGCGACGGAGTTCGTTGACGACAAGGGGCCGCTGGGCGAAGCGTATCGCGGGATGCGCAACAAGACGATTTTGCATCTCGCGCTGTTGTTGCACGATTTAGGTAAAGGGTTTCCCGAAGACCACAGCGAATTGGGCGAGCGATTGGCCGACGAAACAGGCGTTCACCTGGGACTTAGCGAACGCGACCGGGAAACGCTGAAATACCTGGTCCGATATCACTTGGTGATGAACCACACGGCGCTGCGCCGCAATATCGACGACGACGAAGTCGTGCTGCAATTTGCTGTTGAAGTTGGGTCGCCAGAGCGGCTACAGATGATGTACATCCTCTCGTGTGCCGACCTGGCCGCGGTCGGCCCCGGTGTGTTGAACCCGTGGAAGCTCAACTTGTTGACCGAATTGTACCGGCGCACGCGTCGCCATCTGGCCTGGGAGGATTCGTCGGCTGGCTACCAGTCGTGGGTCAAGCGTCGACGTGCTGAAATTCGTGCGTTAATCAAGTGCGACGAATCGGAAATGTTGTCTTGGGAAAACCAACTCCGTGATTTGCCGGTCAGCTACATCGTGAACAACCCGCCGGACCGGGTCGTGGAAGAGTTGGAATTGTTGCGGCGGTTGCCTTCCAACGACGTCGTCGTCTGGGCACGTTTTCGGTCCAAACGCAAGGCTGTCGAATATACCGTCGCGGCACATCACAACATCGTGTCCGGAATTTTTCATCGCTTGACCGGCACGCTCAGCAGCACAGGCCATGAGATTCTGTCGGCGGAAATCAACACGCTTCCCGGCAACTATGTATTGGATCGGTTTTATGTCAACGACCTGGATACGTCCGGTATACCCAGCCAAGAACGCATCGACGAAGTCTGTGACGCGTTGTCCGCGTCATTGAAAGAGCCGACCGACGAGCCGCCATCATTCCGCCGCGTTTGGAACAACGATGAGAAGTCCGGCGAAATCATTCAAGTGCCGACCAAAGTACGCGTCGACAACAGCACGTCGGAGCGGTACACGATCATCGACGTCTTCGCTCACGACCGCATGGGATTGCTGTACACGATCACGCGGGCGTTGTACGAATTGGGCCTGTCCGTCGCGGTCGCGAAGATTGGCACCTATCTCGACCAGGTCGTCGACGTTTTTTACGTGACCGACGAACACGGAAGCAAAATCGAGCAAGAGAGTCGGATTCAGGCCATCCGCGAGAAGCTAATCGACAAAATCGAAGAACCCAAATCGGAAGTAAGCGAGGTCTGATGTCGCCGCGCGCCTGGCGAAATGGTGCACTCTTTAGCGAAGCAAATATCTCGAACTTCCGGCTCCGCAGCTACGTAACGACAGCATGTATCATCATCGAGCTGCGCAACGCGTGACGATTCTTCGATTCTTCATTCTCCCACTCCTGTTCATCTGTGGCTGTGGCGGGCCATCCGAACAAGAGAATACCACCGACGACGATAAGCCCGCCGAGACATCCGGTCCGTTGAGCGTCATCGTTTTGGACGACAAACCGCTGGGCGAGACAGTCAAGCGTCAATGGAACGCCCACTCGGAAGCGGAGGTGGAAATCCAACATCTGTCGTCTGCCGAATTTGTCGCGGCCGAGTCGAAACCCGCCGCCGATGTCATCATTTATCCCGCGGGACTTCTCGGCGAGTTGGTCGAGGGCGAATGGATTCGGCCTGTCCCGGACCACGTGCTGGCACATCCGAACATCGATTCACGCGACATTTTGCCGTTGGATCGCGGTCCAAATGTGACGTGGGGCAAAACGGTGTATGCCTTCTCGTTTGGATCACCCAGTTTTGTTTTGTTCTATCGCAGCGACCTCTTCGAAAGCATGCGGATCAACGTGCCGACGACCTGGGATGAGTATCGAGAGATTGCGGAGAAACTCAACGACCGCACACGACTTGGTGAATCCGCGCCACCCGCCGATCAACCGTGGAGTGGAACGGCCGAACCGCTGGCACCTGGTTGGTCAAGCCAATTGTTACTCGCACGTGCCGCATCGTACGTACGGCGCCGCAGCCGTTATTCGACACTGTTCAACTACTCGACAATGCAGCCGCTGATCGACCGCGAACCTTACGTTCAGTCCCTCGTGGAATTGCAAACGGCTTCACAATTTGGACCTCAGGACACAAAGGTTTTGACGCCGCACCACGCGCGGCAGGCAATTCAATCGGGCGAATGTGCGATGGCCATCAGTTGGCCGACACGACCATCGGACGAAGAACGGTCCGACGATTCCAAGAGCTTTCCCATTTCTTTCGCGCCACTTCCGGGATCAAGATCGGTGTACAACTTCGCGGACGATCGCTGGGAAAAGCGAGATGACGAGGACATGCATGTTCCGTTGATGGCCGTCGCCGGTCGGCTAGGCTCGGTCATGACGAGTGCCAGGAACAGCCGTGGCGCCTTGAATCTGCTCGCTCGCTTGACGGACAAAGAATTGGGAGCAAGCGTCGCCGCGCAGAGTGAAAGTACAACGATGTTTCGCAGCAGCCAGTTCTCCCGAACCGAGGCGTGGATCGACCCGTCACTTGGCATCGACGCCGCAAGACAATATGAATCGGTCGTGAACCAAACGCACAAGAGCCAGATCTGGTTATACTCGATTCGCATTCCAGGGCGTCTGGAATACTTACGATCGTTAGACGACGCGGCGCAGCAAGTGGTGTGTAATGATCAAGATCCCGCGCAACAATTGAAAACGGTTGCTGAAAAATGGAGTGAAGTGACGAAGTCAAAGAAGCACGGAGTCGAAGCTCAACGCCAAGCATATCGCAAGGGTCTTGGCCTGAAATGATCGTCCACCTGGACACTTATCATCGACACCATTAGAATGCTGTTGTTAGTAAAACCCCCATCAATCGGGGCCGTAGCTCAGTTGGGAGAGCGCTGCGTTCGCAATGCAGAGGTCGAGGGTTCGACTCCCTTCGGCTCCACTTAGTGTAAACCCCGCCGAAACAAGTATTTATGTTACCTGCCGACGTTCGGCAGTGCGGCCTGTTTTTAAGGCATAAAACGGTACATACCGTTTTATTGACCAAATGTAACAGGAGAACCGCAAATGCTACGTCGAAAAGGTCAAACGATATCCGCGTGCAATTATGCAACTTCGTGCCCAGCCTCTCCCAATGCCTTACCCGCCCGCTCCAAATCCGTTTCGCGAACCATCAAGTAATCCGTCTCGAACGTCGAAACAACGAAGATTGAAATCCCTGTCTCAGTCAGCGGACCAGCCAAAGATGAAATTATGCCAACCTCAGAGAACTCCAAAATCCCTGCCACACGCAGGCAACACCAGCGACGCTCGGACTTCACATTGGCGGGAAGCTGATCCTAGGGGCAGACGATGGAAAGTTCGTCTGCCGTGCGTGTGATTGAAACGAAATCGCCGGTCGCCCAATTAGGGGTCGGGGCGTCAGCATCGAGGCGGCAGATGGCAAAGGTACCAGGAAGAATTTGTAACTTCATTCACGCAACATTTTTATTGGTCTAATCACTCGGCCTGCATCAGCCCCAATTCGTTGCCTCGACTGCTGCAAGCCCAACTGAAAGAATTGGTGAAAATCGCGGCGAGGCGTTGGGTCTTGTCCGTCGAAACTTGCAGGCATACAACGATACCCGCCACGCGATCTTGTGCGAACTTCCGAGAATCCTAACCTCAACGAGCGTGTTATCGGATTGCTTTCCTTGCTTGCGTGCTTCGGTGCCGCGTCTTTGCATTATTCGCGTGGTTGCTAATAAATGTGTTCTCTAAACTGTCGTCATCGATGTTGTCGTCATGGTGCTCAACAATTGCCTTGGATTGATCGGCCAAGTCGCACCATCCATAGTGAACGATGCGTGCGACCGCTAGCTGATATAAACTTCCATCATGCCGCCAAAGAGATGCTTTCCCCCTTCTTCCGCGATCCTTTGTTTTAGGATCGTGAATGCGTTTCAGCCACGCTTACATCTGGGTGCATTACTTTTGCACGGAGAAGCCAGACATGAATTTCAGTAGTTACAAATAGGGAATCACGAACTGGAGACTGAAGTTAGCCGCCGGAAGGTCTCCCAATCCAGTCCCTTCGTCTTCTCGGCGCTCAAGATGGTCTGGACGATCTGCGTGATCCAGAGCAGCATCTCCCCGAAGCGAAGCAGTGCATGAAACAGTTTCGGGGCCGTGCTGTATGGCCCAGCTTAGGGCTGCCGCCTGCCAGAATCGCGTCCGCCACACATTGCGGACTGTTGGAAACGAACTGAAGAAGCTAAGGCGCGGCGAAAAACGCTGCCGAGCGTCTTGGCACACGAAGTGCTACCGATTTAAATGTTTGAATACGTGATTCTGAGCGTGCTCAGAGGATCAAACGCCGAGGGAGAACGCGCGAAAGGCAGAAACGTGTTTTACCGACTTTGGTCAATCGTGCCTGCTGATACTGAGGGACTGACAGATGGAGCAACGGTCACAACCGATCCAGGCGTTGCACGCACTCGACCTGCCATCGTTGAAGAATCTATTGGACGTGAAGCCGCGCGGTCTGACGGAGTCAGAAGCCGCTGAGCTTCTTAAGAAGTTCGGGCCGAACGTGTTGCCGCGCGCTCCGCACCCGGCTTGGTGGCAGATCGCCTTGCGTCAATTCCGCAGTCCGCTGATATACATTCTCGGCGTCGCCGCGGTGGTTTCAGTCGCGATCGGCGAGCCGACAGACGCAGGTTTCATCGCAGCGGTACTTGGACTGAATGCGTTAATTGGCGGCCACCAGGAGTGGCGTGCCGAGAAGAGCACGCAAGCGTTGCAACAACTGCTACAAATCCGCGCGGGCGTTATGAGAGACGGCGAGGTCTATGAGATTGATGCAGAGAAGGTCGTCCCAGGTGATACGGTGTGGCTAGAGTCCGGAAACCGAGTGCCGGCAGACGTGCGACTCATTTCAGCTCACGGGCTCGAAATTGACGAGTCACTCTTGACGGGAGAATCGTTGGCGGTTTCGAAAGATCCTACTTGGACCGGCGACGCAGCGACCCCCGTCGGCGATCGACGGAACATGGTGTTTGCCGGATCCATCGTCGTCCGAGGGCGTGCCCAAGGCATCGTTGTAGCAACCGGCTCTGCCACGCATGTTGGCCAACTGGCAGTGGATGTAATTGGCGCACCGGGCGGAAAGCCGCCGCTTCTCGAACGACTGGAACGCTTCACTCACGTTGTGGCGGCGTCGATTCTGATCGCGGCCGGCGTTGTGGCTGTGCTCGGTGTTGTCCTTCATGATTATAGCGTCCATGCCATGTTTCTCTTCGCCGTCGCCTTGGCCGTGTCCGCGATTCCCGAAGGGCTGCCGGTTGCTTTGACGGTTGCGTTGGCCATTGGGACTGCTCGCATGGCTCGCCGCGGCGTGATAGTTCGCAGGCTTGCCGCCGTCGAAGGCCTGGGAAGCTGTACGCTGATCGCGAGCGACAAGACGGGTACATTGACCTGCAACGAGTTGACCGTGCGTGAAGTTCGGCTTCAAAGCGGCGAGCGATTTGACGTGAGCGGCGAAGGATTTCTCCCGGAAGGTCAAGTCACACTTGAAGGACAAGCCGTCGAGACTGGCGGTTATCCAGAGCTTGACCGTCTCGCGCGTGTCGCCGTCTTGTGCAACGAGGCCGACCTGCATCGCCGCAACAGCGAGTGGATCTGGCGAGGCGATGCGGTTGATCTCGCCTTGCTGGCCATGGCCCACAAGCTCGATTGGACTCGCGAGGCTAGTTTGTCGAGCCACCCACAAGTAAACGAACTCCCATTTGAGCCTGAGCGGCAATTCGCCGCCACATATCACCAGTCTGATGCTGTAACCGATGTATCTGATGCTGCCACCGATGTATTCGTGAAAGGCGCGCCGGAAAGAGTGCTGGCGATGTGTGATTGGGGGAACGATTCCGACCAGGAAGTGGCAGCGCAACAAGTCGATGAGATGCACAAACTTGCCGAGTCGATGGGCCAACAAGGTTACCGAGTGTTGGCGTTAGCCGAAGGCACTGCGCCTGGCTCGCTTGATCCAGCCCAAGCACCTCCGGAACCCTCGCATCTGACGTTCTTAGGATTCGTGGGAATGATTGACCCGTTGCGGCCCGGAGTGCAGGATGCCGTAGCGGCGTGCCGCGACGCGGGTGTCGGCGTTTGCATGATCACTGGCGATCATCCTGTAACGGCGCTGGCCATCTCTCGTGAACTTGGTTTGGAAAGTGAACCACACCATGTCGTCACCGGTAGCCAACTTGTGAAGATGTCGTCGTCGGAAATGGACCAGGCGGTTAGGACAGCACACGTCTTTGCCCGCGTTGCCCCTCATCAAAAGTTGGAGCTAGTCAATGCGGCCCGTCGAGTCGGAAACTACGTCGCGGTCACCGGCGATGGCGTCAACGACGCGCCTGCTCTTCGGGCTGCCAATATCGGCGTGGCGATGGGCAAGTCGGGAACGGACGTGGCTCGTGAAGCCGCCGAACTCGTGATCAGCGATGACAACTTTGCCACCATTGTTGCTGGTATTGAAGAGGGGCGTGTGGCGTATGACAACGTTCGGAAGGTGATTTATCTGCTGATTTCCACGGGCGCTGCCGAGGTCGTATTGGTTGCATTGGCCCTGATGGCTGGGCTGCCGCTGCCACTCCTGGCGGTACAACTACTTTGGTTGAATCTCGTCACGAACGGCATCCAAGACGTGGCTCTAGCGTTCGAGCCCAGCGAAGGCGATGTGCTTGGCCGCGCGCCGAGGCCGAAAACAGAACGCATCTTCAATCGCTTGATGATCGAACGAACCGTTGTTGCCGCCCTGGTTATGGGGTCCGTAGCGTTCGGCGCTTTCTGGTGGATGCTGCGAGTGGGATGGACAGAAGCTGCGGCGCGCAACGCCCTGCTGTTACTCATGGTCTTGTTCGAGAACGTTCACATCGGGAATTGCCGGTCCGAAACGAAATCGGCGCTTCGATTGTCGCCCTTCCGCAGTCCAATTCTGCTTAGCGGTGCGATTGTCGCGTTGCTGGTTCATCTCGGCACCATGTTTGTGCCGCTGGCGCAGGAGATCTTGCATGTCGAACCGGTCAACCTGACGACCTTTGTCTCTCTGTGGGCGTTGGCATTAAGTGTGTTTCTCGCGATGGAAATTCACAAATGGACTTGGGACATACGTGCGTGGCGCAATACGGCGTCCTGATGAGGAAGGATGTGGCCGGGCATTCAACGCTGAATATGACAACGATGGTGTTCCGCCAAAGAGGACTGCTGGCGATCGTTGCCCCTGGTCACTCAACAACGCTTGGCGGTTCTCCAACGCTGCACCAGAACTCTCCCAAATTGAACCAAGTCGACCGAGCTACAACTTTCTGACGAGACACGCAGGGCTGTTTCATCAAAGGTTGTTCAGAAATTCGGTCCTTTTCCGAGGCATCCCGGCAAACCCATGAGTTGATGAGAACGGGCGGTGGAATCCGAACAACGCCAGAGCGTTTCGGCATTCCGCAGAAACAGGAGGAGCGGAAAGAAAAAGACCAAGCAAACGCGCGTTTCGTTGAAAAACCAAGTCTTTGTTATTGTGTCATCGAGCATCCTTGGCTTGTTTGGCAACTCGCTCTGTCAGTAGGTTTCGAAGAAGAAGCCTGTTCTGTGAATCGGCGGCTTGCCATTTACTGATCCAATTCCACCACAACGACTGGCCGAGCATGACTACTTCGCCATTGCCTGCGCGGGCGAACGCTACATAGCCCTGCCCCTCGTAACTGGGTGCCGCGACGAGGATCTGTCCATTCATGGGATCTTTCGCCGTGATAGGGCTTGCGAGTGAACGAATAAGTTGCCAGCTTGCTTCATGAAGAAGCGCGCAAAGAGAAACCTGATTTCGCCAGGAAACCAGGTTTCTGCTCAAGAGCGTTGTGATGCGGCATTAACGCCACAACACCCACTCGCCGCCTGTGTTGTCCAACACGTTGACCCACAAGCCTCGGATGCTTCGGCCATCCGCCGCGATGGTCAACTGACCTTGTCCTGCACCGTTGGGGTTTTGACTCACCCATGTATACGTTAGCGAGTTTCCGTTCACGGTGCCGCTGATCTGGGCGCTGCCGGCAAGGGGATAGTCAATCATACCGCTGATCGAATCGTTATTGCGGGTCAGCGTTGTCGTGCCGAGCGTCGAATGCCACACACCGTTCAGATCGAGAGGGGGCTCAGGGTCCGGTTCATTTTCGGGCGGGTTTCCGTTTCCATTGCCGGGTATGGGCCAGGGAAAGTTGTCTCCCAGTCTCCGACGCGCCGGCAATTCCACATCGGCCCTTTTCAGGGTGTTGGTCTGATGATCGATAATCAGCATCTTGGTGTGGCCGTGGGCGTCGTCCATGGCGTTTTTGAAACTGTCCCGATTCTTCGTCGTCCGGTTTTGACCGTTATCGTCTTTGATAACTGTGACGTAGTCGTCCACTTCGAGGCCGGCGCGGAACGCTGGGCTGTCCCGATCGATGCCCTCGATCTTCACAACCTTCAAGTTCCGCCACTGGCCGTCCGCGACCGTCAGGCCGCTGGGCGCGTGGTAATACTTCAGTAGAAACTTGAACCCGTTCGGGGGAGCTGCGGCGGCGGGCGAGACCAAGGCCAGACTCGTCGCCAGCGTGAGGGTCAACACAACGAAACTTCGCTTTGCCAATTGGTAAATCTTCATGGCATTCTCCTTTCAATCTTTACTGAAGTAATGTGGAACTAACAGTCACGACCGCAAGCGGGAAAGTAGCCAGAAAACGTTTCTGATTGCCGCTGGCGATCGCTTCTACTGGGAAACTCCGCAAATCTCCTCGAAGCGCCTCACGGATTCGGACAAGAAATCGGCATATTTGGATCTGTTGAAGGTGGGATCTGGTCGCTCGCTGACAAATGACAAACGTGCTGGCCCGGACTGCTATGCTTTGGCTCCCATATCGTAAAGCCCAGGCGTCCCCACGGATGAGTGCAAAAAAACAGCCGCCGCATGGTGCGACGGCTGTGCCTGACGTTTTTCGTTTTCGTGGTTGACCACAACTCCGCGTGTCCATTGACAACTAAAGTCGCCGCAGCGAAGTTCTAAAGCCAAGCCCGCGTAGAAACTGAGCGACTCGGCGCGCCTTCGCCAGATCTTGATATACGCGGTTTTTTGACTTGCAGTGATAAGACACGCAATACTGGCCATTCAGACGTTTCAATTTGACGTCGCAGCCCAGGTAATCCCTGAGGAAACGGGCGAAACTGTGGGCACGACGTTTATCAACGAAACAACGCTCTCCCTTCCCACTCCACGAAACGAGATAATCTTCTACCAAAGGGAGCACGTTGACGCCCCCTTGAATGTCTACTGGCGGTTCGATTTCAATTCGTGGTTGATTGCGAGATGGGAAAGCTGCGGCAGCATTGCCCGGTGTGAGAACGCCAGCCAACAGCAACATCAGGGATAAAGTAAATACGAGCGATTTCATCGTAAGTTCTCCTTATTCGTAAAACGTTGTTGAAGTAAAGATCGCCAAGATTCATCTTCAGCGAACAGTGACGCCACTAGAAACATGCTCCACGTTGGGCAGCTCAGCGCCTCAACAGCGATAGAGAATTCTCGCCAGCCCCTGTTACAAGAAAACAGAAAACCCACCGTAGCGCGCTTACGGTGGGTGTGAGGAGTGTTCAACGGAGAGACGAAGTTTTCGAACTATGGATCAAATTTAGCGTGTGGTAGTTAATCGTGCCTGCAACCGGCGTGTTATCTCGGCAGCAATGGAAACCTGATTTCTGGCAATGGAAATCGGCTCATTGGTTTGGCGAATGCGGCAAAGTTGATGTAATCATATTTCACCGCGCCGCCATCATCCAAACGCACGGGAACAACCCAGAAGCGGCTCTTTCTCACATCGTTGTTGAGACTGTCGTCGGCCTCGCCAAATGTGAACCCGTCTTTTTCAGCCAGCACGACATAGTCGAAGGCAGCCTTCTCGACAGGCACGAGCCACTTTCCGTCGCGATCGGTCCTCGTGACAAAGATACTGATGGGCTGGCGGTCGAATCGACCATCAAAAATCGTTTTCAGTTGTCTCAGCGGTCCGGTCCCATGCCAGGGGTTTTCGTCAGGCGTGGGGGCGAATTGCTGCGCAAGAACCGTAACGTCCGCTACGGGTGCTCTGGCAGAATCCGTAATTCGCCCGGCAATCATCGGCGGTGCTGCTGCCATAGCAATGGTCGCACCAAATGCAGAAAAAACGACGGCAAAGATCAAGCGTTTCATTGGAATATCCCTCTGTTTTAGGGTCTTTGGGAAGTACACAAAACCGTCCCGCGATGGGTGAAATTCAGTAATTTGTCGTATTTTCACTGTTTCCCAATTGCTCATAACCAATAACTCCATAGAGGTTCCAAAAGCGCCTCACTGTTTTCGGACATAGTCAAGAAATTATGAGGATGCGTGCGGCAGTGGGAAACGAGAACCAAATCGAACGGTGGATTGAAAAAAGGGAAAAGACTCCTCACCGCAAGGGCTTGTAAGGAGCCTTTTTCTGTTCATTCAAGCTGCGTAGCATCGCAAATCAGCGACAGGCGAAATGGAATCTCTCCCATCCTCGGATGTGGTCACTGACCGCTGCAAGTTGGCTGCCCTTTCCTACTCCGGCGCGGACATATTTCCTTTGGTAAACCGACCACAAAGCGTGTGTTCGATGATCAGACAAGGTGTACCAGTGGAATTTCGCCCGATCGGTGATTCTGGTCCCGACCGCACGTAGCCAGCCGTATTTGTCGACCTCAAGGTATTTGCCGTTGGACGCTCTTAAGGCAATAACGAGGTTGTCGTCTGTTTCAAGAGAGATTATTTCAAATCTCTCTGCGTCATGCCGATTCTGACTTATGGCTTTTAGTTTGGTCCCTTCAATTCTGACATATTTCTCGCTGAGATCGGATTGCAGACCCACGCGAATGGAGTCTCCATACGCGACAGCATCTAAACAAAGTGTGGTAACGGCAACGATCAATAGGGCGTTTCGAATTAGAGCCTTCATCGGAATGTCTCCTTAACGGTCAAACGGGCAGAGGTAAGACCCACGCTGGTAAAACCAACATGTGGGTGACGAGCCGTGCGGTCGCCGCTATCGCGTAACTCCACGAAACCACTCACAGAGGCTCAATGTTCCGTTACTTTTTTGCACGGATTGACAAATCACGAACTGACGATGCAACAAGGAATTCCCACCCGTGCGGGTGCAACGGATTCAGGAGCGGGCGTGCGGCGAGTTGGGCACACACGGGGTCTTTGGCGCTAAACGATTCGCATCACGGAGTGGTTATTGCCGTAACGTGCTCCACAACCAGACGCGGCTGTCAATGGCACCGGCGATTCGTTGGCCATTCCGACTTACCGCAACACTCATGACGCGTCCTGGGTAACTGGTCGACGGCAGGGTGTAAACCTCTCGTCCGGTGTCAACGTCCCACAGTTTGACGTGTCCGTCCATGCTTCCCGTTACAATCCGCCGACCGTCGGCGCTGAAACCGAGCCCTGCAATCGACGTTTCTGAAACGCGAATACTGTGCGCCAGACGGCCATTGTCCGCGTGGAATATATTCACCGTCCCGTTGCGGGTTCCAGCAGCAATCCATCGACCATGGGGAGAAACCGCTACGCGAAAGACGTCGTGCTCGGTCTCTGAACATTCAAATAGAAACTTGCCATCCCGCGTACTCCAAACACACACGCGTCCGGAGAGAGCGCCTGTGACAAACCATTTTCCGTCCGGGTCGAACGCCAAACCGAGGATCGGACGTTTGTCTGACGCATCCTCATCAACGGAAGCGTCGGCGCTGACAGCAAAAACTATCTCGCGCCGGGAATCGTCCCAAGCCCTGACCAACCCATCATGTCCGGCAGCAAGAAGGAGTTGACCATCCGGACTGAACGCAACGGCATTCGTTTTATTATGTGAATTTGCGTTTACCTCGAAAATTTCCTCGCCGGTTTCGGCATCCCAAACTGCGACGGTGCCGACCAAGCTGCCTGATGCGACTTTACGACCGTTGGAACTAAATGTCACACACCGGACTGGTGTGGAATGTCCCTCGAACCGCGCGACTTCTTTGCGCGTGGCAACATCGTGAACGATAACGGTTTTATCTTCACTGGCCGAAGCAATGCGTC
This sequence comes from uncultured Pirellulaceae bacterium, assembly GCA_964343305.1. Classification (GTDB taxonomy): domain Bacteria; phylum Planctomycetota; class Planctomycetia; order Pirellulales; family Pirellulaceae; genus CAYFJO01. The sequence continues at coordinate 1,320 of CAYFJO010000121.1, read as the reverse complement.
GATTGTCAGGACTAAAGGCGATTGCCATGACCAGTCCCTGGTGTCCCGCCATCCCCACCGTATGTTGTCGGTTACTCTGGTCCCAGACGCGGATCGTCCGATCGTAACCGACCGAAACGATGCGATAATCGGAACTATATTCGACACACGTGACCGAACCCTGATGTCCCCGCAAAGCATCTAATTCATAACCGTTGTTCGTCCAGCGCTTGATCGTCCAATCGCTTCCCGCAGCGATGATTACTTGGCCACTGGGACTGAAGCAAGCGCTCTGGCTCGTTTCGCCGCGAGGGATCGCGCGCACCTGTTTTCCATCTATGGTTTCCCAAATCCGCATCGTTTGGTCGGTAGAGGTGGAAATAAGTCGCCGACCGTCCGGACTGAAGGCAAGGCTAAGCACCTGCCGAGTGTGTCCCACCAGCCTCATCGTTTCTTCACCGGTTTCGCTGTCCCAGATGACGATTTCTCCGTCCGTCTCGCTTGAGGTGACATGTTTACCGTCGGGGGACATCGCCACAACGCTCGAACCATTGAGTTTCAACAACTCTTCACCCGTCTGCACATCCCACACTCTGACGGTCTTGTCCCGGCTCGCCGAAGCGATCTTGTGCCCGTCTCTGTCGGTTGCCAATTCGGAAATATTATTGGTGTGCCCGTGTAGCTCTTTGGTTTGTTCGCCCGTTCCGGCGTTCCAAATTCGGATCACCCGATCCCATCCTGCGGAAACAACGGATTGGCCGTCTTGTGCAAAGGTCACGGCCGTGACCGTCGTGTTGTGTTTATCAAACGTCACCAGTTCGCGCAGAGTGCGTTGATCATCTTCCGTGTGAGCGTCATAAACCTTGACCAGGTTTCCGGTTGCCGCAGCGATTCTTTCTCCGTTTGGACTTATGGCAACATCCCGAACAAAATCCGAGTGGTGAGCGATCAATCGTTCCACGTTGCAGATGCGTTTCAAGTAGTGCCATTCCCAACTCCGTAGGTCTGGCGAGCAAGTAGCCAGACGCTCATAAGCCCGGCGAAAGTAGCCGGACGAGTATTCTCGATCAGCCAGGGCAATTTGATTGAAGTATAGATTGTCTTCGAGTTCGCGACGAGCATGACGCTCTCGGTCCGTCGCTTCTTCCGCGGTTTTCTGGGCGCGCCGAGCCTCGTCCAGAGCAATTGAAGTATCGTGCTGCGCACTCTGCGCCTGACCGAGAGCACGTGAAGTATTCACGTAACCCACAGATGCCACAACCGCTACACTGACCAACAAGATCGCGACCAAGGTTACCAGGCCGGCAACCGCAGGATTTCGGCGACACCAGCGCCAACAGC
>CAYFJO010000120.1:20723-26465 GCA_964343305.1 uncultured Pirellulaceae bacterium | reverse complement strand
GGTGCATGGACGAAGGGATCAAGATCGCCATGGAAAATCACGCCGGTGATATGCATTCGCTTGAACTGGTCCGATTGATTGAGGAAGCGGGCAAGGAATTCGTCGGCGCGAACATGGATTCAGGCAACGCAGTGTGGACACTGGAAGATCCGCTGGTCAATCTCGAAAACCTCGGTCCGTATGTTTTCACAACCAGCCTTCGCGACACCGCCGTCTGGGAAAGCGAAAACGGAGTCACCGCGCAGTGGACCGCGATGGGCGAAGGCATGGTGGATTGGAAAAAATATTTTGCTCGATTTGCCGAGTTGTGCCCCAATGCACCGGTCAATATTGAAACGATTTCCGGATTCAATCGCGAGCTGGCATTCAAAAGAGAAGATTTCTGGAAAGCTTGGCCCAACGGCAAACCCAAGGGGTTTGACAAATTCCTGGCATGGGCCAAGCGGGGGAAACCTCGTGATGCCCGCAAGGTTCCCGCAGGTGTCGATCGCAAAGTTGCCGACCAGAAATATCAAACCGGCGATATCCAGCGCAGCATCGCGTATTGCAAAAAGCTCGGTTTGGGAAGATAGCCGGCGAGTAGCGGATAAGTGATTTCCACAGATTAGATTGGAACCATTTCCTGGCTGGCTTCGTCTCAGCACGTGCCGATTTCTTCTTCCAAGACAAACGGGAAAACACATGAGAATCTGGACGTCTCTCTTCATCCTATGTATCGCAACTATGGCAGCCGCGGATCCGGTCGCGGGCAAGCCGGGTATTTCACCTGACTACCAAGCTCTTGCCCCCATTGTCCGCGACGCTTCGCTGGACAACATGACCAAGATCAGCCGCATCGGGGAGTACTTTAAGGACGATCCCCATTGCCACCAGGCGCTGATGTGGGTCGCACAGGTCGATGAGATGACGGCGGCTCGCAGATTGAAGCGTGAATTCAAGAACCCCAAGCGGGAGCAGCAGGACAAGTTGAAGATCGGCCGCACGTTGTTGACCGACTCGCGTTTTAATACCGAAAAGGACTTTATCAACGACTACGTACCATGGCTGATCGATCAAGTGGTCGCTCAACAGGCAACCATTAAACAAGTGTTACCCGAAGGGCAACTCACACCGGTCGGTGAATTTGCCAACATCGCCAACAGCTTCCAAGGTCACCGCGACGAGAATTTCGACAAGATCAAAAGCAAGCGCGTGATCGCCACGTTGATCACTGCGTTGGCAATGCCAGACAACGTTTACCCCGAACACCAGCCAGGCTGCATTATTCGCGGCAAACCGGGCGAGTCAACGGGCCGAAACCTGGATCGACAGAATGTCCCGGTCGCGCTGGGCAAGCTTGGCGCGGTCGAAGCAGTGCCAGCGATCCGGCGAGTTTTGGAATCGCATCACGATTGGAATTTCCGGGACAACGCAGCTCTCGCACTCGGCATGTTATTGAAACCCGGTGAGCGACGGGAATTGACGGATTGGATGGAGAAACAAAAGGCGGACGATTACGAACGGGATCGCTACCGCCATCTGTTTGCATTTGGCAAAGGGCTATTGAAAAGCGGCGACGACGCGGGCGTCGATTTCATGGCCTTCGAGTATTCGACCTATTACAAAGAGTTGAAGCTGAGCGAAGTAACGTACATGCTCGAACAAAGGCTCGATGTGCTCAAAGATTTGCGCAGTAAGAAGTTGGCCACGTTTTACAAACAGGCGTTCGAATACAAACCTCTGATGGCCGTGCTTCTGTTCGATAAAGACAAAGTCGCGATCAACGACTACGGCCACACGAATTACGACTTAGCGAAAGCCGAGCCGCGGATCGTCAAGATGTTCGATCAAGTAACTGTTTCTATCGAGAGAAACCGTTTGACACAGCTAAGGCCGTTTCTGCAAGCCGTTTCGACGAACTCGAAGAACAAGTCGATACGCGCACGTGCAAACGAGTGCTTGAAGAACATTGAATCACTGCGGTAGCTCGACTCGGAGGGTCAAGCTACTTCAATCTTTCGCGTCTAGATCGGCACGCCGTTCCAGCGAACGAAGGCTTCCATCGCAAAGTATTCCGGCAAGCCGATTTCATTGTACTTGTCGGCGGTGCCCGTGTTGCGGTCTTCGGCACGTTGCCAGAATTCGCGCGTGTCCGGGCCGGGAAACAGAGCCGAGTCCTTTTGGCTTTCGTGCATGAAGATGCAGGTCCGCTTGAGGACCATGTCGGCTGGGCTGAGCGGGACGGCGATTTCTATTTCGTGAAGGTCATACTCTTGCCACGCACCGCGGTACATCAGGACGTCCGGCCGTTCGCTGCCGTCTTCTTCACTTTCCAGAATCGCGCGGAAAATCGCGCGGGCACACATGCGATGCGTTCCATGTGGATCGGACAAGTCGCCAGCCAAGTAAATCTGATCCGGTTCGATGCCTTCGATCTTCTCGCGAATGACCTTCACGTCGAGGTCGGTAATCGGCTTCTTTTCGATCGCGCCGGTCTTATAAAACGGCAAATCCAAAAAATGCAGGTTCTCTTCGCGACAGCCCGCGGCGATTGCGGCCACTTTGGCTTCGCTCCACCGAATCAGTTCTTTGATGTCGAGCACCGTTTTGATATCGACGTCGCCGGGCTGCTTGCCGTCCAGCGACTCGTTGACCGTTGATTCGACCGATTGCGACTTTTCGATGTCGATGCCGAAACGCTTGTTGTACTCGGTGACCAGGTCGGCAATGCGGCGGGCGTCATGGTCGAACACGGCAATGTTGCCGCTGGTCATGTAGGCGACATGTACTTCGTGCCCGTCTTCCAGCAGTCGGATCAATGTGCCGCCCATGCTGATGACGTCATCGTCCGGATGAGGGCTGAAGCAGATGATGCGTTTCTTCGGCCGTCGGCCACCGGGATGGTAGTGGATGGTTTCCATCATCCACTGAAACACTTTGTGAGCAAGCTTTTGACCAGGGCCGTGATGCCGAAGCAGCCAGTGCAGGTTGTGCTTGCGATAGTCGCCGTCGTCGAGCTTGAGTAGTGCCTTGCCGGCTTGTTCACACAGCCACAAGACGGCGCGCTTGATCATCGCGTCGGTCCACTTGATGTCGGACAACACCCACGGCGTCGCCCAGCCCGTCAGTCCATTTGCCGCGGCACCATCCAGAAGGATGGCGGCATCGTTGTGCTGCTGTAGAATACTGGCAGGCACGCGTTTGTGCATCGGTGCCTCGGCAGCTTCGTGAACGATCGATGCCTTGTGTTCGCCAAGCGCGATGAGCAAGATTTTGCGAGCATCGAGGATTGTGCCGATGCCCATCGTGATCGCCTGGGTCGGCACGTTTTCTTCGCTGAAGAAATCGCTGGCCGCGTCTTTTCGCGTCAAGGGATCGAGCGTCACCAGACGCGTGCGTTTGTCAGCGCTGCTGAACGGCTCGTTGAAACCGATGTGGCCGTTGCGGCCAACGCCCAACAATAACACGTCGATGCCGCCGGCGTCTTCGATTCGCTGCTCGTAGTCGCGGCAATCGGCTTCGACGTCGGCCAGCGCAACGGTGCCATCAGGAATGTTGATGTTCTCTTCGGGCACATTCACTTCGTTGAAGAACTGCTGGTACATCCAGCGGTTGTAACTCTGAATTTGGTCCGGCCCAAGTCCGAAGTATTCGTCGAGATTAAAGGTGATGACGTTGGAAAAATCGAGCCCTTCGTCCTTGTGCATCCGAATCAACTCGCGATAAACGCCCAGCGGCGTCGAACCGGTCGGCAATCCCAACACCGCTTGCTGGCCGTAGCCGTTTCGCTCGCGAATGATTCCGGCGATCGTGCGGGCCACGTGTTGGGCGAGATCTTGGTTCGACTCGAAAACGTAGCACGGTGTGATCGTTCCTGGAACTTGAGTTGGCGGTTGGCTTACCGCCATCGAATGATCGGACATTACACTTTTCCTAGGCATTTTGTTCTCCGATTCCAGAATATCCTTATTCTCGCCGAGATTCCAGGGCCGGAATTCTGGATTGCTGAGAGCTGCGGCAAAATGTAGGCGTTACGCAAGAATTGCCGTCACGCGTACGAGGAAACTTGCAAGACCCTCACTTGCGCGGCGGGCTTGTGTGTTTATACTCGTTGAACGGAAAAACCACTGGCCGCAACCAAACTGTCGAACGGATTTCCAATCCGTCCGAGACGGTTTGAAAAACCGTCCTACAAGAATGCGCGTGGGAAAACAGCAAACGGCGAAGTACTAGAACAAACTTTCTACATCTCAAGGCCCAATCATGGAAATCATCATCAAAGACAAGTACGAAGACCTGTGCCACGAGGCGGCGCGTGTCGTGGCCCAGGTGGTCAACTCCAAACCCAACGCGGTATTGGGGCTCGCGACCGGTTCGACTCCGGTTGGCGTTTATCGTGAATTGATCCGGCTTCACCAAGAGGAAGGTCTCGACTTTTCGCAGGTTACCACGTTTAACCTAGACGAGTATGCCGGCTTGCCAAGAAGTCACCCGCAAAGCTATCACTTTTTCATGCAGGACAAGCTGTTCGGCCAAATCAACGTCCCGCCGCAGAACATCTACATTCCATCCGGCACGACGGACAATTTTCGTGCCTTTTGCCAATGGTACGAGGCGCGGATTGAAGAGTGTGGCGGCATCGATTTGCAGATACTTGGTATTGGCTCAGACGGCCATATCGCGTTTAATGAGCCCGGTAGTTCACTGGGCTCGCGAACGCGGATCAAAACGCTAGCTCAACAAACGATCGAGGACAACGCAAGGTTTTTCGACAAGCTGGAAGACGTGCCGATTTATGCCATCACGATGGGCGTTGGCACGATTTTGGAAGCGCGTCAAATCTTGCTGCTGGCCAACGGCGAGAACAAGGCCGCGGCCATTAAGTCCGCAATCGAAGGACCGGTCACGAGTCAGTGCACGGCCAGCGCGTTGCAACTGCATCGCGACACGACCATCTATTTGGACACCGCTGCGGCGGCCGAATTGAACAACATCGAATACTATCGCTGGATCCAGTCGAAGCGTCCGGGAGCGCCGACCGGACACTGAGCGACAAACGGAACATGGTGTTCGCATGGACGCGATACATGATCCTGCCGGTCACATCGAATCGGCAATGCAAGCCTCGGAATTGATTCGCGCGGCCGCGAGTCTTCGCCACAACGGTGGTTTGTCGTTCGCACTCGGCCACGATCGCGTTCGACGGTTGGCTGATGAAGAAATCCGCCAACTCGTGGAACTGGGCAACGAGGCGGAAGATTGGTCGCTGATCTCGGTTTCCGATGGGTTTCATCCCGCGCGAGTCCGCTCGACGGTGTTTCGCGGCAAGGTGGTATTAGGGCGTTTTACCACGTCACTTGCCATTTCGGACGACGTCCAGTTTCCCGCCGGAGTTTACCAGGCAACCTTGGTCAACTGTGTTGTCGGCGATAACGCTTTGATTCGCAACGTTGGACTGCTGGCAAATTATGTGATTGCCGGTGAGGCGGTGATTTCTGATTGTGGCTCCATTACGTGCAACGGCGAGTCGTCGTTTGGCAATGGAAGCCGAATTCCGGTTGGCCCGGAAACGGGAGTTCGCGAAGTTGCCGTTGTTGAGGGAATCGACGTTGATCTGGCAGCTCGCCTGGCGATGCTGAAATCGACCGATCCTGCTCGAACGGCCTACGAATCGACCGTTTCGCAATTCGTGGCGCAAGTTACGAGTTCCATCGGAACGATCGGACCGCGGGCCAGAATTCTCAACACACCACAGGTCGAGAA
>CAYFJO010000120.1:0-20623 GCA_964343305.1 uncultured Pirellulaceae bacterium | reverse complement strand
CTGTTAGGGCCGTTTGTCGGATTCCATCACCAGGCTCTGTTGATTGCCGCGATGTGGCCACAAGGGCGCGGCAATGTGGCCTACGGTGCCAACGTCGGCTCGAACCACACATCGAAAGCACCGGATCAAGAGATTTGGCCCGGCGAAGGAACGTTCTTTGGCCTAGGGGTGAACATCAAATTTCCAACCAATTTCAGCCGAGCGCCGTACACAATCATTGCTAGCGGTGTGAATACGCTTCCGCAAAGAGTGGCATTTCCATTTTCGCTGATCAACAGCCCTTCCGCACAGTCCGCGGATCTGCCGTTAGCGTTCAACGAGATCATCCCCGCCTGGCAATTGTCGGACAACATTTATGCCATCAAACGCAATGAGTGCAAGTACCGAACGCGCGACAAGGCTCGCCGCGCGAACTTTGATTTTCGAGTCTTTCGGCCGCCAATCGTTGACATGATGCGTGACGCCCGACAGCGGCTGGCCGAGATTCAGGAAGTCAAGCCGTTCTATACCGAGCACGACATCAACGGTTTGGGAAAGAACTTTCTTGTCGAGGCACATCGGCTGCGGGCCATCGAAGCCTATGAGTTTTATGTGCGACAGTACGCATTGCTCGGTCTAAAAAACCAAGTGCATCAACTGGTCACCGCGTCGCGCCTGGACGATCTTGATACGCTCCTCGTCGACGCGAGCAGCGATGCGAATTGGGAACATCAACGAAGGATTCTTCACGATGACCTCGCGATGGAAGACTTCGCCAGCGGTTTGGAAACGTTGTTGAGCATGTTGATCAAGGTCGCCCAGCAGGTCGAGCGATCCAAGGGCAAGGACGACCATCGTGGCCGCCGCATCATCGATGACTACGATGAGCTGTATGCACCCGCCGCGAAAGATCCCTTCGTGCAACAGACGTGGCAGGAAACGCGAGCGACGATTGCTGAAGTCGAAACGTTGTTGTCAAGTTTGAAGGCCGAGTCGCGACATTAACTACATTTCTGAATCGGCCCAATCTTTCCACTGGCGACCCGCGATCACTGGTTGATAGTCCGGTTTCCCCGCCAGCTTGGCAATTTGTTGAATGCAATAGACCGTCAGCCAATCGGTTTCCGTCTTGTCGAGTCGGCGTCCGTAGTAGTCGGACAAATCAATGGGAGGCCCCATTTTCACGATGACCCTTGAAGGTGTCATTAACGATTTTAGATAATTGTCCTGGTAGGGAGACCCTTCCAAATAACATGGAATGATCGGCACGCGGGCCTTGAGCGCGATCATCACCAAGCCAGGACGAATCGGCAGCATGAAATCTTCGCTGCGATTGATACCGCCCTCGGGAAAAATGCCAACCAGTTCGCCTTTGCGCGCCATACGAATGGCCGACTTGATGGGAGATGTATCGTTGCCGGTTTTGCGGACCGGGATGATTTCCAAGTGCTTAAACGCCCAAACCACAAACGGACTGCCGGAGTAAATCTGGGCCACCATCCAATGACAAACGCGTTTGCCAATGATCGCCTGAACCAGGCAGGGATCCACGGAACTGCGATGGTTGCAGATCAAAATCGCTCCCATATCCGACGGAATCTGCCGCCTCGGATAGGGCATGCGCCACAGAAGGCCCAGCAGCAGCCGGTCAACGTAGTAGAACAGCCACAACGTAGAAGACAAACGACCCTTTGAAAACGCCCAAACAACCGTGAGGACGGCGACAACGGCCAGAATCACCAAGAAAACAAATGCACGCGTTTCGTAGGACATGGTTCTGACTTACACACCGACCATCATATTGTCGCGATGAATCACTTCTTCGTATGGCGAGTGGCCCAAGACCTGTCCGATTTGGGAAGACTTCAAGCCTTTGATTTGTTGGATCTCCTTGGATCGATAATTCGTCAATCCACGGGCGATCTCTCTCTTGTTCGCGTCGCACAACGAGATGACGTCCCCCTTTTCGAAATTGCCCGACGCTCCGATGATTCCCGCCGCCAACAAACTTCGTCCTTGCTCGGTAATTGCGCGACAAGCGCCGGCGTCAAGCAACAACGTGCCGCGCGGCCGAGCCGAAAAACCAATCCAGCGCTTCCAGGGGCTGATCGCCTTGCCTTGAGCGATAAACAGTGTGCCGACGACTTCGCCGGATATGATTCTTGCTAACGTGCCCGGCTTCCGGCCGCTGGCAATGATCACGTTTTCACCGGCAGCCGTCGCGATGCGAGCCGCGTTCAACTTGCTGGCCATGCCTCCTTTGCTGACGCCCGCCTTGTGGTCGTGCGCCAAATCCATGATCGATTCATCAAGCTCGGACACCATCGAGATGATTTTGGAGCCGTCCCGGTCGGGATCTCCGTCAAACAATCCGCCAACGTCGGACAAAATCACCAGCAGCGGCGCGCGAATCAAATTGGTGACCATGGCAGCCAATCGATCGTTGTCGCCGAACGTTGCGACGAGTTCTTCGACGGCGACGGTATCGTTCTCATTGATCACCGGCACAGCACCGAACTCGACGAGCGCCAACAACGTGTTGCGAACGTTCAAGTAACGTGTGCGATCATCAAAATCGTCGGCGGTCAACAAAACTTGAGCGGCGTGTCGGCCGTGCTTTCGGAAGGTTCGATCGTAACTTTCAATCAAATTCGTTTGGCCCACCGCGGCAACGGCTTGCAACTTCGACACGTCCGTGGGCCGCTTGTGAATGCCCAGTTGGCTCATCCCCGCGCCCACCGCGCCTGAACTGACAAGCACAACGTTGCGACCGCCATCAATCAATTCGCTCAACTCTTCGGCCAAACATGCGATTCGGCCGTCGTCCAGCGTCCCGTCCGAATGGGTCAACACGCGCGTCCCCACCTTGACCACAATCGTGTCAGCGGCAGCCGCAATTTCTTGTCTCAATAAATCAGTCATGACACATCAAACCAGACCTTACCGAGAATTCGTTGCCCGGACAACTCGGTCGGTTGTGATTTCGCGTCGGTTGAATAGAATGACACTATAGCGTCCACTTGGTTCTGCTCGTTCTCCAACCGCCCCTGACAGGATGTCACCAGTAGGTCTTCATGAGTGAACTTCACGACGAATGCGGCGTGGCCGCGATTTATCATCTGCCCGGCGGCGATGATAGCCCTCTCTGTCCAGAACAAGGCCGCGAAGAAGTTTCTCGGCTGGTCCCACGTATGCTGCGGGACATTCAAAACCGCGGGCAGCTTTCCGCCGGATTGACGACTTATCGTCCCTCGCGCGACCAACTGATCGACACGCACCGGGACATTGGTTCAGTGACCGAAGTTTTCCGGTTGTCGCATCGTTACAAAGCCGAGCGGTTGATGAAGAAATATGCCGGTCGAGCGGCGATCGGGCATGTTCGATATGCCACCTGCGGTCGCGACGATAGAAGCTACGCCCAGCCATTCGAACGTCACCACCTGCAAAAACACAAGTGGTTCAGCTTCGGTTTCAACGGGCAACTGGCCAACTACCGAGAGCTGCGTGATCGTTTGCTCAGCGATGACGACCATCATCTGGCCCGCCAGACGGACACCGAAATCATTATGCACGAGATCAGCCGCGAATTATCGGGCGACGCTCGGCCCGCATTGATCGATGTGATGCGATCCGTCAGCAGCCGATTCGACGGGGCCTACAGTCTCGTGTTTCTCGACGCGACGGGCGACATGCTGGTCGCCCGCGATCCGCTGGGAATCAAACCGTTGTGCTGGGCACGTGAAGGGCGGTTGTTTGCCGCCGCCAGTGAAAGTGTCGCACTCTCCAATTTGGGCTTTCAAGCGGAGAACATCCATTCGCTGTTGCCCGGCCAGGCGATCACGATCACGGGAGGTAAATTTGAGATCCAAAATTTTACGACTAAGCGTGGGCGAGCCCATTGCTTTTTCGAATGGATCTACTTTGCCAACGTGGCCAGCACGCTGGACGATCGCAGCGTCTATCTAACGCGCAACAAGTTGGGCATCGAACTCGCTCGTCTGGAACGCGAGGACGGCAGTGTCGAGATTGACGAAGACACGATTGTGGTTCCCGTGCCCGACACGAGCAAAGCGGCTGCCGACTCGATGGCCTTCGAATTGGGTGTTCCGTCGCGAGAAGGATTGATCCGAAATCGTTACAGCGGCCGGACATTTATCGAAGGCAGCCAAGGCCGTTTGAAGGCGGCGGAGCGAAAGTATACGCCGCTGCGGGAAGTGCTCGAAGGCAAACGGGTTTTTCTGGTCGAAGATTCGATCGTTCGTTCCACCACGATGCAAGTATTGCTGGATCGAATCCGCGGAACCGGCGGCGCGAAAGAGATCCACGTCCGCGTAGCTTGTCCGCCGATTGTCGCTCCGTGCTTCTACGGGATCGACATGTCGACAATCGACGAGTTGTTCGCTCCAGCCTTCCTCGAAGGTGGCACAATCAACGACGATGTCCACGCAAAAATGGCCGCCAAATTAGGCGCAGATTCCTTGCGCTACTTGCCCGTCGAAGCAATCGCCCGCGCGATTGGTTTTGACCGCGACCAACTCTGCCAGGCTTGCATCACGGGCGAATACCCAACGCCCCACGGCCAAGAACTCTATCAAATCGCGCTCGACGAATCGGGCAATGGCCAGACAAACGGCCGAACGTACGAAGACAAGCCCATTTTGAGTACGACGTAGAAAACTTCGTTCTACACCGCGCGTTGTCGCACGAGGCTGATACCAACGACGCCAGATGCAGTTGGTCGCGGTCACCGAAGGCATCCAGTACCGTGCTTTGATCGAACATGATTGGTTGAGATCGATCAATACTCGGTCGCCGTCAAAGTTGAGTGAAATCGGTTCATAGTGATTATGCCGGCTATCATGTGGATCGTCACCCGCGACGAAATTCTTTCGGTGGGCCGGAGTCATCTAGTTCGGAGTTTTTGACGTAATCTTTCTCGAAGAGCGGTTCAATTACGACGGACGGATGATTTGAGTTGTCTGGTCCGCATTCCATAGCTTCGAACTTCAGGCATTCATCATGGACCAATTCTTAAAGGAAGGCCTCGCCTTTTTCAAAACAAGTGCCGACCAGACAACGGCACTGACACTGTGGGAAACGGTCTTTGCACTCGGCATGTCCCTGTTGTGCAGCACCATCATCGCTTGGGTTTATCGCCAGACGCACAAAGGAATCGGCTACTCGCAGTCCTACGTCCAGTCCTTGATCCTCACATCGCTGGTGACGACGGTCATCATGATGGTGATCGGCTCGAATATCGCCAGAGCATTTTCGCTGGTCGGCGCCCTCTCCATCATTCGCTTTCGTAACGCGATCAAGGAGACACGCGACGTGGCATTCATTTTCTTTGCCATGGCGATTGCGATGGCCAACGGCACACGATTTCCCGGCGTGGCGATGGCGGCGACTGGCTTTATCTCGGCGGTGATGATGGCTCTTTCACTGTCCGATTTTGGTCGCAACGTCAAGAACACCGAACGGCTCCTGCGAGTTCAATTGCCGCCAGGAATGGACCCGGAAGTCGTTCTTTCGCCCGTTTTGGAAAAACTATTCGATGCCTACAGCATCGTGCTGGTTGAAAGTGTGAAACAGGGGTTGTTTACCGAGGTGCTTTACTCCGTCCGTCCGTCGCTGGCCACCAGCCCAGCGGCTGTTGTCGAGGCGATCTCGCAGGCGAATAACAACTGCAAGGTCAGCTACAACTACGGCATGCACACCGACGACGTTTGATCGGAACAGACTGATGCTCAAAACGTTCAACTGGCGCGGATTCTGCTGGAAGGATCGCTACGGAAGCTTCGTTCGTCACCGCTGGTACGTTCTCGCGCCAATGGTGCTGACTCCGCTGGTCATCGTGTTTTTCCTTTTCGTGGCGGTCAATCGTAGTTTGAATTTCGCGGCGTTGTGCCGTGAGTCCCCGAGTGAGGGTGCTGCTTTATTTGCCGAGTTCAGTCGTACGTCGATCGAAAACCTGCTGGCAATCCGGCCGCCGCCTGAGAAGAGCGAGCTGCCGACGCTGCAACTTTTCGTTTCCAAGAACACGCTGCAAGACATGCACGTGGCGAGTGTCAGCGGCGATCCGGATCTAGGCCATGACCCCGGCGGCGATCGGCCGTACTTTCGCGCTTACGTCCGTGACGAAAGCAACGTGTTGCAGAAGGCCAAAATCTCTTACCGGGGGTTGATGCACTATCACCACTGGCCCGAAAAACCATCGCTAAGAATCAAGGTCAAGAAGAGCGAAATTGCCCTCGGTCGGCGCTATGTCGAACTGTCGCGCCCCAAAGATGTGCTGGCTTTTCGGAACCAAATTCCTGAGGTGTTGGCACGAAAACTGGATCTCGTCAGCACGCTGAACGAACAGGTCCGGCTCTTCGTCAACAACAAGTTCTTCGGGGTCTACCTGCGAAGCTATCGGCCGGGAGAGTCGTTGGCGTTGGCGAACGGACGTATGCCTGGCACGTTTTTCAAGGGCGACCTGGTCGGCCAATACGATTTGTACGAGCACCTCAGTCTCTGGGACTCGACCGAACACTGGAAGGTTTTCGGCGAAGCCCACGAAGCCGATGTTGCGTTATTTGACGAATTCCTCCGGACGCTGCGACTTGCGCCAACCGCGAATTCGCTCACCCGACTTGCTGAGTTGATCGACACAGAACGTCTCGCGCGGTGGTCGGCCGTCATGATTGTCACCGGCTGCATCCACACCGATGCCCGGCACAACCAGACGTACTTCTATTGTTCGAACCAAGGCAAGCTGGAAATCATGCCGTGGGATCCAACGCTCTACGAAGTTGCCGATCGACCGTTCACGCCCGTGGACACGGTCAACCATCCGGTGTTGGACCGCATGACTCGTGATCCACGTTGGGTCCATCGCCGAAATCAAATCATTCATGAATTGATTAACGGAATCGCTTCCGCCAACTCATTACACGAGCACGTCGATGAAGTGCTCAGCCGCGTTTTGCCCGACCTCAAAGCGGATGCGCACCTCAGCAAAAAAGCGACCGTTGGCCGAGGCCGCGTGCCATCGTCCATCTGGGACATTGACGACGAAGTCAACGTCATCAAGCAGTGGGCGACCGCCAAAGAAGAATTCCTTCGAAGGTATTTGGACGAGGCAAGCGTGGCTGTCGAGACGAATCCAGACAGGCCGGATGAAGCACTGGTTCACGTATTTGGCAATGTGGCCGTCCGTGTTCGATCTCCCGGCGGGAAAGTCAAGTTACTCTACCCAGGACTTTCGAACGAGCTTCGTACGACCAACTTCAAGCCGCACGACGTCGAAAAGGAAGTCCCTTGTGCCAAGGCCGTCCCAATGGTGTACCGAGTTGCCGCAGGTCCCAAAGATCTTTTGTTCCACAATGCGATTACTGGCGAACGCGTTTTTCCGGTCACGGTCGCCTCCAAAAAATCGGCAACAAGGACCATTCCTGCCTCGTCATTTTCTCGCGACTCCGAAGGCGACGTTCTCCTCGGACCGGGTGAAGTTGTTCTGTCCGAGGATTTCTATGTTGGCCGCCGACAAACATTGATCATCCGCCCTGGTACGACAATTCGATTGAAGCCGGGCATCGGCATCTACTCTCGCGGCAAAGTCATTGCACAAGGAACTCCCGACAACGGCATCCGCATCGAAGCCGCTGGCGACTCGCCTTGGGCCGCTCTCGGTGTGAGCGGCGAAGCGTCTGCCAACTCGCGATTCGAATACGTCACCGTTGCGGGCGGTTCCACGGGATCGGACCTCGGCCTGCGATTCAAAGGCATGTTCAACGTCTACGACTGCCCGTCGGTCGTTCTTCGCCATTGCAGTTTCGGCGCCAACCACATTGGCGACGACGCGGTCAATTTGGCTGAATCCGTGATTCATGTTGAGCAGTGCAACTTTGCCAATGCTCGGTCGGACGCGCTCGACCTGGATATGTGTACGGGATCGGTCACACATTGTCATTGGAAAGACAGTGGAAACGATGGATTAGACATGATGGGATGTCGCGTGCGAGTGCAGGACTGCACATTCGAAGGGAGCGGCGACAAGGGCATCAGTGTTGGCGAGGCCAGCCAGGTGCTGGTCCGCGATTGTCATATTGACCGTTGCACAATCGGCGTGGAAGTCAAAGACGCTTCGAACGTGGTCGCTATGAATACGACCTTTGTGGCAAACCAGCGCGCCTATCACTCGTATCGCAAAAAGTGGTTGTATCCACGTGGCGGTTGGTCGTTGCTCATCGACTGCCATCTGCGGGACAGTCGCGATGCAACCCTGGACCTGGAAGCCAAGACAAAGGTGTGGCTACTGCGAACGGAGGCCAAAGTTGACGGCAGCCAAAAGCGAATTCATGAGGTCACAACCATCGAATCGCACTGGCAGCAACTCATCGAGGAATTGGAATCACCATGATCAGCCGATACGAAATCAAATTCCGTGTCAGCCACGAGCAGAAAGTGCGTTTTCTCGAAGCAGCACGATTTGGACTCAAGGCCGATCCGCATGGCACCAACGCTTGCTACCGTGTGTCGAGCGTGTACTTCGACTCGCGCAACCTCGATTATTACTGGGAGAAAGTCGACGGAGTCGCGATTCGGAAAAAGCTCAGGCTGCGTTTTTACGGCGATGTCGAGCGAGCCGAAGACTTGAGCGACCGCCCCTGCTTTCTGGAACTGAAACATCGCCTGAAAGACTCGGTGTACAAGGAGCGCGTCCGTCTGACTGCCGAAGGCACTCGATGCATCCTTGAAGACGCTCGCCAGCTTCACGAGATCCGCAGTCTCGTCGCCGAGGAAGATCTCCATCAATGGACCACGATCGCCTGTCTCGAAACTCTGGAGGCCGCGATGGATTTCGAGGCGGCCAATCTAATCACTTATCAACGCGAAGCCTGGATGGGACAGGTCGATGGACGGCTGCGAATCACATTTGACCAGATGGCTCATGTGTACAATCCAGATTGCCATGGCACCGTGAACAGTCGCTTCGGGTTGCCAGTCATCCCTGCCGGGCATTATGTCATGGAAGTGAAATTCAACGAGTCGTTTCCGCGCTGGGTTCGGGATATCGTGTCCGATCAAAATCTGTTGCCGCGACGGTTTTCGAAATATGCCGCGGGCATCGAAACGTTACGCAAAGTCGACGCCCGCTGCCAAAGCAATCTCTGGGCACTTGATGCCGGCATCGGCACCGAGGGCGTCGAAGAACCGGATGTCGATGAACAACAGCCCATCGACGATTCACCGCCGATCGTGATTCCGCAGTTCGGCGTCGGACTGGCAAGCCCCACTCCGATCGGTTAAGACAGCTCTCAGGAATTGCCCGAAACTTTCCGATCGACTACCGTCGCAATTGCTTCATCGTACACTACAAATCTATGCGTCTGCTCCATATTTTTCCCGTAGCCTGCGAGCCGCTTCGACTTCGTTCTTCAGTTTTGTGTAGACTTCGTCGATGCTGACGACCGCGCCGGATCCGGGAGCAAAGCCGCAATCAGGGTTCAACGTGATTCGTTCGGGCGAAAGGTATTCGAGCGCCCGTTCGACTCGTTCGACAATCGTTTCCGCCGAGTCGACTTGTCCCGGCTGACAACTCACGCAACCCAGGCCAACCTCGACGTGCTCTGGCAATTGCTTGAAAACGGACATCTCGCCGGAACCGGGGGCGGTGAATTCCATCGTGATGTGATCGACATTTAGGCGGCCGAGTTGCTTGAGAATCGGTTCGTAGCCACCTTCGTGTTGCGATTCGCCGCGGGCCCGCGCACCGGCGCGCTTGCAAAGGTGGACGGCAAGCTTCACGTTGTCAAAGCCCGCGACGACTTCGTTGTCCATGTCGACGGCAAAGTCGGACGCACGTTCGGGATCGTCGTATTGTGCCCGAACTTGGCCGTCGACGAAGAGGCACAGGTGCGGATCGTCGATTTGCACGATCGAAACGCCTTTGTCGCGGAGCAACTCGACTTCGCGCCGCAAGATCGGCACACAGTCGCGAACAAAATCGTCCCGCGACGGATAGGCTTTTGACGATTTGTCCGCGTCCCACATTCGTTCGCCGAGCAACGCTGGGGCGGGCAACGTCGCTTTGATATTCCGGCCGGTGAGCTTTTTCAAAAACGACACTTCTTTGGCGATGAAGCCCGGCTGTTTCGGTGAAAGCTTGTCAACGACGATCGTCCATGGTCGTCCGTCTGCCAGGTTGGTGCTCAACTCGAAACCGTGCGCGAGCTGCGCGATCACACCAATGTACGACTTTCGCCACCATTCGCCGTCGGACACAACGTCCAATCCGGCCGCCTCTTGCATCGCTACGACGTAATGAATCGCCGAGCCCATCCAGTGTTCATACTGCTCTTCGGAGAACGAACGGTCGTCCGAGATCAACTCTTTGACAAAACTCGGTCGCGGCATCGAACCGATGATCGACGTGGGAAACAGCACTTGGTCGCTCATTCTCATTTCCCCACATGTTTGGTGGTCCAATGTTCGCGGGCGTACTCGAAATCTTGCTGCGTGTCGACTTCGATATAACCGCCGGGCGTGTCGACATGCACCATCCGCTCGCCCGCTTCGATCATCTCCTGGAACAGATGGATCTTGTACGCCTTTTCAAAAACTTTGGCTTCGCGAAACGGCTTGCCGGCATGTTGCTCCCGGCAGCGATGAAAGTGCCTTTTCAGTCGCTCGGCACCCGCCACTGAGAATTTCGCCACGCCGAT
The DNA here is from genome assembly GCA_964343305.1 of uncultured Pirellulaceae bacterium. Lineage (GTDB taxonomy): Bacteria > Planctomycetota > Planctomycetia > Pirellulales > Pirellulaceae > CAYFJO01. The sequence goes on along the minus strand of CAYFJO010000120.1, from coordinate 9,935 downwards.
GTACTCGCCGTAGGCATCCGCTTCTTCGATCTCGCGGTGGACCCGGGTCACGGCACCGTTTTGAACGGTCACTTTTTCGGCGTCGCCCGATGGATGCTCCGTGCGGTATTCGTAACGTGCCAGCCACTCCGTGTCCACGACCAGCGAAATGTCTTCGTCGCTTGAGAGCAAGGACGTGATGGCGTGGGGCGAAAATAAAATGTCCGAATAACAGCAGATGAACGACTCGTCCATCAGATCTTCGGCATAGAAGAGCGACAGCAAAATGTTATTGTTTGGCCAGTCGTCGTTGTGTCGAAACGTAAATTCCGGATGCCGCTCGCACACTTTGTCGATTTGATAGCCGCCGATGAAACAAATGTTGTCGACCCCGTTGGCGCGAAAAGCGTCGAGCGACCAGTCGAGGATGCTCTGGCCTTCAACTTCGGCGAAGCATTTTGGCGCGTCTGCCGTCGTCGGCATCAGTCGGCTGCCTCGGCCGGCTCCAATCACAATTGCTCGCATGTTATTTGCTTTTTAATACTCGTAGACGAATTGTTCTTAACTACGTTTCCGGATCACGCGACTTTGCGGTTGCGTTCCATAACAGCGCGGCCAGCACGGCGGCAATGATCGCCCAACTGGCCCAAAGATAAATTGCCGTGCGCCACTCGGCAGCCGACGGTGGGGGCTCGCCCTCGACTCTCGTGGGCGAATAATAACCAGTTACGATGTCGCCCGTCGCCGCGCCGATATATCCCATGAAATTGACAAATCCCGCGGCCGCTGCCGCCGTGCCGCGACGAGCCAGATCGGAAGGTGCCGTGCCGACGAGCAACACTTGCGGGCCGTAAATGCAGAACCCAATCAGGAACAACACAATCACAGTTCCCGTGACGCTAATCGCGGCAAAGTACTCATACGCGATCGTCAGAAGCGCGAGCATGAATAACAACATGCAGATCACGGGACCTCGTCGACTGCCAAAAAAACGATCCGTTGCCCAACCGGCAACGTACGATCCAACCGCTGCTCCACCGGCCAGCACGACAAACTTCAAACTTTCCTTGCCCACGCCGCTATGTTGCACCTCGGTCAAATGCTTCAATCCCCAATCCAAAAAACCGTATCGGCAGGCGTTTAATAATCCGAGGGATCCGCCTAACAGCCACAGCACTGGGTTGGTGAGCGTCAGCACTAGGTTCTCGAAAAACGACCCTCGCTTTTCCGGCTGGCCCGTTGATTTCATGGCCGAGACATCATGGTCGTCATGGGGAGATTCCTTGATGCAGAACAGCATGAAAATGCCAACAGCCGTCAGCATCGCTGCCGGCACAAACATCGCGCCTCGCCAACCAAAGTACTCGGCTGATTGGCCTGCAATCAAAAAGGTCAAACCAAGTGTGATTTGATAACCCGTGCCGACGATTCCCATCGCGTTGCCCCGATGTCTGACTGGAATCCAGTTCGAAATCACGCGGACGCAGGGCGTCCATCCGAGGGCCTGGCAATAGCCATTGCATGCCCAGATGAACAACAAAAAGTAGAAGCCCGTGCTGAAACCGAACAACACGTTGAGCGCCGCCGATCCAAACATCCCGATCGCCAGCAACACGCGCGGCGAAATGCGTTCGGAGAGTTGACCGTTGATCAATTGCCCTAAGGCATAGGTCAGTTTCAATGATGCGAGGATCCAGCCGACTTGTTCATTGGTCAGGTCCAACCCGCCCGCACTTGCGGGATGGGCCAAGCCAGGTTCGGCGGCATTCGCGGCCGAAATATTCGTGCGGCAAAAATAGAACGCGCCGTACGTCAACCAAATCGTCCAAACCATTTGGTTCTGGCCCGCTGAAAGCTTGTCTTGCAACGAGTCGTCACCTGCCGCGCTGGGGTCTTTTGGCGATTCGTAGGGGTTCGATTCCTGTGACACAACGATTCCTTATTGTTATTTTCACACTGACGGTGACATAAACATAACGGATCGGAAACTGGCTTTCACGCGACGATCGTCAAAAACACGTATTTCGCATACGCGCATGGACGGAAACAAACGTTTAGAATTGCAACCACCGTAGGCGTCCGGTCTCATCACGCAGAGCGTGATGGCCACATAAGCGAAACGGAGTATGAATCGATTGAGCGAGTCGACAAAACCTGATTCCGGCAAACAAGCGCCGGCCACGTTGCTACGGGCACTTGGACCGTGGACAGCGATGGCGGTCGTCGTGGGCAATGTGATTGGTTCGGGCATCTTTTTGAAGCCGGGGACGATTGCCCGGGATGGCGGGGAATTTGGACTGATCATATCTGTCTGGGTGTTGGGTGGCGTGCTTTGTATCTTGGGCGCGCTTTGTTTTGCCGAACTGGCGACAATGTTGCCGCGAGCTGGCGGGCTGTATGTTTATCTGCGCGAAGCTTACGGGCGGCCCGTCGCGTTTCTGTTTGGCTGGACGGATTTCCTGATACGATTGCCCGGTTCGATCGCGGCGTTGTCCGTGGTTTTCGTTGGACAAGTGGTCTACGTGCTGGGATGGGATGTACCAACCTTGGGCCAACTCTTGATGGTCGCCGTGTTGATCATCGGGATGGCCTGGGTGAATATCATCGGTGTGGTTTGGGGTGGACGATTGCAAAACTTTACGACGATCATCAAAGCCGGCGCGCTGGTCCTGGTCGCAACCTCGCCATTCATTCTATGGCCGTTCGTCCAGCAAGCGTTTGACGCAGCCAACCTCACGACGACCGTCGATCCGGCGGAAAAGGACTTCGGCGCGCGTCTAGGAGTGATCTTGCTTGCAGTCATGTGGGCCTACAACGGTTGGCATGGTGTGACCCCACTGGCCGAAGAAATAAACAATCCGCAACGCAACATCCCCATCGCGTTGTTCGGTGGCATAGGAATCTTGATTGTGCTTTACGTGGCGACAAACTTTGCCTACCACAGCGTGCTGACGATGGACGAGATCCGCGAAGTGGGCGTCGCCAACGCAGACACAACAAAAAGTGTCATCGAACGAGAAACGGTCGGGGCGAACATGTTCAAACGGATGATCGGCCCGATGGGTGTGGCGCTTGTCGCAGGGATGATCATGTGCAGCACGTTCGGCGCGATCAACACGAATCTGTTGCAGGCGCCACGAATCCCGTTCGCGATGGGGCGTGACGGTGTGTTTTTTCGCGGCCTGGGTCATGTACACGAGCATTATCGCACGCCAGCCGTTGCCATCGCAGCTTCTGCGTTGATCGCAATTCTGTTTGTCGTTACTGCCGCCGCGGCGAAGCACTTCGTCCAACATATCGATGCCAAAGCGATCGCCTGGCCGCTCTTCGAGAAGATCACGGCGAGCTTACAAAAGGATACAATCTTTGATTTGCTAACCAACCTGGTGATTTTCGCCGCAAGCATCTTCTACGCGCTGGCCGTCGCGGCGGTTTTCATCTTGCGGGTTCGTCGGCCTGATCTTGATCGGCCTTATCGAACTTGGGGCTACCCCGTCGTGCCTGCCTTGTTCATCGGAGTCTACGTGTGGTTTTTGTATCAGATTTACAGCGAACAACCACTTGAATCACGCACGGGGCTCGTTTTAATCTTGCTGGGTCTGCCTGTCTACTTTGCCTACCAATGGTCAAGCCGGCAGGACAACAGCCCACCCACACAAGGAAACGAAATATGAAACCGCGCGAAGAACTCCAATCCATCATCGACCAAATCGCCAGCAAGGACAGCCCCGTCGGAATGGACGCTGTCTACGTCCATGCGTTAATTTTGGACAAACTGGCCCAAATCGAAGAGCGCCTCGCACGACTGGAAGAGAAACCTGACGATTAGAGTGGCCTTGCTCGAGCAGTTGCTGAGCCTGCTGGACGACTTCCCGGGTCATCACCAGCGCCCCACGAGTTCGACGTGGTTGACAACAACCTTGGATGCCTTCTTGGCGATACTTGTTGACATTCCGGAGAGCGCAATTTCTTTTGATGAAAAAACAGAATGTCCCTTATTCCCCCTTATTCCGCCCCGACTATTTTGACCGTGTCTATGCATTCAAGACTGAAGCCAAGGCGAAAACCGATCGGTAGTGCCACATCATCACCATGCTAACTTGCTTGAAGAAATGTCTGTTGCTTTTGTTCTTGGTCGCACTGACAGGCAATACGACCCGTGCGACAGACGCGACGTTCACGCTCGGCGAACTCAAAACTCGCACCTTTGAACTGGCCGAAAAATACTTTGAGCAGTTTCAGCACGCGAAAACGTTCGTTTTGTATGGCGCCAAGCTGTCGACGAAAGAAAGCTGGACGACGCCCGCGGAAATAAAGGCGAGAAAGCCAAAGCCGTGGGGATATGGATCACGAATTGCGGACACCGCTTTGCATTGTGGACACACTTTGGTTGCACTACTTGATGCGCGCGACGCGGCTCCTGATCCGTTTCTGCGACGCAAGGCCGAGGAACTATTCTCGGCATTGAAGTTCATTGGCGGAATTTGTCCGGTTGAGGGGCTCGTGCCGCGCGGGCCACATCCTGATGATTCGTCGGCGTACTATGACGATTCGTCGATGGACCAACACACGACCTACATCATCGCGCTGGCCCGATATGCCACCAGCGATCTTGCATCCGATGACGACAAAAAGTGGATCGCACAAAAACTGGGTGCGATCGGACGACGACTAGAGAAGCATGACTTCTCCATCAAGGCGGCAGACGGTGTGACGGAGTCGCACGTCGGATTCTCTTGGAAAGGTTTTCGCAACAATCATGTGTCGATTCTCGTTCCAACCGTGTACGCGCTGTACAAAGGAACGGGCGATGAACACTGGTTGAAGTTGCATGACCAATTCCTCGCTGAACGCGACGGTCTGCGATGGCAGAGGCTGCACGCTGGTGATCACGTTGAGCTTAATGGGCATCCGATCTACGCCAATCAAAATGGTTTCCGCCTTAACGCATATTTGCATTTCCTTGAGGATCCGGACAAACGTAAAGTCGTCAGCGATCTGCTAGCGCAAAGCGCTCAGATGCAACTCGATCGTGAGTTTCCTGGTCCGTTTTACAGAAAGTTCCATAGCGAGGAGCGTTGGGCGGAGTTGGCCAAGAAATACCACTGGGGTGGAGCCGAGTTGAAGGGTGCGAAGTCGGCATGGGGCCTATTCCGACCGGAGATGCTTGATGAAAAAGGCGGGTTAACCGCGCTGGCCCATGTGCGTTTTCCGCTTGGCGGCTATCACCTGGTGTTGATGAGCGAACGTGAAGAACTGATTCGACGCGACTTGCCAACGATCTGGAAGATGCTCACGACTTTCGATTTGCAGGAGATTTCGGCTGCCGAAACCCACTACCTCTTCACAACAGTGGCGCTTCATGCCTACGCGTATTATCACAGGCATCCGAATCTGTTTACTAGATCGAACAGATTTGGAATGCCCTTGGAAAACACTTTCAATGTCGGGATCGGTCCGACGATGGACGTGACGATTGATGGAACGACGGCCTTTGCGATCGGCAGCCGTACGCTTCACGTGTTGGACGTCGCGGAGCCCGGCAAGCCACGTCCGATTGGGAAGCTCAGCGGGCTGGGGCGAGTACGGCAAATCGTGGTTGAAGGTGGCTTCGCATACATCACCTCGCGTGAGGATGGCTTGTTGATCGTTGACGTCAGTGACGTGGCACATCCACGGTTGGTGAGTCGCTACGACACAGTTGAGTTCGCGACAGGAATTTGCAAATCGGGCAACGTACTGTTCGTGGCCTGCCGCTCCTTCGGCGTGGAACTGATCGATGTGTCCGATCCGAAGTTGCCACGTCACCTTAGCACGGTGCGTACTGGCGAAGCGCAATCGGTAGTCGAGCGAAACGGCTTTTTGTACGCCGGCGTGTGGGGCACGTTGGAAGTCGTTACTGTCGATGTTCGCAACCCATGGAAACCTCGAATCGTGTCGCGAACGCCACTGGATGGATATGCCGACGGCGTGGACATTCGCGGCAACTTTCTTTACGTCGCAACTGGTCATCATTCGCGCGAGCGGCCGCGCGCCAAACCTGGCGACCCTGGATACGGACGCGGACATGGTTTGGAAATACTCGACGTCACGGATCCATCAAAACCCAAGCCCCTTACACGAGTGAAGTTTCCCGCGTTGTACAACATCCGTCACGACATGTGGGACGTCACGATCGCCAATGGACACGCCTTCGTTTGCGATACACACAATGGCGTCTTCGTGTTGAACGTTCAAAACCCACATCAACCTAAATTCGCCGGACACTGGACGCCACCGCAAAAGGAAGGTGAGCCGTTGCCGAGTTTCGTCGGTGGGCTGGTACCTGGCCGCGATCATATCTACGTCGCTGGTGGAGCGAGCGACCTTCATGTGCTTGCCGCTGCGGATATCGCGCAGGTGCCGGTTGCCGAAAACAAGCGAGCCGCGACTATCCCTGCAAAGCGCCCCGCTGAAACCAATGCACCTTATCGGGCATATCGCACGGATGGTCAGATTTATGGTGTGAACTTGCTTGGCGATAGGGCGATTGTCGCGTGCGGCACGTCGGGAGTGCACGTGCTGAAGATCAACCCGCGTTTCGAAACTCTCTCGCGCATCGAAGCGACCGATCGTGTTACCGACGTCTGTATCGCTGGCGAACGCATTTTCGCTGCCGAGGGTTCGGCGGGTTTGGGCATTTACGAGCTTTCGTCCGACGAGTTGAAAGAGATCGGACGATACCGCGTGCCGAACAACACGATCAGGCACGTCGAAGTCCCAGGAGACGGGAAGTATGTACTGGTGCAAGTCGGTGTGCACAAGATTCAGATCGTCGACACGTCAAATCCCGCCTCTTTGCAAAGAGTCATGGAAGATCAACATCTCGGATTGTTGTACGGCGATCAATTGATGCGAGGGTTGATTGAGGAGCGCTACGCATGTGCATTCTGGCACGTATCAGGTTTGCACTGGTACGACCTGAAAGCCGATGGTCGGCCACGCTACACAGGTGATAACTTCCCTGGAAGAATCGGTTCCGGCAATGGCCTGATTGCACACGCAGGAAGGACTTTGGCCACGACGAGGGGTGGCTACCTTTTGCTTGACCGAAACGAACGCCGCGAGCTAAGCGAATTACCGCTATACAAGATCGGTTCGTCCCGCAAGCACCTTGGTAAACCCACGATCGCAGACAACCGACTGTACGCGGTTAACCGACGCACGGGCATTGTGACAATCGCAGACATCTCTGATCTGAAGAAACCGAATTTGATCGATCAGTTTGAGCTTCCTGGCAACCCATCGAGATGTGTCGTGCACAACGGCACGTTAGTTATTCCAGGTGGCTATCACGGATTGTTGGTGTTTGATCAGTGAGCCATAGCGGTCGTCACATGCGAGCAGGTTACGCGCTGTGGACGCTGAAAGCGGGCGGTTGGAAATCGGACGAATTGACCGACGCAGTGTGTGAGCATCTCGTGTTCGCCCCTTTTTTTGAACCACGCCCCGGTGTTTGACCCGGTTACGGATGATAGCTGTATCGCGCTTTGCCAATCTCAAACTCGATATCAACATAAAGAGTCGTTTCGGCGCCGACGCCGTACGGGCCTTGCAGGACTTCTCGTCCGTCGGCATCGATCACTAGCGAGCATCCAATACAATTCCTGCCCTGCCAGGGACCAGCGTTGATCGGACCGACGCTGCTGACGCCCGCAATCCACATCGAATACTCGCGGGCGACGCTTTGGTAAGCACTGCGCCAAAGTTGACCGTAAGGCTCACTTGCATCATCGTAGTCCGCCGGCACTGCCCAGGCACACGGTGAAAGGATGATGTCCGCTCCCATGCAACCGAGCGCGCGGCTGATCACCTCGCCCTTTGCGAATGCATCGGCGCAAATCATAATTCCTACGGTGCCGAACGCCGTTTCGCAGACGTTCAATCGATCACCGTGCGAGTAAAACTCGTGACCGATTTCCAATTCGTTTAGTTTACGGTGAGTTAAGACGACACCTCCGTTCGGATCAATGAGCACTGCCGAATTGAAGACTTGATCGCCAGCTTTTTCGACCAGCCCCGAACAGACGTGTACTCGATTTTGAGATGCAGCGACGGATAGTCGTTCACAGGTTTCGCCAGACGGAATTGCGTCCGCCCAAGTTCGATTCGAAGGATGCGCCCAGCCAAGATTCATCGCTTCCGGCAAAACGACACAGCTCGCGCCGCGGGACGCGGCTTCGGCAATCATCGTTTCCGCTCGGCACAAGTTTTGTTCCTTGTCGCCACCTTCGACGTGCATTTGTGCCAAAGCTAATTTGAACATTTACGAAACCGGTACGAACTTGATGTGCTTTTCGTCGATTTGCCGTGGTTGATCGACGAACAAATGTGCGATGGGAAGAAAGTCGAAAGTCATGTTAGACTGTTGTCACTCGTCAGACAATTGACCTAAACTTATTGGACGCAATCACATGAAATGCTGCATCACGTTTTCGCTTTTTTGCGCAACGCTTTCAATGGGATGTGTCCCGGCTACCGCCGAGGACGCGCCAACCGATGCTCAGCCGCCTGGCTGGTTCAAAAAACTCGACCACGATAGCGATGGAACTCTTAGCGCCAAGGAAGCCGGTCGATTTCTCGCCGCGCTGGATGCCGACAAAGATGACAAGGTCACTGTCGCTGAGGCGATCGCCTATGTCAAACGTCGACAAGCAGACGCGGCCCGCAAGGGCAATCGACAACCTCGTCAAAAAATGCTGCTCAATGCGACGGACTTCGATGGCCGCGATAAGACGGGCGACGGACTTTGGGTCGTATCGATCGGCCACAGTTGCGTCATTCCGGCCATCGAACCCTGCATCGCGATTTCGCGATCGGCCGGCTACGAAAATCACACGCACCTGATGCAGTTTCACGGCGGCGGTGGCGGAGCGGCAAAGGCTCAATGGTCGTACGAGGAAGATCGGCAGCAAGCCAAACCCGCGCTCGCGACCGGAAAGATCGACGTGATGACGTTTGGCCATCTCGTCACGTGGGACGGCACAAGCGTTGGTTGCGACGTCGAAGACTACCAGCGCTGGATCGAGTTCGCGATGAAGCACAATCCGGACATCAAGTTTTACATCCAGGACCTGTGGCCATGGCTTGCCGATCCAAAGGGCGAGCCGAACGTGGAGTTCAGCCTCGAAGAATTCGAAGCCGCGATGGACGTCTCCAGCCAGTCCATCAACGCGGTTATCGCACAGCTCAACAAAAAGTACCCGGGCCGAGTTCACATCTTGCCCGCGGGGCTCGCGATGACCGAACTCGTCCGCCGCGTGAGCAACAACGAACTGCCAGGCGTCGATACCGTTCTGATCGGTCAGAAGGAAAAGAAGGAAGGACAGCGAGCCGGACTCTATCGCGACAAGATCCATCCCACCGGGGTCGTCGCCACGCTGCAAGGATACATTTACTATGCCTGCCTCTACGGCGAAAACCCGATGGACCTCAAGACCGGAATCTTCAAGGACGAAAAGCTCGACCGAATTCTCCGGGAAGTCGCCTGGGAAACAGCCAGCCAACATCCGCGGTCGGGGGTGAAGTCGAAATAACCGGATTCGCGACGATCGGAGCCTGCGATCAAGCGAATCAAGCCCCAGCACACACACGATGCCGTTATCCGAAACGTCCATAAAACGCGCCGCAACAGAGATTGTAAAAGGCCGATTACAACCGCCCGCGGCCATCGGCCATCTTCCGGCGAAGTGTCAGCCGCACGATGTCACCGACGCCATGGCGATCCAAGACGCCGTGCACGCGCGGTTGACCGAACGTGGACATGGCAAGGTCGTCGGTTCCAAAATCGGCTGTACGACCAAAGTCATGCAAGAATTTCTGGGCATGACGCATCCATGTTCCGGCGCGATCTTCGACACGACCGTTCATCACGGCAAGGGCGAATTCGATTTCAACTCGTTCCTGCACGTCGGCGT
>CAYFJO010000119.1:0-26752 GCA_964343305.1 uncultured Pirellulaceae bacterium | reverse complement strand
TCAATCACACTGAAGATGCGGACAACACACCGCCGGTCGAGCCGAAGGCACCCGTCCCAGTCGAGACGCCTGCCAAACCGGAGTCCACGGACAAACCGAACGACAACGACAAGCCGCCGGAACCGGCGCCGGCGCCCGCGCCAAAGATTCTTACTCCTTGGCAAGACGTTGTGGAAAATGCCGATGCCCCACGGCGGTTCGAAGAGATCTGCTTTCAAAACTTCGACGTCACGGCCTCGCTCACCCACGTGGATGAGGTCAAACAGTGGTTCGAAGAAATCTCCGGTCATCGCTCTCGTTTCTTTCAGCAAAAAACTTCCGCCGGAATGTGTGGTTGGTTCGAGGGCCTCGTGCGACTGAAGTCACCGTGGCACAACGATACGGCGCTGCGGCTGGCTTTGGAAAGCTACAACCAATTACAGATCCACTTTTTCAGCGGCGGCAATGGCGTCACGCTGGCGTTCTATGAAGACCGCAATTTCACCTGGGCTGGTTACACGACAACGAGAGAGCCGAATGGTGTGGAGCCCAGCAACTTTGCGCTCACCGCGACCGACGAAGGACGAAACGCACGCACGGAAATCCGATTCGGCGGTCCCTTCGAATTGCGGCATCGCGATGGAGAAATCATCCTCAGTCGCGGAGATATTATCCTGCTGCGAGTGCCGTTTGAAAAGAAAATCGAGCAAGTTCACTTCAAGGGCCGTGCGGCGTTTTACGGCATCGAGATGGTACGCACCGAGGATTTTCCGCCACGCGAGCCGCCGTTTCCTATCGCGGCAGATTATGAGCGCCCAGCCGATCTTCCGTGGATCGAGCATGTTGATGAAGCCGCCCAGTTCGAAAAACTCGACGACGGCAGCGTTCGCTTGTCAGCGAATCAGGCCAAGACACATAGCTGGGTTGCGACGCCACTGCCTACCAGCGGGATTCATGAGATCATCCTGGAACTGGACGGCGTTCGCCCCGGTGCCGGCGTGTTTCTCGGCGACAAAGAGAGAGGCCCGCTTCGCGTGCTTCGTTTCTTCAAGAACACGCGCGACAATCGCTTGACCGTCACGTTCGCAATCGACGGCTATCAAGCGGATCTGACAGAGTTGGCCGAACGCCTGGTTCCCTATTGCACGGAGCATGTTTGGATCAAACTGCTGGCTGGACAGGGGACGATGCGTTTCTGGGTGAGCAGCGATGGCGTTCACTGGGGCATGCCCGAAGGAGTTTATTCCAACGACGCAGGTCGCGCGACTCATGTTGGTTTACATCAATTCGCCGTCGCGCCGGAAAGCAGCATCGAGTTGCGGCGACTGACGATTCGCAAGTTGCCGGAACTTTCGTCGATTGTTGCTCCGGAGATCATCGCCCGCACCGCGCCTCACAGCGACGTGCCAAATTTCGAACAATGGAAGTTGGCTGTCATTCGCGCGAGACCGGTGGACGTTGAAATCGACGAGTGGATTCACGCCAGCGTGATTCGGACATTGAATGCGGGGAGCAATCAGGAGTTTGCGAACCGCCTGCTCGATTTGATTTTAGACAGCGACTCGGTTCGAGCCATGCCAGTAGAAAAACAAATGGCGATTTTGGACGAAGTTTGTTTGCTGGCCGATGTGCGAAATCGCGACAATCTACTCGCGCTGGTTGATCGCTACCACAACCTCAGCCAAACGGCCTATCGAACGGATCGGCGGCTTCCTCATTCCTCCATGTGCCACGTGCTCATGACCACACCGTTGGCAACCGACCAGAACTTTCGCATCGCGAGCGAGCCGCTCTTACGAATCGAGTTAATCGAATTGCTATACAACCAAAAGTGGCGTGAAGCGATCGAGTTTTGCCAGCGACTGAGATTCTTCCAGCAACATCAGCAAATTCCGCTGGTCGATTGGGCTGAGGTCACGGCGCGGCGGCAATTGCCACGATCGGGCCCGCTTGGACAGGCCGTCTTGCAAAAGACGGAGTGGGAACATCCGTTGGATGTTGAGTTGAACAAAGATGCTTACAACATCATGGCGGAACTGCACGCGTTGCTGGAAAGTGATGCCGCGGAAGAAGTCGCCAAGATGATCACGTCAATCGATCCCAGCACGTTTGCCGGTGTCGCACCGCATGGCAAGGATCGTGATCACTTTGTTTCGTTCGGCGCGGCGATTCAAATGGCCATCCGCGCCGCGCCGCGATTGCGCGACGAAATCGACCGCCAATACGGCGAACTCGCAAAACTGAGAATTCGCAAAGCCATCACCAGCGGCGACGAAGAGGCTGTCAAACTCGCGTCGATGCAATTCGAGTCGACGTGGGCCGCGGCGGAAGCACATGCGTGGCTCGGCGATCGGGCGCTTTCCAGCGGTTGGTTTCCGCGTGCGATGTCCGAGTATCGGCGTGCGAGCCAAACCGCCGGACCGGCCCTGCGAGAGAATCTTGCGGCACGTCTTCGTCTTGCAGGCGCGATGATGGGGCGCGACGTTGGTGATCCCGTCGCTTCTTCCGTTGACTTGGGTGAATTGACTTTCACAGCAGAAGAATTCGAATCGCTGGTCGAAGAGATGGTTCATCGCGAGAAATATCAAGCGGTGGTGCGGAAAGACCTGCCGCAACAACGAACGCTGCCGCCGCCCAGTGGGCTGAAAGTCGAAGGACGCGGGCGATTGGACGGCCTGGTCGGCGAACAACCAACGACGGAACTAACGCGACACGTGCGTCGGCACCAGGTCGATTGGGTTGGCCGCCAGATCGCAACATTGATCGACGGCTCGACGTTGTTTGCCAGCAACCGGTTTCAAGTGATGGCATTCAATTTGGAAAGCGGGCGACAATTGTGGCACAGCGAACACTTGGACGATCCGATGATGCGCTGCCAGGATTGGGGGCTGACTCCCATGCAGCCATTGGCCACCGACCTTCATGTCTTTGCGAGATTGATGTACGGTTCTTCCCCGCAATTGGTCTGCCTGGACAAATCCAACGGCAGTCGCATCTGGACGAGCAAGCTGCCGGGCAACGAACACATGGTGTCAGATGCGATGATCATCCAGGACCAACTCGTCGCCCTTTCCATTTTGAAGAGCAGTTCTCGACGCAGCGTCTTGCGTTTGACAAGGTTCGCACGACAAACGGGCGAAGTCATTCAGCAAGATGAGTTGGCCCAGGTGCGCGAATCTTGGTGGCGGCGACGATTTTGCGCAGCGACGCCAATGGATGATGCCGTGGTCGCATCTCTGGGTGGATTCATCATCAGTTGTGACATCTCCGGCGATGTGCGATGGATTCGTCGACAAGTTGCCGCGCCAACCGAAGAAGAGCACACCTGGGTCAGACAGGCCTTCCAGCCACCGCGACTCTCCGACAACCGACTTTATGTTGTACAGCCGGGCGTTCGCAGTCTTGAGTGTTTGGACCCGGACACGGGAAACCGGATTTGGAACTCAGTCCTTCCCAATGTCACTCGCTTGATCGGCTTGACCAAAACTCGCATCGTCGTTCAAACGGCGGATGGGTTCGTTGGATTGAAACTTGAAAACGGACAAATCGCATGGCAGTCGAAGGCCGCCGATTGCTTGGAAGCCATGTTGCTGGATAAAAACGGTCAATTGGCTTTTACACAACGCATTGCTGAGCCACAGAATTCGAACCAGTCTAGGATCCGAATGACCTGGTTGGCTGGCGACGACGGCAGTGTCGTCGCGTCGACGAAACTAAAGGGCACCAGCGATGAAGATGTCTGTGCGGGGCCCATGTTTGTTCAAAAGAACAGGCTTTGGACATTCATCGGTCCAGGCAAAGATGTGCCCGAGCGCAATGTTGCGGAACTTGTCACTGACGGCGATGTGGAACCGCTCGAAAAGCCACGCCAAACGGTTAATATCCTCAGTTCACGTGTTGGACCATCAGTCCACGAAGCAGTCGCCGCCGTCCAGCCGGATTGGATGTTGTTTAACGGTGTCATGCCAGCGGCGACAGAGTCAGAGAATACGTCCGAAGAGCCAGTGCTTCGCGTGGACAGTTTGCCAGGCTCGGCAGTGCTCCTTGGACGAGCGCTCAAGATTCCAGACACCGAGCAACCACGTTTGCGAATTCAGTTGGGCCACCAGCGAGCCTACCTCATGGCGACAGTCAATGGCCAATTGCTTTCGGACGGTCCAGTCGAGGCGAAATTCCCGGAGCAAGAGTGGAAATACGTCGACATCGATCTATCGGCGTTCCGCAATAAACTAGCGTGGATCACCATCAGTAGCCGCAGTTCAAACGCTGCCGAGCGAATGACGACTCTTTGGAGATCATCGAAGGTCGTCCCGTAGAGAACCGTTCTGCATTGAGATGATTTGGCTTACTTTCTTCGATAACGAGTTCGAAGGCCATCATAGTAAGATTCAACCTGACCAGATTGGGGTTGAGGTTGGACCGACTGCGGCTGTTGTCTCATGATCGGATATCCGGACTGATGCGGATTTGGATAGTACGAGGGCGGATACTGCGGGTATCGATTCGTCTGTCCCGTTTGCAGATTGAACGTGTCAACGTAAGGGATCGAAGAAAAGAACGGCGATGCATTAATGCGGACATATCGTCGATCGGGAGAAACGAGTGCGCTGGTCCTCAGCGATGTTCCTTCGGGCAGCCATGTGATGACCGGTGCATAGCCGACGTTGTTTTGCCGACGGAGTTGGTTTTGCAATTGGGCGCGGGCCGCGAGTGCCTGTTCAAGCTGGCGTTGAGCGACGGCCAATTGTCTTTGATAATGGGCGCCGAGCTGGTCGATTTGATCGGGAGTCATGCGATCCAGCTTTGCATTGATATCTCGTAGCGCTGCGCGATTGTTGACGTTGGTGGTGAGTTGTTTGCGAAGCCATTCACGCTTTTCTTCGGTTTGGGCGGCTTTCGCTGGCGGGGCGGCAAATGAAATGGCTGGCAGGAAAGTAATGATTGCGGCCACTGCGAAGAGTCGTAATTGCATGATCTCACTTCCCGTGGTGTGACGCTGATGGAAAGGGCAGGATTTGGCCCTTCATGACAGCAAAGTTTGTACCATCACGGGCAGTTTGACAAGCTCGACCGAAGAATCGATTCAATTCGCCTACAAGCTGTTTCTCCGATGATTCAGGTAGGAGACCGTCCGGCGCGAGCGAAATCTGAGTGTTGTACCACGTACGATTCACCTGTTGTCAATTCGACAACACAGTGAATTGGTTCAGCCCGCGGCGCGATTCGCGACATTCGTCCGTAGCGATCGATACAACCCTGGGTCATCGATTCCGTCGCCGTTCCAGTCGCCGACCACGGGCACATCGCCAGCGCCACCCAACTCGAACACCTTGTCGGTGGCCTCTTCAAAGCGATAATTGCCATCGATATCGATGATCCATTTGCCGGCCCGGTAGACACCAATTTCCTCGACGCCGTCGCCGTTAAAATCGCCGACGATTGGAACGTCACCAGTTTGACCAAATTGGGTCACGATGTCTGGTGCAGACCAACGACCATCGCCGTCCACATCGAGACTCCATCGGCCATTTCGGAAGATGCCAATGCCGTTGATACCGTCGCCGTTCCAATCGCCCGTGACCGGAACATCCGATGCAATGCCGTAGCGAAAGACGTGATCAATAACGTCCGATCGTGTTGGACCTTGCGAAGTCAAACGCATCAGCCGTTCGCCCGACGTTGCTTCCTCGGCGCCTGGTGGAACATTCTTGGGGCCAAGTTTGGCAAAGTTTTCAGGGTCCGGCAGACCAGGTTCGTGTTCAATCGCCACCGGATCGCGTCGCCATGCGGGACCAAAGATTCCGATGTCGTCTTTGCCATCTCCATCCCAATCGCCAACCACAGGCAGATCGCGAGCACCCCCCAAGCGTGCCCACAAATCCTGTTTATCCCATTGTCCGTTGGCATTCAAATCGAGGAACCACTCGCCGCGGTAGAAGATGGCCAGTTCGTCAACGCCGTCTCCGTTAAAGTCTCCCACAACGGGGATTCCACCGTGGACGCCGAACGCAACCTCACGGATTTGATCCGGACCGACGCCGTCTTCGTCGGAACTTTGAAGCGTCCATTGGCCCTCGCGAAGTTGGTCTGGTAGCCAGTTCGTTCGATCCAGCAAAGATGCAGACTGCCAGGGCGTCGTGACCAGCGCCACAAAGTCACCGCGTGGTGTGCCCGCGTTGACAATGCTCAAGTGCCACGTGTAATCCGATCCCCCAAGCGTATCAATTGCACCGAAGCCTACATCGGCCTGCAGCGGAGCGACGAATGTCGTCGCGCCCAAGGCCGCCTGTGGCGAAGGCGGGGGAGGTGGAACGATTTGTGGTGGCGGCGTGATTGGCGGCAAGGGTGGGGGCGGCGGTGGAGGCGGAGGTGGCGGCGGGGCTAACTCAATCTCACCAAAGTTGTTGCTCACTGACGATTGGCCGATCGCCAGCGGGATTTGGAACAACAAGTCGCCGCTTCGCGCACCGTTGTTTTGATGCGTGCTAATAATGGCAGCCGAGAACGAATTGGGCGCCGGCTGATTGGGATGCTGCGAGTTGTCCGCCTTGCCACCAGTGGAACCCGGCGAATCGAGGCCATCGACAAAACTGGCTGGCTGCGAATTCTGATAGACCGTGTAATTCGCCAGCAGTGCGCCGAAGTTAGTCTTATCAATCACACCGCCGCGAAGTCCATCGAACGTGTACTGCCCGTTTGCATCGGTCGTGACAATGTATCGCCCTTGCGAATCGAACACCGATTGGTCTAGCACAAAGTCAGGCGTTAACATAACGCCGTTGATGCTCGTGTCGAACGTGACGCGCAACTCCATTTCAACGCCCGCGAACGGCGTCTCACCAGCGTCAAAAACGCCGTTATTGTTCGCGTCGTGATAGACGTAGCCAGATAATGCAGCCGGTGGAACTTCGCCAAAATCATAATTGATGCCGTGCTGGCCGTAACCAAGCGTGATCTGTGTGATTTCGTCATTGTCACGAAGAATGTCGTTAGCATCCCCGGTGCGAGTGTAAATGCCGACCGCGTTGCCATTGATCGTGCCGACAGACTCTTTGCCATCAAAGTAACCGTTCGGCGTGGTTTCGCGGACCGTGTAATCGCCGGGCATCAAGTTATCGAATTTGTAGAAGCCCTGAGAGTCGGTGAAAGTCGACGCGACTTCATTCCCTGCCGCATCAAACAATGTCATCTTCACATATTGAACGGCTTGATATGTTGGAGGCACTTGAAGCGGTCCTTCGCCGGTTTCTCGAATTCCGTTGTCGTTCAAATCCACATAAACGTGGCCGGAAATCGAGCTAGGTTCGTGCTCACAGAAGTTGTATTGCACGCCTTGGTCCCCGGAAAGCAACTGGATTTGCTTGATCGAATCCAATCGCCCCAATTCGCCGGATTGCACGACGTTGGAAACGTTGAGAATCGAGCCGTCGGCGAGTTGGATTTCCGTCAGTTGCGAGTCAACCGCTCCGCGCATTTGGCCTTGCACGTTTCCAACCGACTCGCCGCCATCGAACAACCCGGTTGGCGTGACTTCGATAATCGTATAGCTGCCGGGCAACAAATTTGCGAATTGCGGGCCGGAGAACAAGTAGTCTCCGTTTGCGTCCGTTTGCGTTGAGTGCACGACACCCGTGTCGGAAATCAAATAGATCTGCGCACCCGAAAGCGGCCGATGATCGGGATGCCCAGGCTCATGGCAGTTGCCGTCCGCATCGGAAAGATGCACATTGCCACCAACGGTGATCGGATTCGCTTCGGCAAAATCGTAGTTGATCGCATCTTCATCACTCAGCGAAATAGTGATTTCGGTCAGAACATTCGTCGGGTCGTTGGAATCAACTTGTCCGACCGTCGCGCCATTTGGTACGACCTGACCGGGAATCGCCCCGACACTAATTTCATAGTTCACCGGTTGCGTTTCGACGACGCGGTATGTGCCGGGCAACAGCACCAAACCGTCGTTCACGCCAAAACTGTAGTCTCCATTGGCATTGGTGGCCGTCGTGACCGCCACGCCGCTGGCATCCAAAACGGCTTGGTAATTGCCGCCCACGTCTTGCTTGTACAGCGCCAGACTGGTGCCCGCGATTCCTTCATCGCCGGCATCCTGGACCAGATCCATGTCGCGGTCATGAAACACGGTGCCAGAAATCGAAACCGATTTGGCTTCAGCGAAGTCATAGTTCACTCCGTCGCGGTTACCAAACGGAATGTGAATATCCGTAATGATATTCGTAACGTCATTGGGGTCGACAACGCCAAACGATTGCCCGTCCGTGGGCTGCACAGAACCGGGAATCGCCCCCACGCTGATGTTGAAGTCCGTCGGCTGCGTCTCGACGATTCGATAGTAGCCAGACAAAAGGGTCAGGCCATCATTGACACCAAAACTGTAATCGCCATTGGCGTCTGTTGTTGTCGTGACCGGCTTCCCGTTGCTGTCGATGACTGCCTGAAACGCGTCGCTCGCGTCCTTTTTGTAATACAAACTGAGTGTCGTCCCACCAATGCCTTCGTCGCCGCTGTCTTGCACCAGATCCATGTCGCGATCGTGAAACACTGTGCCCGATATCGAGATGGGCAGCGGCGTGAGATTGTAACCCACGACGCCACCCGCAGTTCGATCGGCTTGACCGTTTCCTTGGCTGTTTTGAAAGTCATCTGATTGCAAAAGTCCGACAAGCTGAGTTCCCGCGAAATTGGGGTCATACCCATTCCAAAAGACATGGTGCTCCGAGCCGTTGAGCCCGTTGACGACGTTGGGATCGGTCAGGTCCAGAGCCCCCTGTATCGGATCGATGGCATAGTTGGGATCGGCAAAACTGCCGATCAGCGTCGACAATTCGAACTCAGCTCCCGACGCAACCGGGTCGTCCGTCCGTCCAACTTGGTGCTCGACGTCGATTGTAAACACCAACTTGTCGCCCGCTTCAAAATTGGCAAGCGAAAGATCCAACGTCCGGCCGCCGTCCGTCACGTCGGCGCTGAGCACGTCTTGGCTCGTCAGCCCGACACTCTCTTGGGTATCGAATTGAAATCCAAAGTGCTGCGGTACACCATCACCGCCGCTGGCTGTGTCGAAGTACAAAATGTCATTCAATTGGATCGACACGTCAGTCAATTCGGTTGTATCCGATCCGCCAACGAAGGCAATTTCAAACGTGTCGGGTGTCGAGTCGTTTCCGGAGTCCGCTTCGTAGTACGTCGCACCCAAAAAGATGGGATCCGCGTTTAGCATCCGGCGCGACTCCATCGTTTCGAACCGGCATTGCCGATAGTCTGACTGGTCGCTTTTTGACTTGCTTGGCCTCTGCTTATCGGCGCGCCAATTCATGAGCCGGCGAAGAAATTTCACGTCTGCATCTCCCTATGCGATTTCGTCGTCCTGACGATCAAACGAGTGAGTTGAAAGCGAGTCGGCTACTCAAAATCGTTTCGATTTGCTGCGCCGACTCGGGTGGGTGGTTGGGCAGGTTGTTCGGCGACGTTGCGGCGAATCGTCCAAATGCGGACGGTCGTGTCGAAACCGCCGGATACCAAAACGTTGCGATCCGTCACCAAGGTCGCCACGCTTCCGGTGTGTCCGGTGAGTTGCCCGATTTCCTGTCGCGTATCCAAGTTCCAAAGTCGGATAACATTGTCCGTTCCCGCAGTCGCCAATCGACCGGGTGCATAAAGCGACATCGATAGCAATTTGGCGGGACGCCGCGGCAGCACGTGACTTGCATCGCCAATGACAGAGGAAACTCGCACGAGGCGATCCTCGCCACATGAAATGATTTGATCGCCGGCGCTGGTGAACGTCAGCTCGCGAATCCGTTGGCGATGGGCCGCCAGATCGCGGATGGGCTGGCCAGTATTGCATTGATACAAACGAATGGTTCCGTTGCGGCCGCCGGCTGCCAGCGTCTGATCGTTGGGCGAAAACGCCAACGCACGCATGTCCCGGCAAGGGCAGGCAAGTTCGAACAGGATTTCACCAGATTCGGCGTTGTACAGATGAAGTTGGTTTTCGAATCCCGTGGTCGCGAGCATCTGTCCATTGTGACTGTATTCGAGATTGGCAATCGCTTCGTGGTGAACTGCCAACACTCGCATCTTTTCTCCGGTGGCGGCATTCCACAAGATGATTCGCCGATCGTTACCCGCTGTGGCCAGGATCTTGCCGTCGGGCGAATAGGCGATGCTTCGGACCCAATCACGATGTCCATCCAATTGATAGACGAATTTGTCTGCGGCCATGTCCCAAATCCGAACGATATGGTCATCGCCGGCGATTGCAATGTGTGCTCCGTTCGGTTGAATGCGAACGGAAGTCACAACGGGCGGTTTCTTCGTTCCTCCTTGCTCACCAATTTTGATGAGCTGAAAGGACCAGCTCGAATCGAGATTCTCGATATTGACATCTTGTCCCGCCGCCAAACTGGCCAGCGAAAACACGATTAGCGAAGTGATTGTCCAGCGCATGATTGATGGGTCGTGTGTGAAACATGGAATAGGAAAACAAAAGCACTCATCCTTCCTATCGGCACAATTGGCGCAACCGCCACAAACGTTCCGAAAAGAAGAAAAACGCGCGTTAAGATGTGCGCGTTAGAGAAGAGATGACGCGCGGAGACCAGCTCGGATCACTTCGAATAGTCGAGAGAAACTACAATCGCGTTGAGAATGGGGTCGGACTTGCCACGTTTGAACTCCACGTCCAACACACCATCCTTGAGTTCAACCCCATCATAAATAATAGGCACCTGTTCCCTAAATCCTTTTGACAAGCGGTACAGATTAAGATCTTTCTTTTCAGGTTTCCCTTCCACGGTGAACGAAAACGTCACATCGTTCTTCGTCGACCAGCGATCGCGGAAACCCAATACGACCTTGTAGGTCGCATTGGGCAGAGCCGCTCGAAACGCCTGGATGCCTGAAACACACGTCATGTCAGGCACCTCCTTTCGTTGATCCATCTGCGATTTCCCTTCGCCGCCCACATGCCCAAACGAGCCCGGCTTGTAAGGTTTGGATGCCACCCAATTACCTTCAGCCGTTGTGCATGCGCCGCCACCCAGGTTCACGAGCAACGGAAGTTGAAATCCGGCCCACTTGGGATCGGTTGTTGCGGCAAGTCGAAAGTGGCCCAAATTCGCGTCCGGGCGTTGTTTGATCCAGACGGTCAATGTCTTGTTGCCAGCCCCACCAACGGGTGACTTCATTGTAAAGTCGACGGTTGTTTTCTTCCCACTGCGCATCACGGACAAAAACTTACCCTTTTCGGTCACCAATCGATCAGCACCGTCTACGTCTAATGAAAAAGCACCAGCGAAAGGAACCGTCGACGGAGAATTGATCGAAGCCGCGAAACCTTCAATTGAGAATCTGCCATTCGACCCGAACCCTGGTCCCTTGCTCGGAAGCGATTCGTGGGACAACGCTTCCAAACGAATGGCGGTAATTCCTTCCCAAGTTGTTTTGGTTTGAATTTGGTAAACGGCTGCTTGGTTGACGACATTCTTCGCCAGGATTGATCCATCCGGTTGAATCTCGAGCGGCACGTTCGCCATGGACGTGGCCTTCTCAGGTTTCAAAACTTCAAAGCCATTCGTCTTCTTCTTGACTGTGGGCGGCTTGGGAGGCTTTGGCTTAGGCGTGGTCACATTGGAAGTCGGCGGCTTGGGAGGAGTCGGCTTGGGATTTGTTGGTGGCGACGAACTTGTGCCAGAACCAGCGGCCGTCTTCGGGGGACCGCCGGATTGGTTTACCACTTCCTTAGCGAGCTTGGCTGGCAACGCATAGTTGTAGATTCGCAAATCGTCCAGCGCCCCCTGGAAATGCTTGTCGCCTTCCTGCAGCTTTCCGAGAAAAAGTTTGTCAGGCGCTGCGATCGGCCCCGTCACTATTTCTTTCTTTCCCCGGTGCTGGCCGTTCCAAAATAAAATCACGGTTCCCGTGTCGCCGTTGCGCACGACGACAAGGTGGTTCCAACCATTGTTGACAACTTTCGTGGCCTTCGCAGGCCAGACGGTGTTTTCTGGCTTAGGCCCAATGCCGATTCCGATTTTCTCACCACCCAAAACAACTCCGAAGCCCTCTCCCTTCCCACTGCTTCCGCCAACGATTCCGACATGCGAATTCCATGATCCCTCGGCTTTGCCATCTTTCTGCGACGTCTTGATCCAAAATGCGATGCTGAAGGAATTAGAGAACGACCTGGGAATCTCCGCGTGACCTTTCCCGTCGAAATTCAACACGTTTTGTTTGCGTTCATTGTCCTGCTGGACTTTCGCTCCATACAGCGTACCGAAGAAACTGCCCTTTGAGTCAGACAGGGGAGCCGCCGCGTCTTCAAAAGAATACTGAGCGGCGAGTATTTTCTTCGGCTTGGGCGGATTGGCGTTGTTTGGTTCGACATCGTTCGGCTTGGGCGGGTCGTTGTTGTTGGGTGGATTCGGTGCGACACTGTTGTTCAACTGATTTGGATCTTGGACATTGTAGTCCGTATAGTGGGTGTTCGATGAATAAAGAAAATACATAATGATTGCCAGCATCACCACGGCACCGCCGCCAACGGCAATGAAAACCCAGATCAGTGGCACGCCTTGGGATGGCACAGCGGGCTGGTCTTGCTTTGCGAATTCCGAATTCGATGCGCCAAATCCCACCTCGGACTGAGACGTGATCATCGTGTCTGAATTGGATGCCCGCACCGTATCCGACCCCTCCGCTTCCAACGCGTCGATGTCATCCCACGGAAGTTCTTCGCTCAAGTCCGACAACTGATCCGTGGCAATTGCCGCATTGATCTCGGTGCGGAGCACGTCATCGTACTTTGATTTCTCCGCCGGGCTGAGCAAACACAAACGCGCAGCAGCGATCTCATTCAATAGCTGTTGCGACTCTTTGACTTGGGGCCCCGTAGACAACTCGTGGAGATAGGTCGACTGCCGCTCGGCCGCCGATTCAATCACTTCTGGGTTAGATTCGAATACCTCGATACCCAACAGCCGATAGTGATTGGGCGGCTGATCCTTGGGCGCGATTCCCAACCATTGATGATACGGATCAAATACGTCCGACATTGAGTTACCTGCACCGGTCGAAAAGCTGGCAAAAAATCGGCGACTAAACGAAATCGTGTTAGTCAGGTGTTATTTTGACCTAAACCGAAAAGGATGGCAATCCACATAAGTGGAAAACTCGTCGGCTGTTAAGTGGATAGTGCCGCTTGTCTGGGTGGCAAGTGAAAGCCGTTTAGGTGTCTTCCGCCAGCGTCAAATCGTCATCATCGTCGTCCGCCATCAACAACTCTTCCACGTCATCATCGTCGATAGGCTCAACAATTTCCAAGCTGTCCAATTCCAGAATCTCGTCGACCGCAGCCGATGTGTCCACTAAATTGCCGTCCTGAATCCGAAGAAACCAGTCTTTCAGCGACTCGTCGCTCAGTCCAGAGACCCGTTCGATGGTCAGCGCGGCTTTTTTCTGAATGGACGGCAGTTCTGCTTGGACAACCAGCCGCCCGTTCGCCGCATAGTTAAACCGCACTTTTACGGGACTCTTAGCTGGCAAATCCGGGGGGAGGTCCGTTACCACGCACTTGCCAATCGGAGTTGCATTTGCCCCGCTGTCGGTGCCGCCTTCGACAACATTCACAAGCACGCTTTTTTGTCCTTGCTTTGTGGTCGGGAACGTACACGACTTGCTGGCCGGCAGCGTGGTGTTGCGCGGAATCATGATATGCCGGCGAGTGCGTTTCGTGGCGGGTTCGATTCCCAGAATGCCCAAGTCGTGAGAATTAACGTTGGCCACCGAGATTCCTTCGATCGCGGGAATGCCCTTTTTCAACAAGATGCCGGCGTAAATCGCCGCGCCGTGGGCAACGGCCTCGTCCGGCGAAAGTGTGCGGTCCACCTTCAGGCCCGATTCTTTTTCCAGCATTCTTTGAACCATCGGCATGCGCGTCGAGCCGCCGACCAACAACAATCGCGTGACGTCTTGCCAAGTCAATTTGGCCTCGCGCAACATCTTGTTCACAGTCATGCGCGTGCGATCCAACAAATCGGAAGAGATCGATTCGAACGTGGCGCGATCCAGCCGCCCGCGAATCTTTTGCTTTTCGTGAGCGAAATGAAACGACACAGAATCACGAGTGGAAAGCGCCTTCTTTGCTTCCGCCGCGATCGGCGTCAAGCGTTCGACGGCTTCCGGGTCGCTGAGGATTTCCGTGCCGTGTTCGTTCTTGAACTGGTCGGCGATGTACTGCACGATCCGCTGGTCCCAGTCCACGCCGCCCAAATACACATCGCCCGCCGTCGCCAACGCTTGATAGCGCGTGCCGTCGATTTCCATCAACGTGACGTCGAATGTTCCACCGCCCAGGTCGTAGACGAGCACAACTTCACGTTCCTTGGAACTGCCTTCGGTCGTGACGAATCCCTGCTTCAGTCCGTAGGCAATGGCCGCGGCGGTTGGCTCGTTGATGATGTCCAGCAGTTTTATACCGGCCAGCCGCGCCGCATCTTGAGTTGCTTTGCGCCGCGGTTCGTTGAAGTACGCTGGAACCGTTACTACCGCTTTGGAAAACTTGCCCGCGGCTTGTTGAGCGTCTTGCCGCAACTTGCGCAGGACGAGCGATTCGATGACTTCTGGTGGGATCTTCGAACCGCATATGGATTTGTGAAACTCCGCCTCGCCGACGTCCCGTTTGGCGTACATTGCGCAACGATCCGGTTCATGCTCTGCCGCCCGTACCGCCTCTTTGCCGACGATCGGTTCTGTTTCATCGAAGAATACAACACTCGGCGTAATCGGCTCGCCTTCGCGGTTGGGGATCGTGAGCGGAGTTCCTTGAGCGTCCAATCGGGCGATCACCGAAAATGTAGTTCCCAGGTCGATGCCAATGGCGGGTTCGGAAAGGTTGCCTAGTGTCGAATCCGATGAAGAGGAACCCGTATCAACGCCACGCAATGGGGACTGCATGCCGTCAGCAACCCGCTCGCGGTACTCTTTTTTCCACTCGTCCGAAACGTGTTCGATCAACCACACCGATAGCGACTCGGCGACGTCCTTGGCCGACTGCTGCCGATCAGCGCGTTCTTTCGCCAGCATCTTGTAGACGATGGCCGCCAGTTCTTTGGGCAGATCATCACGCTCGTCTTCGATCGGCGGAGGTGGCTTCATTTGGTGCGAGGTCAGCCGTTGGGGCATGGTCCCTTCGTGGAACGGCGGGTGGCCGGTCAGCAAACAATAAAATGTGCAACCAAGACTGTAGATGTCGCTGCGATGATCCGTGTCGTGGCTGTCGAGTGCCTGTTCGGGTGAAATGTAGTCGGCCGTGCCCAACAAGGTTTCGTTGTGAGCCAGCGAGATGGATTCCTTTTCGTCGTACACTTTCGCCAAACCAAGATCAAGAATCTTGACAACACCCTGTTTGTCGATCAGCAGATTGGCTGGCTTGATGTCGCGGTGGACCAGGCCGGCTTGCTCCGCGTGTGCGAGACCCTCCGCGGCTTGACGAATGATGTCCGCCGCCGAGACGTAGTCCAACCGCCCCTTTTCTCTGACGTGCTTTTGCAAGTCTAATCCGTCAACAAACTCCATCGCCAGAAAGTGAATCTCCCGATCGCCGTCGACTTCGTGGTCGACGTCATAGGCGCGGACAATGTGCGGATGACTTAACGCTGCGGCGGCCTGGGCTTCGAGTTGAAAACGTTGCAGGAAGGATGCGTTCTTGACCCTCGACGAGGGCAGCACTTTGACCGCACATCGGCGAAGCATGACGTTGTGTTCGGCCAGATACACCGACCCCATGGCGCCGGCACCGAGCCGAGACAGCAGTCGGTACTTTCCAAGTGTGAAACCACGATGCTTGCCGTCGAGCATACGACTCGCCTGCCACTCGGTGATCCATTCTTGCTCAACGAGGTAGTTAGCCACCACCTCGGAGTCATTGATCGCAGCACCTTGCGCTTTGAGTTTCTTCACCGCGTCAACAAGTTGGTCCTCCGTCACCAAGCCACTGGCTTTGACGCATTTCAGGAACTTCTCAATGGTCAATTTGGGTGGCATGGGCACCGCTTGTGTCACGAGGGTCATTATCTGCTATTGAGAATATTATAGTCAAAAACAGATAACACAAGCAGTTTGCCCAATTACACGTCACCGTGTGTTTTGCGTCACCCTTCGGAATGAGTTTGGCGAATCCGTAAATGGTCAGACTGGGACGCCCGTTCAACCGAGTTCTATTGGGCGGACAGTCCTATTGCACGTTTGACCAGATTGATCATTTCGCCACGATAGCCGAACTCATCTTTGCCCTTGGAACTTGACGCGATTTCTTCGACGGCTTCCAACGTCGCGTTTCCGCTATACTTCGACCCTCTCAGCAACATGCCGAAGGAGGCGACGGCCGCCGTGAATTGAAAATCTTTCGACGCCTTGGCGAACGGTTTTGATTTGCGAGCCGAGGGAAGCTCGATCAGCGTGCTCTTGTCTTCGTTTGGATGCTTATATCGCAGCCGCAGCGTCAAAAACGGAACGTCTTTCTCGTCAGTCGCTTCGATTTCGTACAGCGCCGTGACCGTGTGACCCGCGCCGATCTCGCCGGCGTCCTTTTTGTCGTCGGCAAAATCCTTGGCGGCCATGATTCGATTTTCGTAACCAATCAGCCGGTAGGAAGCCACGCGACTTGGATCGAACTTCACCTGAATCTTGACGTCCTTGGCGATCGTGACCAGTGTGCTGTTGATTTGTTCGACCAGCACCTTACGAGCTTCCGCCACGTTGTCGATGAACGCATAGTTGCCGTTGGCTCGGCTCGACACCGCTTCGAGCATCTCGTCGTTGTGGTTGTCCATGCCGAAGCCGAGGATGCTCAAATAGACACCCGACTGCGCGTGATTCGCCGCGAGGTCGACCAGATTTTCCGTCTCGGTTGTGCCAACGTTAAAGTCGCCGTCGGTGCACAGGATCACGCGGTTGATCCCGTCGTCGATAAAACTGTCCATCGCAATTTGATAGGCCCGCCGAATTCCTTCGCCACCGTTGGTCGACCCACTGGCATCCAAGCTGCTCAACACGTCACGGATCTTGATGTGCTCGTTACCCGGCGTGGCTTCCAAACGAACGCCCGTGTTGCCAGCGTAGACGACGATCGCGACACGATCGTGCTTATCAAGCTGACCTACCAGCATCTTCATGCCTTCGACAACCAGCGGCAACTTGTTCGGCTGCTTCATCGAGCCCGATACGTCAATCAAAAACACCAAGTTGCTCGGCGGACGTTCTTCTTGCTCGATTTCACGCCCTTTGATTCCGATGCGAACGAGTTGATGTTTCACATTCCACGGACACGCGGCGACTTCGATGTGCGAAGCGAAGGGATGTTTGTCGCCAGCTTTCGGAGGCTCGTAATCGTAGGGAAAGTAATTCAACAATTCCTCGATCCGCACCGAATCCGGCGGCGGCAACTGGCCGTAATGGGTCAAATAGTTTCGCACCTTGGAAAACGACGCCGTGTCGACGTCGATCGAGAATGTAGAAAGCGGCTCGTCGGTGACAGCCTTGAACGGATTCTCTACAATCGCGGGATACCTGTTGGCAGGTGCGGATTCGCCAATGGGAGTGTTGTCCTGCATCCCACCGGGATTCGGTAGCTCAATGCCGTCCTGTGCCGCCTTCAGAGCCGCCAACAACAGGGCTTGCTTATTTGCGGCCCCTTGCAAAGCCTTCACCTCGCTCGAATATCGATCCTCAAGAGTTTTGTATGCATGTTGGTACAACTGAATTTGCTGTTGCAATTCGCCCTCTGTTTCTTTTAACGCCGTGACTTGACTCGTGTATTCAGCTTGTGCGGCCAAAACATCCCTTTTCGCGAGACGCTGGTTTTGCAGGGCGGCCGCATAATTGGCCTGTGCCATGGCACGACGCTCGTCGACTTCAACGCTCTGTCGAGATGCTGCGCGTATCGCAGATTCCAGTTGGCCTTTGAGCTTCGACTTTACTTCCGTACCAAGGTCAGGCGAATTTGCAACTGCTGCATACAACAGCTTGAGATCCTCTCTAGCGCCTTCTGGATCACTTTGAAGTCGCGCACGGGCTGCACCGATATGTGGTTCAACTTCGGCTTGGATCTTACCCGAAATGATTGACTTTTCATCTTCGACTGCCCGCAGAAATCGCCCTTCGCCCTCTTCGAACTCACGCAATAGCCGCCCCGCCGAAGTCCCTCTGCGGGCCAAACCGTTCCGTGGCGCGAGCTGCACTCCATCGTACGCAACGGCGTCCGACAGCTCTTCCATAGCCTCAATTTCTTCCACGAACTCCTCGATTTCGTACTCCGCCGAGATTCCGCCACGAAGCGCAACACCATGCGACTCAGTGGCCGGCATAGTCAGTCGATGCGACAGAGCGAGCAGCGCGGCAAGCAAACATAACGACGTAATAATTGGAAACCAACTGGCTGAAGCGCGGTTCGAATTCGGTTCAGCACCTAGTTTGATTGACACCGGCGTGTTCGTCGCACCAAGAACTTCGTCGGCAAGATCGGGCGGCGAATCGTCACCCAGTTTAGCGGCCAGCGCGATGTCAACGAGTCGGTCTTCATAGTATTGTCGAATAACGTTCATTGTTTCGTTTTCCTTTCAATACACTCGCGCAACAATGTGCGTGTCCGGCGAAGCAAGGTCTTTACGCCGTCGGAGGTCATGCCAAGTTGGTCGGCGATCTCTTGCCGCGAGGTTTCGTCGCGGTAGTGCATGTCGACCGCCTGGCGGGCTCGGTTGGACAGACCTTCCAGACAATCGTCCAACGCGTCCAGGAATTCGTCGCTCGTTTCGACCACCGATTCGGCCCAGACACTTTCGGCGACTTCCAACTCGTGAACGGTTGGTCCACGATTCGCTCGTCGTGCCTGCATCAGCAGTTGGTTGCGAGCAACTTTTCGTAAATACGCGGACGCTTCGTGCCGGCCGCGGTATTCGAACGGCTTTTTGATGACAGCCAGAAATGTTTCCTGCGTCAGATCATCGGCCTGGGCTGCGTCGCATCCAAGGAAACGGAGATACCGCCAGACCTCCGCTTGGAAGCGTCGAACCAGTTCGGCCGGCGCGAGTCGCTCTGTTTCTGTTGCCGTCGTCACGCTTGATAGAGTGCCACGAAAATAGAGAAAGGGTTCATCATTTTTTGAGAACAGATTGTGCTACCGAGATTTCGACTCCATGCGTCAGATTTATTCCATCGCGCAAAAAAAGCCCGACGCGGAAGCGGGAAGAATGATGACTCGCTCGCTTCCGCGTCGGGCTGGTGTGGGTTCAAGCCACTTGGCGATTAACTGCGTTGCTTGATGGGAACGATTTCTCGCTCGACTTCGCCCGTGTAGATTTGACGCGGGCGGCAAATGCGCTTCGAAGGCGATCTGCGCATTTCCATCCAATGGGCGATCCAGCCCGGCAATCGGCCGATGGCGAACAACACAGTGAACATCTGCTTGGGAATGCCGATCGCTCGATAGATGACGCCTGAATAGAAATCCACGTTCGGGTACAACTTGCGTTCGACGAAATAGTCATCCGTCAACGCGACTTCTTCCAACTTCTGTGCGATCTCGAACAAGGGGTCGTCAATCGCTCGCTTATCGAGCAACTTGTCGCACGCGGTTTTGATGATACGAGCACGTGGATCGTAATTCTTATAAACTCGGTGGCCGAATCCCATCAAACGGAATCCGCTATCCTTGTCTTTGGCCATGTTGACGTATTTCTCAACGTCACCACCGTCCTCCAAGATATCTTCGAGCATCTTGACGCAAGCTTCGTTGGCGCCACCGTGAAGCGGTCCCCAGAGAGCACAGACGCCGGCAGCGATCGAAGCGAAGAGATTTGCGTCGGACGAGCCAACCATGCGAACGGTCGATGTGCTGCAGTTTTGTTCGTGGTCCGCATGAACGATCAGCAGCAGGTTCAAAGCCTCGACAAAATCGGGGTCAATTTCGTAAGGTTCGCTGGGCACGGCGAACATCATCTGCAGAAAATTCTCGCAGTACTTCAAGTCGTTTTGTGGATAAATAAACGGTTGGCCGCTGAATTTCTTGTAACTATAAGCCGCGATCGTCGGCAACTTGGCGATCAAGCGATGAATCGAAATTTCGACGTGACGTTCATCGTCGGGATCGATCGAATCTTGATAGAAAGTCGACAACGCACTCACGACCGAGGAAAGTACCGCCATGGGATGGGCTTCGCGCGGAAATCCGTTGTAGAACGACCGAACATCCTCGTGCAGCATCGTGTGCCGACGAATCGACATGCGGAAATCCTGCAGTTGCGATTCCGTCGGGAGTTCGCCGTAGATCAACAAATAACAAGTCTCGACAAAATCGCAGTTCTTCGCGATTTCTTCGATCGGATAACCTCGGTATCGCAAAATCCCTTCTTCGCCGTTCAGAAACGTGATGTCGCTGGTGGTTGAACCCGTGTTCACATAACCTTCGTCCAGCGTGATCATGCCGGTTTGAGCCCGCAACTTCGAAACGTCGAGAGACGTTTCGTTTTCCGTGCCGGTAATCATCGGAAGGTCGAGTTCTTGGTCGTTGTAACTAAGTTTCGCTGTCTGAGTCATTGAATCTTTCCCTGAAACTGCGGTGCTCATCAGGCTTTTACTCCCTGAGTGCAAAATCCAATCTTCACTTTGAAACCGTAGTGTACCGTTCCCGACACTGACGGGCAATTCGCCTAACCCATATCGGTGTAAGACGCTGCCACCAAATCAGTTTTGACAATTCCGAATTGTTCGCAAAGAACCGCGAGTTGCTCTCGTCCGGATTCTTTGCTGTCCACGGGTGACAAAACTGCCTCAAATTCCAGGAAACTGCCTAACCCCGCAACTCGATCCAGATGAATCCGGACATTCTCGTACAAGTAAATGTCGCGTTGCTTGTCGACCACATTTTCGATGCCCAAAACCGACGAGAGGGCGTTTTTCAGAGATTCTGGATCGGTGACGTTGATCAGACAATAGCGGCTCAATTTCGACTCCTCGTCATCCGGCCGCTCGTAAAAGACGAGTTGCGAAGTCTGCGAATTAATCTCTCGCAGTTTCAAACGACCTTTTTGGCAGACAAAGTACGTGTCAATCTGATGTTCACTGCCAAGCCGCTCGGTCGCGACTTTTTCGGCCACCGATTTGGCCGCCTCCAGATCGCCCAGCCGGGCTTTGAGTTCGATGTTGCGCCGCGGCCCTTCGGCATGGTCGCAGCGATTTTCGGTCGATGACATCCGCTGAGTATACCGGCTCGACGGCGATTCGCCGAGCGGATGGGATGCATCCCCGGCCGCTAAACTCATTCACGCTTGTCAACGGAAGCGAGCCAGGCATCAATCTCTCGTTTCGACCGGTTCCCAGAAAATGACCCTCGCCATTTTGTTGATCAGCGACCGCGAGCCCAAGTAGTCGCAGATGAAATGCGAACAACCGATGTAGTAACTGGCATTGATTTGCTTGATGCGTTTCCCGCCGTCTTCCAGTTGGCGTAAGCCCGCGACTCCCGACCGTCCCATCGCTTGCGGCATGTTACAGCGATCGAGCCACGGATACCATTTCAAAATCGGGTCGCACGGGTTATAGACGTTCAACATCTGGTTGATTCGCAAATAGGCGTGGTCGTGCTTCTGTCCTGATTTCATCCAATAATTGTGCAACGCCGCGGACATCAACACGACGCGGACGCTTGAAACAGACTTCATCTTGGACGTATCCACGGTTTTGCCACACAGTCGGCCGCCCATCGAAACGTGCAGCCCGCCAACGATGATCTGAGCTCCATAGCTGTGCCCCACGAAACTCATCGGCGTCTCGCTATCCATACACGACAGCAGCCAACCCAGGTAAAACGCATCGATCCGCACGCGCCCCGCTTTCGCCTTGACATCGCGATACGGGCCTTGTTGCCGCTCGCTGGGCCAAGAGAAAATGACAAACTTGACTGGCCGATCAGGATTCGTTTGCTTGACCAAACGACGATAAGCCATCCAGCCATCGGAAAATGACTTGGATTGATCTTTGCGATTGCCGTGAAAATAGAATAACACGATCGCGTCTTCTTCCATGGATTCGTGGTTCCTGAATTCCGCGATGGTGGTTTTCGTCCAACCGGCTGCCGGGTCGTAGCGTTTGACTTTCAACGGAACTTCGCAGTCGCTTGTGTCCCGCGGAAATCGCAGCCCCCGGCTGCTGAGGAACCACACCTCATCTTGCGGCCGAACTCGATCATGACGCTTCGCCGAAGCGCTGCTAGGAACACCGCATAACAGCAGACTGCTCAACAGCAGCGCGATCATCATGACGGCAGTGTGTTGCCGTAGGGCAGGGTTGGACTGAATTTGCACGCTCATTCTCAAACCGTTCGGGAGGATGGAAGCTCGATTGTTTGGATGCAGAATTCGGCGAATGTGAAAACGTAGCTTTTTTTCAACATATGGCAATTAAAAAATCTGCAACGGGTTGAAAAAAATCCACTCGTTGCGTTTGCACATCTTTAGACGTGTTGTAGAGTTGCTTAGCCCACAGAATCGTCATGCGTTTACCAGTTCAACCAGCGGAGATGTCAGCCATGAAAAGGCTACTCCTGATCACAGCGATTTCGTTTATTACCATCACGTCCAGCGGTTGTTGGCGCTATCAAGCGGGTTATCGCGGTGGGTGGTTGTGGAACCGCAATCGGCCCAACTATTACGACACATACTACCGCCAGAACTGCTGCAGCGAATGCGGGACGGAAGTGCATTCCGCACCAGAATCGTGCAGCAGTTGCGGATCGACGATCACGTCGTCCGGCACTCCGCTTACGATGCCAGCGCCGGTGTTGCCCGCTCCCGTGCCCTAGCCATGGCCGCTGATTACAATTTGCAGCCGCCAATCGAAGTGTCCTTCCCGAACCCTTCTCGGCGGACACTTGTAGCCTAATGCAAGGGGCGTGAATCCTGACACGCTCGCTTGCAGTGGGCATTTTTTTGTGCGTCTCAGTCCTGCGCTGCCAACCGCTTGCGTTACAATGAAGTGAGTTGGAACAGGGTATCCGTAGCACATGCGTCGAGGCATCGTCATGAATCGAATAAGACTCCTTCTTTTCCTGTCGATGTTGATGACGTCCCATTCAGTTCTCTTCGCGCAGCCCTCGAAGGTTCGAGTCTTCGAATTCAAGATTCCCCGGCCAAAACCTGAACCCGTACAACAGCGCTGGCGTGTGGGTGTCATCATCACGGCAAACAAGGGATCCGCAAGTGGTATCCGAGCCACCGTGCCAGTTCCGATGGACTGGCCAGAACAAAAAGTCTTGGTCGCGAAAACTGACAAATCCAAAAACGTTGGCAAGGTCTCCTTTCAAACCGTCAACGGTGGTGCGCGTCAGATGGTGGTTAGTATTGGCCGGCTTCGTACGGGCGAATCGGCACGTGCGGTCGTCACGTTGGAATCAAAGACGGAGCCTGTTGCCGGGCCGGAGAACCCAGAAGAGTTCCAATTCGCGAAATCCTCAACCAAACTTCGCCCGCTGCTCGTTCCCAGCCCGTTGATCGAAAGCAAGCACGTGAAAGTTGTCGAGGTGGCGGAAAAAATCGTCGATGGCACGCACACGCCCTGGCAACAAGTTCGTTCGATTTTCGACTGGGTGCGGAAAAACGTGAAGTATCGACAGGTGGAAAATACCAGTGAGCGGTATCTGGCCAAAGACGAAGCAGCGATGAAAGGAGCGGTCGCGGTTTTGGAAGATCGTTTTGGCGACTGTGACGAAATGACCTCGTTGTTTGTCGCCATTTGCCGCGCTCGTGAGATTCCCGCCCGAGCGGTGTGGGTGATCGGTCACAGCTATCCAGAGTTCTATTTAGAAGACGCTGCCGGCAGGGGCCACTGGATTCCTTGCCAAATCGCTGGCGGCAACGACGACTTCGGCCGCATGCCGGACCCCAAACCGATCATGCAGAAGGGAGAAGGCTTTCGTGTACCAGGCGAACGCGACCTCTGTCGATACTTACGTCCATCATTAACAGTCAGAAGAGCCGACGCGGCACCGAAATTCGAAGTCGTGCTGGATCGCGTCGCGGCAGAAGAATAATCGTGGCGAAACGTTAAGGCCGGCGGCGAAGCTGGACGTTCTGTGGCGTATGCTCTTTGACATACCACTTCCGCCACTCTTCCTTGTCCCACCCCAATCGCACGCCGGTAATCGCCTGGAGTCCGTTCAGCACCGATTCATTGCGGACATGATTCACAATGGTTTTTGAACCACCCGTGCTCAGTCCGTTTGCGCCCAAGTTGCTGAACGTGGTGCTCAAACCGCCGCTGTTACCTGATTGCGTCCGATGCTCCGTCTCCAGCGCGTCGATCATCGCCATGACCGAACTCGGATCCTTCAGGCGTCCCAGGGCCGTCCCCGCTCGATTGATCTTTGTGTTGTCCTTGTTCGTGACCGGATTGAGCTGGCTTTTGAAGAAATAAACCGCCAATCGACTCTTGTTTGCCACGAGTTGGTCAAGACATTTCTCGCGAATCGAGCTGCTTTCATCTTCGATCGCCAGTTCCATCAACGCGGTTTGGGCCTTGGGCGTATTCAGTCGTCCGAGAATCTTGATAAACTCGATCTTCAAGAAGTGGTCTTTCTCCTTCTTAAGAAGCTCGGCCACGCCCATCGACGCCAATGGATTTTGAATCTCGCGGAAGTTATCCAACGCGGCGTCTTTCCTGCGCCTGCTGTCATACCACCCTCGCCACATCTTGATGTCGGACCGCCATTTCTTTTCGGCCTTCTCATATTTTTCTTTCGCCTCTGCCAGCATGATTTCCTGGCGCGTCCGCCAACCCGCCAAAGTGCGAAAGTAGCCTTGCTTGCGGTTCCATTCGTCCGTCTTGACCCACCGACCTTCGACGCGGCTATAACCTAACCCGTATCGAGCCACTTTGTGATCTGGATCGTGTCGCAAGATCTGTTCCAGGTGAAAGGCGCGTTGTCGATGAAGCTTGTTCTTGAAACACCAATCGGCAATATCGAGATGCTTTTCGATCGTGTCCCCGACCTTGGGTAGCCGGACCTCATATTCTTGCAGCGCGGGCGATTTCCGCTCGACGCGCTCCACCTGCGATCGATCCACGGTCAGTTTGACGCCGGACGTTGTTTTGACGAGATAGAATTCCGCGTAGGCCGGGTGTGCCGTGGTGACGACTTGCCCTTCAATCCGGCCGCCACTCTTGAGGACGACGACATCGGCCTGCACCGTGCCAATCCAAGGCAAGCAGATGCCAATCGCGCAGACAACCAGCGACCAACGATTTGGGCTTGAGACGAACTTTGGATTAGTATTCAAGCTGCGACTCCAAGCTTATGTCACACCCCTGCGATTAACTTGGTACTTATCTAGTATACGGAAAACGCATTCAAATCGAAACGAGAATGCGACATTCTTTTGTTTTGCTCCGGATATTCACACGGCCGAAACGGATTTTGCTCACAAGTCATACTCACAGGGGGGATGAATCGTCCGATTCTGTTGTTTTCCCCGCCCAAATCAACGAACGTAAACTCTCGACAAACGATTGCAATCGTGCAAAAATGTGTCGGGAGTAATAAACTCCTGGTTCCGTCGACCACTTGATAAAGGGTGCTTTCATGACAAATTCACGCAACCGCGGTTTTACGATTGTTGAATTGTTGGTGGTCATTGCCATCATCGGCGTGTTAGTGGCCTTGGCGCTTCCCGCACTGGCGACAGCCCGCAAAGCAGCCCAACGCAGAGCGTGCGCGAACAATCTGACTCAGCTTGCCAAGGCGATCGCGATTAAAGAAAACAACAAACAAGTCTATCCGGCAAGTTTTATGACGAGCACACCCGACACCGATACGGCCAACACCGACGCAACCTACAAGTGGCCGTGGGTGGTGCCCATGTTTCCACAACTTGGTCAGCAGCCCTTGTATGACCAACTTCAGGAGTTTCCGAATCTAGTCCTCGGCAATACATCCGATGCCATCCCCGACGTCGTGACACCTCCCGGTGGAAGCGCGCAACCGATCAATAACCAACCGTTTATTCCCAATTTGATTTGTCCCAGCGACATCACCATTGATCGAAGTCGAGGGGATTTGAGCTACACTCCAAACATGGGCCAGGCGGATTCAGTCGAACAGGTGCTTACCAATCCACAAAGACGGGCCAACGGGCTCTTTCAGTCCCAGTTCCGTTCCCCGCCAAACTACCCCCAGCTCGCGTTCGGCCAGGACGAAATCAAAGATGGCACACAGTATACGGTTTTGATCACCGAGAACATCAACGCGCGGTCTTGGTGCGACATTGACCCAGGCATTCTCGATTCGGACGAATATCAAATTGGCGTCGTGTGGATGGCAAGCGCTCCGACATTCGGTGTAAACCGCGACATGGATTACCTTTCCCACGACGACCCGTGCGACCATGAGCATGCACGACCGTCGAGCAACCATCAAAACGGCTTCAATGTTGCGTTCTGTGACACCAGCGTGCGGTTTGTCGATGAAGAAATCAGCTACCGAACGTATCGGCAAATCATGGCGACCGATGACGAGGCTGCGGGCCTTCCGGCATTCACCCCTTCAGATCTTGATCAATAGAACTCAAATCCATTATGGGCATCGCGAACACTTCCGTCTGCTTGCAACAGCCGGGGTGATTTTTCGGGCGGTTCTTAGTTCAAGTTTGGCACATTTACAGGGGTGGGTGCGTGAAACCTTAGAACGGAGATCCCGGAGCGAGTGGCCGCG
>CAYFJO010000118.1:0-26839 GCA_964343305.1 uncultured Pirellulaceae bacterium | reverse complement strand
AACCGAAGTCGTCAGACTTCGGACGGAAGGTTAACGTAGGGCAGGTTTGCAGGCTACCGTTTTCCGTGCAGCAGGCAGATCCCGTCAGCAAGAAAGGCCGCCACCCGTCCGTCTTGCGGGAGAATAGCTGGCCTTCAGGGGGTCTTAACCGTGTCTTAACATTTCCTGTGCCCTTGCAAGTGCGATGCCAGCGCCGTGAATGGCTTGCCGGTTGGTTTGTGGCGAACGAGGAAATGTGCGGCTGTGCAAATGTGCGGCGATATTCCCACGAATCAGCGGTCATTCTCACCTAGCGCGATGTGTCGCAACGTGGGCCAACGTTTCTCGTTTGTCCATCACTACGCACGCAAGTGTCACACATGTGCGGACACTTTGTGCACATATGCACAAGCCCATCCACGTCGATGTGAACGCGACATTGGGAATTCTCGTCGATTACTCGGAAGCACAGCTTTGCGTCTCGTCCGAATGCTCTTGGCTCGGCATTTGCTTAACGCAAACTTCACCAATTCTTAACTTGACGAACTCACGGTCGAACAGACGTCACCCACATCTCGCTTTGCTGAACGGAAACCAGAACTCAGGCGAGGTTAAGTAACTGGCGTTCAGCGCCTCGGAGCGATATGGTAAGGCTTCGGCATCCCTTCATCACCGATTCTGGTGCCTTCTTCACAAACAACTCCGTGGCACGCACAGACAATTCCTCTATCTTCCTGACATGACACAAAACAACTCATCTCCATGGTCCGCAGATTCGCTCTCAGCAGATTGCTCCTCGCATGAAATACGGCGTATTTCGACTAAGTTTACGGTTTTTTGCGCGATTCTCGTCGGTTGTGTGTTTCCCGTAATTGCGTCTCCACAAGTCGCCGGCGCCGTAGAAAATGCTGCATCCGACACGCCCCCTAACGGCAAATCCGACCGCGACGTGCGGAAGTTGATTCCGGACATCAAGATTCTCAAAGGTTCTCCGACGACTGTCATTGATTTGACCGATCTGGTTTCTGACCCGGAGCATTCCGGCGGAAACGCGACTGCATTCGAGGTCATTTTCAACAAGAAAAAGAAAGTGGTCGCCGCTGAAATCAAGCACAACACGCAACTTGTCCTGGAGCCCGGAGCAACGGGCAAGAGCGAAATCATCGTCGAGGTGCGCGGAGACGACCGCGTGCCGATCCATTCCAAATTCCAGGTGAAAGTCTGGGAGCCGGATTATTCCAGTCTAATCATGACGGTGATTGGTGGCCTGGGCATCTTTCTGCTTGGCATGAAAAGTATGTCCGACGGGCTGCAAGCCGTGGCGGGAAACCGCTTGCGGACGATGATCGCGGCCGTCACGAACAATCGTTTCATGGCGACCGGAGTCGGCACACTGGTGACGATGACTTTGCAGTCCAGTTCGATCACGACGGTGATGGTGGTTGGCTTTGTCAACAGTGGTTTTATGACACTCGCACAGGCGGTTCCGGTGATCTTTGGTGCTAACATCGGCACGACGATCACCGGGTGGATTCTCGTTCTCAAGATTGGCGTCTACGGATTGCCGATGGCCGGTCTCGGCGCGTTTGGGTACTTGTTTTTGAAAAACGATCGCTGGCGTTATTCGTTGATGTCCTTGATGGGGCTGGGCATGGTCTTTCTGGGTTTGGAGTTGATGAAAGATGGATTCGCCATCATCAAGGATCTGCCCGCCTTTGAGACGTGGTTCGAGACGTTTACGGCCGACAACTATCTAGGTGTTTTGAAATGTGCCGCGGTGGGCTGCATTCTCACCTTCATTGTTCAGTCGTCGTCCGCAACACTGGGCATCACGATTGGCCTGGCCCAAATTGGCGTCATTCCTTTTGAGACGGCCGCCGCGCTGGTTTTGGGTGAAAACCTCGGCACGACAATCACGGCCTGGCTGGCCTCGTTCGGGACGACAACCAATGCCAAACGCGCAGCTTATGCACACATTACGTTCAATTTGATTGGCGTTGCCTGGATCACGGCGCTGTTCCCTTGGTACATGATGCTCATCCGGTATTTCGTCGGCGGCAGTGTAACGGCCGATATGTCTGCGGACGTCACGGCCGCAATCGCGGCGACGCACACCGGGTTTAACGTGACGAATACAATTTTGTTCCTGCCGTTCGCGGGACTGTTAGCCAAGGGCTTGATCAAACTGATGCCTGAACGTGCGGTCGACGAGGAACCGCATTTGACGAATCTGGATGTTCGTATTTTGGAATCGCCTGTTTTGGCGATCGAGCAATCGCGCGTGGAAGTATTAAGGATGGCGGAAAGCTGTAACAAGATGATGGGCTGGCTGAAAGAAACGATCGTCAGCGAGACCCCGGATCCGGACATCGTCCAGAAGGCAATGCACGAAGAAGAGACCATCGACATCGTGCAGGACGAAGTGGTCGCGTTTATGACACGACTGTTGGCCGCCAACATTCCCGAAGATTTGATCGACGAAGCTCGCCGTCAGTTGCGAATGGCCGACGAATATGAATCGGTGAGTGACTACATTGGACGCATTTTGAAATACCAAATGAAGTTGCAAGAATCAGGTCTGCAATATGAGCAACCGGAACGCGAGCATTTGATGATGCTGCATGACATGATGCACAGCTACCTGGAAACGGTCATGCGGTCTTACCAGCGCTGGCAACCGGACTTGATTGATTTGGCGACCGAACGAGGCAAGCACATCACTCAGAAGGTCCGCGACATGCGACACGAGATGATGGAGCGGATGGCCCAGAACGGGATTCCGCCAAGAATCAGCATTACCTACAACCGCCAAATCAATGCCTACCGACGTGTACGCGATCACGCTGTCAATATCGCGGAAGCCATCAGCGGTCAGAAATGAGATTACGCTGCACGTTTGATTCGTGCGGATGCCAAGTCGAGCAATTCACGCAGATCAGGCTCCGTCAACAACTCATGCGCTTTTTTCCGAGAAACCCAACGACGATCACGTTTGTCACTCTCCTCCCATTCTTTGTCCGCTTGGACAACTTGCATCAGCATGGCGACAACCGTCAGACTCTTCTCATCCTTGTTGATTTCGTACCAGCCAAGCGGCTCGTCGACGATCTCGCCGTGCAAGCCAGCTTCTTCGAAAGCTTCTTTCAGAGCGGCTTCGCCATAGGTTTCGTCCTCGTCGACAAATCCTTTCGGAAACATCCAACGCCCGGCACTCGAAGTGATCAGACAATACTCCACTCGTCCGTCATTGCAACGAAAAGGTATGGCGGCTGCCTGATGGACTTCTTTCGGCTTGCTCGACTTGAACGTGATCATCTGCTGGCCCTTGTAAGTCCTGCGTGCCATACAAGACGGGCGTTTGGCATCCTTTCAGTTCTCGCGCGGCAGGCGAGACGCACGGTATTCCGTTTGCGCGTGCGAAGATTCTCTTCATCACAAAAGTATATGGAAATGAGAAAATTCACAATACACGATTTGGAGATCGACGCAGCAGCATCTTCCGTGAGCGTCTCGGGCGAGCGCGTTAGGCTGACCGAAACGGAATATCGAATTTTGTTGAAGCTGATCGAAAACTCCGATCGAGCGCTGACTCGTCGTGAAATCATCTCCGCTGTCTTGGGTGATGACTCGCCCACAAACGAACGTGCCGTGGATGTTCATATCGCCGGTTTGCGGAAAAAACTCGGGTCATCGCGGGGTTGCATTGAAACAGTTCGCGGAAGTGGATTCCAGTTTCGCGCCGCACCGGATTAATTGGCGAAGTTGAATCACCGGAGAATACGAATGACGCTTCTCGTCCTTTCAGTTGCCATCGTTCTAGTTGTATCGGCGATCTGTTCCTTGTCCGAGGCGGCACTGTACGCAGTGCGGATGCCGTACGTTCGTCAGCTCGAACAATCGGGAAGTATGGCAGGCCGAACGCTTGGCGGGTTCAAGCAGAATATGGAGCAACCAATCTCGGCAATTCTGATTATCAACACAGCCGCGAACACCGCCGGGGCGGCGATCGCTGGCGCACAGGCGATGCATCTGTTCGGCCCTCATTCACTCTGGTGGTTCTCAGCCGCTTTCACGCTTGCCGTGTTGTTCATGTCCGAAATCATGCCGAAGGTGGTGGGCGTCGTACACAACCGAGCTGTTTCGCGCACGATCAGCGTCCCACTCAACGTAATCATCGTCATCCTCTATCCGTTTCTATTCGTGATTCAACACGTCTCACGATTGCTCCGGCCCAAAGGCGACGACCGTGCCGCGCCGGAAGACGAACTCCACCACATGGCCGACATCAGCGCCGAGGAAGGCAGCATCCTGCCGTACGAAGCAGAGTTAGTAAAAAACGCTTTGCGCTTGGACGAAATCACGGCTCGCGAGATCATGACGCCGCGCTCCGTCGTGTACACGCTTTCGTCAAACACTCCGCTCCGTGTTGCTTCAGGGCAGGCAGCCCGATCGCCACATTCACGCATTCCTGTTTCGGCCGACAGCGATCCGGAGCACTGGATCGGCATCGTCATGAAGCAAGACATCCTTGCCCACGGCGCGAACGACGATTTCGATGTCTCATTGCAGTCGCTGTGTCATCCCATTTATTTCGTACCAGACTCAACGCAAGGCCACATCCTGTTGAAGTCATTTGTCAGCCGCCGATCACATCTGTTTGGCGTGGCCGACGATTACGGCAGCCTGGTCGGCATCGTTACGCTCGAAGACGTGGTAGAATCGATCATCGGCCAGGAAATCGTCGACGAAACGGACCTGGCCATCGACATGCAAGAAGTCGCCCGCCGTCGTCGGCAAGAAATAGACGAGGAGCACAACGGCCAACAACCGCACGAGCCTGAGTAAAATGCCCGAGTCTAATCGCCTATGAACATCTCACAACGACGTTTGACTTTTTGCCAATCACGCCGGGCGGAGTCCGATCATTCGCCGCCAGGCGCTCATCTGTCCCATGTGCATCATGAAATGTCCACCTGCGTAGAAGTTCAGCATGGAACCCATCGTAGGAAAAAGCTGCGCCAGTCGCCCTTCGGCCGAATTGCTTTGCTGCATGATCTGGTCATCAGCCTCGCGTAATGTCTCCGCAGCGGTGCGATAGGCGTCGAAGAAGAAGCTTGTCACTTCATCCATCGGAGGATAGATCTTTAAGTTGGGATCATCTTGGCACGTTGCGTCCTTCGAAAAGAGAGACACGAAATGGTCTAGTGGCTGCAATTTGGAAACATCTTTCCGGAGGCCCTCGATAATCTTCGGTGCATACAAGGACAAGTGCCCGTAGATGAACGCAGCATGATTTGATCGGATCGGTGCACGTCCGGTGCTGGCGAGCCTACAAAATCTTTCAGCGGTAACCCCTTCGAGTAGTCGTTCCGCGTAGCCTAAACCGAGTTCCAGCGAGTCAGCAATTATGTTTCCAAGCGAACGAGACACTCTACAACCTCTCTCAATGGCTAGTGATGATGGAAGTGTGATGTTTGTCCACGTCGCGCGCCATGGCCAGGCCGTTAAAGGAATCATATGTGTAGATCCAGAGCACGCGGAGATTGATTATACTTGAGCACAACCTCATGAACACCAACCCCGAACGAATCGCAATCGTCGTGTTTCGTAATGAACCACCAGACATTAAGACCTGACCTCTCATTTCCTTCAACAGAGAATCTACGATGAACACCAAACTCGTTTCCGTTGTTCTCCCGTTGCTTTTGTTTTGCAACGGCGCCATCGCCCAAAAGCTGACGTCCGACATTCCGTACGTGGAGAAAGGTCACAAGCGCCACGTCCTCGATGTCTACACGCCGGAAGA
Organism: uncultured Pirellulaceae bacterium; assembly: GCA_964343305.1. Classification (GTDB taxonomy): domain Bacteria; phylum Planctomycetota; class Planctomycetia; order Pirellulales; family Pirellulaceae; genus CAYFJO01. The sequence continues at coordinate 21,054 of CAYFJO010000118.1, read as the reverse complement.
ACCGCACAAGAAGCCGCTGCCCGTCATGTTTTGGATCCACGGTGGCGGATGGCAGGTTGGGGACAAGAGCGATGTCGCGCTGAAGCCCAAGGTGCTGACCGAGCGCGGATTTGTGTTTGTCTCGACGAACTATCGACTGCTACCGGATGTGAAAATCGAAGAGCTGATCGGTGACGTCGCCAAGTCGCTCGGCTGGGTGCACAAAAACATCGCCAAACATGGCGGCGATCCCAAGCAGATCTTTGTAGGCGGACATTCCGCCGGTGCTCAGTTGGCGGCGTTGATCTGCATCGACGATCGTTACTTGAAGAAAGAAGGTGTGTCGTTCGATGTTCTCAAAGGTTGCGTTCCGGTGGATGGCGATACTTACGACATTCCAAAGATCATCATGACGGCGGAATTCCGTCAGACTCTCTACGGCGGCAAGATGTTTACCTTTGGGCATCGGCAGAAATTCGGAAACGACCCCGACAAGCACGTCGACTTCTCAGCCGTCACGCATGTGGCGAAGGATAAAGGCATACCGCCGTTTCTCATCTTCTATTTTCCCGGAAACCCAAATACGCGAGCCCAGGCGCGGCGCCTTGAGAGCGTGCTGAAGGAAGCGGAGATCCCGGTCAAGGCGTATGGCAAACGCGATAGTAACCACGGTCGCCTGAATAACGACCTGGGCAAGCCCGACGATCCGGCAACGCAGGAGTTCTACAAGTTCCTGGACCCGCTTGTCGGTCAGGGACAGTGAAAGCCGAACTATGCCGTCGCCAGTTTGAAATGCCCTCGTTTAACGGCAAGGAAAGACTAAGGCGAGTCTATATCAGTCACTGCTTCGGTTTGATGAACAGAACCTCGCCGCGCTCGATCCACCCTTTTCTCAGATCTACTCGAAACCAACCGTCGCTGTTCTTCTTGTGAAAGCGAACTGGCGAGCGCCGGCCAAATTGCTTCAAATCATATTGCGCCCATGTCTTTCCCATGTCGGACGAGATGATGAATCCCGTATGATACGGCGAAGCTGGGGCATAATGTGCCGACAGAATCACGCCGTCTTCGATGATCATGTTTGCGGATTCGTAATCCGGGTTGAAGAGCATAGTGTGTTTCGCCGGATCGGCAAGATCGGCCGGATCACAACGAAAGATGCCACGGTCGTGCTTCTGGTCGGGCGGTAGGCGACCATTTGCATCCGCCGCCCAGTAGAGTTGTCCGTCCACAAAATTGATGCCGCCTGACTTGTATCGCGAGTTGCTATTTGACGACGCGAGAACCTTCCAATTCCACGCGTCCTTGTTCGAATCATACGTGCCGCGTAGCCAGTGGCACTCGTGCCGGTCTTCCACATCTCTGTCACCGGTGCACGCGTAAAAAGCCCGCTCAGCCGGATTGTAGGCGACCGAGTGAATATGGCGGCAAATCACTGGGTTATCAGGATCTCCCAACGGCGCACTGGATTTCGCGTCCCTGTCCTGGAAGCGGGAGTTATGTCCAAAGGAGTACGCGATCTTCACGGTTTCTCCGTCGTCGGAGGAGTAATAGATATTCACCGGAACAGAGCCGCCAAGAACATTGCAGTAATTGCCCCACACCAACATTTCTTTCCCGTCCACGTCCCAGGTGTGAACCCCATCGAGCGGATGAAAATACCAGCCTGGTCGATCCGGGTCGCTCGGCGTGTGCGGTAGGTAATCCTTGCCGTCGCGATCCTTCACAATAATCTGTTTGTGCGTCTTGAGATTATCGGTGCTCAGATAAAGTTTGCTTCGAGTGGCGAAGAGGATGTTGCCATTCTTCAAAATGCAACTAAACGTGATGTGATCTGCATTAGGAAATCGCGCACTGTGAGGCCAGGTCTTCCCGTTGTCTTCAGACAAAAATATCTTTCTGTCGCCAAAACTGAACGCCTTGTTTTCACGTTGCGAATCGATGTAAGGACCGTCCGGCGCCAGGCGATACCAAAAGTGGTCGGTCTCGCCTTCGGTGGGTGCGGCAGCCGGAGGCGCGGCATTCAATTGGCAGATTCTGGGCAAGAAGAAGCCGCTAGTTGCAGCAGTCTCAAGAAAGTGCCTGCGGGTGACAGATTGTTGATTGTTCATTGTCCTGCTTTCTCGCGTTGATCCAGACTCATTGAGCACCAACGCGTTGGCGCCATGTTTCGTATTTCGCAGCCATTAGGCGAACTCGGTCTGGGAATGTTGCGGCCTGGTTATCTGTTTCACCGATGTCGTGTTCGAGGTTATAGAGTTCCCACGGTTGGTCGCCGCGGGGCCGGACCAGTTTCCAGTTCTTCATCTGGATGGCTCGGCCACGTCCGCAATTCCATGCCAACAACTCGTGTCCGCTCCGTTGCTGGCCGTGAAAGATCGGCACGAGACTTTTGCCTTCCATCGGCAGCGGATGCCGGCCCTGAAACTCGTCAGGATAGTCGACGTCAGCCACGTCGAGACACGTTGCCATGATGTCGATGATATGACCCGGTTGGCGAGTCAATTCACCGCCTTTCTTGACAACCTGCGGCCAACGGGTGATCAGCGGTGTGCGAATGCCACCTTCGTAGGCCGATTGCTTATGGCTGCGCAACGGCGTGTTGCTGGTTGTCGCCCAAGCGATTCCGTAACCAGCAAAGGTGTCATGAGGTCCCGGCATCAAATCAGGGCCGCTGCCAGGTTTAATCGCCAGCCCGTCCTTTCTCCAACTGCTGTTGTTCGCTCCCGGCGCAAAACCGAATCCGCTCTTCGTCGGCGCAAGGCCGCCGTTCGGTGCGGCACCGTTGTCCGAAAGAAACAAGATCAACGTGTTGTCGTCCGCTCCTGATTTCTGCAAGACGTCAAGCATGCGACCCACGCCGCGGTCCACATTAGAAATCTGAGCCGCGTACACCGCCATTCGTTCGGCTTGCCAGTCCTTGTGCGAATCGTCGGACCAAGGCGGAATCGACTTTGGCACAGGAGCGAGTTTGGCGTCTTTGGGAAGCAATCCTATTTCTTGTTGACGCTCGATCCGCGTCTGTCGCCAATCGCCCCAACCCTTTTTGCGGTAACGTTCGCGATAGGGCGCGATGGTTTCATCGCGGGCGTGCAGCGGCCAGTGTGGCGCAATGTAACCGACATAAAGAAAGAATGGTCTCTCGCTCACTACGGCCTCTTCAAGAAACTCAACTGCATGGTCGTTGAAAGCGTCGGTCATAAAGAAACCGGTTTCCGGGAATTCCCACGGTTTGTCGTCGAGATAGAAGTCGTTGTCTCTGACGGCATGCCAGTAACTGATCTTCCCCTGGCAGTTCGGTCCGAAGAAGCGGTCAAAACCGCGCTTGACCGCGAGATCACGTCCCTGCCATTTGCCGACCATCGCGGTGTGATAGCCGCCGGCCTGCAAGACTTCGGAAATCAACACACACTTTTTGTAGTTCTTTGGCTCGTTCCAGCGATCGCCACGGTGTCCCGTTTGTTGGCAGTAAAGCCCCGTCAGCAGCGAGGCCCGCGTGGCGCCACAAACGGCGTTGTTGTAAAAGCGGGTAAATCGCAGCCCATCTTTGGCAAGCGAGTCGATGTGTGGGGTATCGATCTCACCACCATAGCAGCCGAGGTCCGACCACCCCATGTCATCGACCATGATCAGAACAATGTTGGGGCGATCGGCGCCACTGGCGATGGAATAAAACAGAAGTGTGAAAACGAGATGGCGCATGAATGTCTACCTTGAAACGAACAATCGCGGGACTTGGAAGCAGTGACAGCGGTAATTGTAACTCAAAGCGATGGCCATCGCTCTGAAAATGTGGAACTTCTAAAACCGATTCTGATGACACTTGTCAACATTCAGCGCGTACCAGTGACGAAGAAGTCGAGTTTGTGGAGGAATCTGGATTGAGGCCCGGCGTGCAAAGTGCTTCGCCCGCGATCATCGCTGAGGTCTTGATTGACCTAGAACTTCAAATGTCGGTTCGACCTTGGCGCGCAACGTCGGGCGTGCAACTGCGTCCGGTGTTGTCGACATAGTCCAGTGCAGTTCGGTTGGCAAACGGGCTCTTAGTGTTATCCACTGAGACAGGCGTCTTGATTTAAGCACGATTCGTGACAGATTGCCCTATCGGATACGTTTATATTGACAGGAGCGATGGTTGTGCACGAAATCCCCGAAACACGCGACAGCTTGCTCGTTCGGCTCAAAGACACCGCGAGTGGTGAGGCATGGGCCGAGTTTGTCGCGATCTATCGTCCGCTCGTTTATCGACTTGCGCGACGGCGCGGATTTCAGGATGCCGACGCTCAGGATCTGGTCCAGCGAGTCATGATGTCGGTCTCATCGTCGATCCAGCGGTGGGACGAACAGGGTGGCGACGGCCGCTTCCGCGCGTGGCTATCGCGAGTCGCACGGAACGCAATCATCGACGCGGTTCGCCGAGCGCGTCCAGACGGCGCGCGAGGTGGCACGAGCGTGCTTGAACAACTTGGTCGCCAACCAAGTCCCGATGAAACGATCGAGGATGCGATCGAGCACGAATACCGGCGCGAGGTTTTTCGCTGGGCTGCGCGGCAAGTTCAGCAGAAGGTTGAAGAGTCATCGTGGCAAGCGTTTTGGCTGACCGCGGTCCTCGGCCAGTCGGCCAGTGACGTGGCCGCGAAACTCGAAAAGTCGATCGGTTCGATCTACACGGCACGCAGTCGAGTGATGCGGCGTTTGCAGGACAAGGTGCGCGAGTATGACGACAATTCGGAGTGACTCGAATGGCAATTGAATCTTCACAATGCGACGACCCGCGCGTGGTCTTGTTCCTCGATCAAAAGCTGTCCGATCGCGAGCAAGAGCAATTCGAAAGTCATCTGGAGAATTGCGCGGCGTGCTGCGAGCGACTTCTCGCTCAAACTGCCGAATCCGATTCTTGGAGCGACGCAAGCGAGTACTTACGCGACGAGCCGTTCGACCTAAATCCACTCTCCGGAGAGTTGTCGCCCGACGAGGTGGCGAGCGACCAAATCCCGGTCGACGCGCGGCGTGTTCTCGATTTGTTGTCGCCGACGGACGATCCGCGCATGTTAGGCCGCCTTGGCACGTACGAAGTTGCCGGAGTGATCGGGTCGGGCGGTATGGGTATCGTTCTCAAAGCGTTCGACGGCGCGTTGAATCGCTACGTCGCGATCAAAGTACTCGCGCCTCATCTCGCGATGAGCGTCGCAGCGCGAAAACGATTCTCGCGCGAAGCACAAGCCGCGGCGGCCGTCGTCCACGACAACGTGATCGAAATCCACGGCGTTGCCGAGTCCGACGGCTTACCATACCTTGTCATGCCGTATGTGCGCGGCGAGTCGCTACAACGACGCCTCGGCGAACAAGGTCTACTTTCGCTCGTCGAAATCCTGCGCATCAGTATGCAGGCTGCCTCGGGTCTCGCGGCCGCCCATGCACAAGGCCTCGTGCATCGTGACGTAAAACCGGCTAACATGCTGCTCGCCGAAGGAGTCGAGCGTGTGAAGCTTACGGATTTTGGTCTCGCCCGCGCCGTGGACGATGCCAGCCTCACACGAACCGGCGTGATCGCCGGAACGCCGCAATATATGTCGCCTGAACAAGCACGTGGCGACACCGTCGATCATCGAAGCGATCTATTCGGCCTGGGCAGCGTGATGTACACCATGTGCACCGGCCACGCGCCGTTCCGAGCCGAATCGAGCTACGGCATCTTGCGACGTATCACCGACTCCGATCCAAGACCGATTCAAGAACTAAATCCCGAGATACCGTCGTGGCTTTGTCGCGTGATCGAGCGACTGCACGCTAAGTCGCCCGACGATCGTTTTCAATCAGCAGCCGAAGTCGCCGAGCTACTGGGTCAATGTTTGGCACACGTTCAACAGCCGACGACCGAGCGACTCCCAGATTTGATTCAGCCCGTCATGTCGGACACTGGTTCACGATTGTGGATGCTTCGCAGCGCGTTGGCTGTCGGCATTGCACTGGCTGCCTCGCTCATGTGGATCATCGCGTTGCCAATGTTTGACAGAAACGATCCTGGCGACGGAGCCCGAAATATACCGATTGGCGACAAAAACGCGCCTCAAAAACAGATCGCCGACGATCGCTTCGCGGACGTATCTCCGCACGAGCTGCAGTGGAATGACAAAGCCGATCAGCATTTGCTGGAAATCGGAAAAGAGATGAGCGACCTAGAAACCCGCTCACTTGGTCTTTTCGAGGAAAACACGATTCTTAAATCCACAACACAAACGAACAACTAAAGATCGCGAGGAGTCGATGATGAATAGAAAAGTCGTCTATATTAGTTTTGTTTGGGTCGTTTGTTGCTTCATCACTAACGTACGCGTTGATGCGTGTCCGTTTTGTGCGGCGCTGTCAAACGATCACGATAAGGCGATCGCCGAACTGCAAGGACAACGTGCCGTTCTCCTCAAGGCATACGGCGAGAATCATCCGCGCGTCCGGCAAGTCGATCGGGAATTGGCGTTCTTGCAGCGTGCCGGATCGGGAAAACAAATCGTGCCGATCGAGGGCCTGATCTCGGAGATTTCGGACGAAGACAAGGATTTCGTCGAGATCAGCCTCGGATCAGGTGACGGTGTGTCAGCCGGCGACGTCTTCGATGTCGCGAGATTCACGAACGAGGCCGACGCCGGCGATCCAAAAGGGCGTTGGTTGGGCCAAATCAAAGTCATCAAGGTGGCTCGCGAAAGCGCAGTTGCCCAAGTCGAAATCGGAAAAGAGGGTTTGAGAGTCGGCGATCAGATTCTCGGTACGATACGGTTTAAGGACGAAACACGGACAGACGTCACAGACAAGCCTCAAACGCGCGGAGCGAAGTTCGACAAAGACGTAGATGTCAACGAGTTGGCCATGTTTCTAACAAAACTCTTCCGCAACGAAGGCGTGACAATCGTTCCTGAGCCACGAGCTGGGACCATCTATTTGCGCGGGCCGCAGAACCTCGTCAAGACAATCGAAACGACGGCGCGCGAATTGACCAACGACGGGGCGTTCAATCAATTGGCGGACCAGCCCAATCAGCCGGCTGGCAATCTGTTGAACGACACGCGCGGTGGAGATCCTGCCGAGTTGCGAGACGAGTACGAATTGTACGAGGCCGAGCTTGTCGAGATCGTCAGAGAGTTGCAGCGATCCCATCCCAAGGACGCCAAGGAAGCGTTAAAGAAGATTGTGCGCGAAGCGTTCGAAGCTCGACAAAAACTTCAAGCGGCAGAAATCGAGCAATTTCGCGAGCGGCTGAGCCGGGTCGAGGTCCGCATCCGCCGCCGCGAGCAACTCAAAGATCTAATCATCGAGCGGCGAGTCGAGGAACTGCTGAATCCTGATCTGAAGTGGGAAGCCACCACGAAACAGCCTCGAACACTTGATTCACCGGCAACATCGTCAAGCGGCCTCGAAACGACGTCGCGAGCAAACGTGCTCGTCGGTGGCGCTACTGACAAAAAACCGCAAACAAGCGACGTTGGCGAAGAACTGCCCCCGAAATCGGCGCAAGTGTTATTCGCCAGGCCGCACAAAATGAAAATCCAAGTCCTCAACAGCGAGGAACATTCCGATCCGCTAATCTGCCCAAGCCGATTGGACCTCGAACCGAACCGAACGTACAAACTGGAACTGACCGAGATCCCCGGACGAGACGGCGTCGAGCTTTTTCCGACAATCGAAATTCGATACGTTTCAAAACGGACATCGGCTTATCTGACTCACAACGCGATTGCCGTGCAGTTTACCGACGAAGATTTCGATCAAGTTCTATCCGGCAACTTTGTCACGAAGGTCGTTTACCTGCCCAAGCCGGAATTTCAGGAAATCGCGTTGGCCGGCATCGAGACACTTGTCAGCACACGCGTCGATGTTGGCATCGATCCGGTCATCGAGGCCGAACGACGAGGCACGATCCTGGCCGTCGTGCGGTTGGGAAATCGTGACCCGCAAATTGAAAAGAAGGACGCCCAAAAGTCGCCAACGGGAAAGATCCAATGGCTGGACCGCAAGAAAGGGGTCGTCTGGATCAACCACGGCGTCGACGATGGAATCCGACGCGCACAGAAGTTTCGTGTCTACCCGGCTTCCGACGACCCAAACGCAAAGTCTGCGCTGAGAGGAACGATTGAGGTCACGCGAATCGTCAGCCAGCACCTATCGGAAGCTCGCATCGTCAGCGAAGAACCTGAAGATTCAATCTTGATCGGAGATGCCATCCAGCTTGCCGAGAAAAACGACGGCGACGAGAATTCAGCACAACAAGACAAAGAAACTCGCGACAGGGTACTGAAGGGCACTGGGCCGACAGGAAGAGGTTCGTCGAATTAGCCGCCATCTTCAGTCGTGGGTCGGCTTTGCCATTCGTGGGTGCAACGCCGGAAAACAACGCCCACGGATGGCAAGGCCGGCCCACGGATCTGACAGAAAAATCGGCTGATTGATTCAGGGAACGGATTGTCGCGGCCTCTTCGCACAAGTGCGACAATGTGCACGCGGACCGTGCTCATATGCACAGAGTCTTCGGCGTGGCAGTTCATTACGTTGCAACCAAAGATTGCGGAATCCAACATGTTGCTTTTGAGCGAAGGCTCTCGGCATGGCCTTTGCTCGTTGCCACTTGCCCGTCAAACCCCCGAATGGAGAGAATCATGAAGTTGGAACAACTCGGCAGCAAGACCGTTTCAGTCGTCAATCCCGAAGATCCGGTCGATCGGGCAATTGGGCACATGTGGCATTTGAACATCCGCCACCTGCCGGTGGTTCGTGAAAGTGTTCCAGTAGGTATGGTGTCTGAACGAGATGTGTTGTTCCATGTCTGTTGGCTTGACCATGTGGAGAGCGCGCTGGCTGGTGATCGGGATAAACCCGCTGAGGGCGCGTCGCGCATCGATCACATCATGACGACTCCTGCAATTGTGCTGGCACCAGATGATCCGATCGAAAAGGCCGCCCGTCTGATGCTCAACAAGAAGATCAGTGCCATTCCGCTGGCGACGCACAACAGCATCGTCGGGATCGTCACAGAGACCGACTTTCTTCGATGTTACAACGACAATGCGTGTCTTGTGCCCAGTCAAAAGTGCCGGCAAAGCAGTATTGCCGATCATCTTTCGGCCAACGTGTTTCTCGTGCGGCCCACCGATGTGACACTGAACGTCGTTCGATTAATGCGCGAAAAACAGATCCGCCACATTCCCGTTTTGGAAGACGACAAGCTATTGGGAATCATCTCGGATCGCGACGTGTTTCGAGGCAGTCGGCGCGAAGAGGGCGAGCACGCAGCCTCTGCATCCGAGCTACGCGTCTCGCACGAAGATGAAGTGCGCAGAATCATGAGCACCGATCTTGAAACGCTCGAACTCGATGCAACACTAGCCGACGCTGCCAAGAAAATGGTTTTCCACAAGATCGGAGCCTTACCAGTGCTTGATCAGGAAAAGCTGGTGGGCATTATCACTGAGACCGATTTGCTGCGCGCCTTGGTTACCGACTGCGAGGTTGGTCTCGAATCCACCAACGAACGCCGCTAATTGTTGGCGGCAAGTCTGAGATGACTGAGTTCAAGCGGTTTATCACGAAAGGCGGCGGAGAATCATGAGTGACAGAGGAACGATCGGAATTCTCACCGGGGGTGGTGACGTTCCCGGTCTTAATCCTGCAATACGGGCGGTAACCTTTCGCGCAATTCGCGAAGGGTTCAAAGTCGTCGCCATTCGACGTGGCTGGGCGGGGCTGGTTGACCTGATTCGCGATCGGGAATCCGACAATGCTAACAACATGGCTGAACTGACCGAAGATGTGGTCAATCGCGCCGGACGCACGGGCGGCACTTTCATCCATACGTCACGAACTCGACCGAGCCATTTGCCAAAGAGCGTGGTGCCATCGCATTTGCGCGAAAAATACACAGACGAGGTCAATGATGTAACGCCTGAAGTGCTCAAAAGCATCGAATTCCTCGGCATCGACTACCTGATTCCGATCGGCGGCGATGACACGTTGAGTTATGCCCAGCGACTGCACAAGGAAGGTGTCAAGGTCATCGCCATTCCCAAAACGATGGACAACGATGTGCCGGGAACGGACTACTGCATCGGCTTCAGCACTTGCGTCACACGGACAATTGAGTTGACTCACAAGCTCCGCACCGCAGCCGGTTCTCACGAGCGTTTTCTTGTCATCGAAGTTTTCGGACGGTACGCGGGCTTTACTGCTTTGTTGCCTACCATGGCTGGTGCTGCCGACCGTTGTGTGATTCCCGAAGTGCCATTCAGAATTGAACAGTTGGCCGAATTGCTGTCCTTGGATCGCCGGCACAACCCCAGCAATTATGCCGTCGCTTTGGTTTCAGAGGGAGCAACGATGTCGCAGCAGGATGAGATGTCGTTTGAAGGTGACGAAAAGGACCAATTTGGGCACCGGAAACTAGGCGGTGTTGGAGATACGATCGCCGCACGATTAAAAGAGCTTTCACCTGAATTTAACAAGGGCAATCGAGTGAACATTGTAAATCAGCGACTAGGTTATCTGGTCCGTTGCGGCGACCCCGATGCAATCGATTCCGTGGTGCCGATGGCTTTCGGTAATCTGGCTCTCGATCTGATTCTATCGGGTTCGTCCGGGCGAATGGTCTGCGTTTGCAACGGTCTTTACGACAATATCCCAATCGAATCGATTATGGATCGAAAAAAAGTCGTGGACGTACAAAAGTACTATTGCGAAGAACGCTTGCGGCCCAAGTACGAAACGTTCGAAAGGCAACCGCTGTTTATCATGACGAGCGAAGGCTAGCAGGAATAACGCGTGGCATGTTGTTTGCTCCAACAATACCACGCGCCAGTTAAGAGCGCAGAAAGGAAGCTGACATGACACCAACTATTAGTATCCCACCCGACGCCCTCGCCCGTTTGCGAATGTTGGCCGAGCAACAAAACGCACCAGAATTGCCGGAAATGCGGGACAAGTTGCAAGGTTTGAAAGATAAACGCGATTCCGATGCCGACAAAAAGCAGCCTGAAAATCAAACCCAATAGTGTCCTGTTCCTTTGAGGCGTACACGGTTTACCGATTCATTCTGCGCGCCGTAACGCACACTCCTTCCCTGGAAAGAACTACTAATCGAAAGGTGAAGCCCCGTCATGGAGACCATTTCTGAACTGTTGGATGAAGATGCGAGTCTGCTTCTCGATCACGAGTGCAAGGGAATCCCCAAGGAATCGCTTCATCTTCCATCACCTGATTTCGTCGATCGGTTGTTCGTTGCCAGCGATCGCAGTCCGCGCGTTTTGGTTAGTCTGCAACGCCTCTTTGGCCACGGGCGTTTGAAGAACACGGGGTATGTTTCGATCTTGCCTGTTGATCAAGGAATTGAGCATTCGGCGGGTGCGTCCTTTGCCCCGAATCCTGCCTACTTCGATCCTGAAAACATTGTCAAGCTGGCAATTGAGGGAGGGTGCAATGCCGTGGCTTCGACGTTTGGTGTTTTAGGCAGCATCGGCCGCAAGTACTGCCACAAGATTCCTTTCATCGTCAAGATCAACCACAACGAACTGCTGACGTATCCGGACAAGTTCGACCAAATCATGTTTGGCAACGTCCAGCGGGCTTATGATCTGGGGGCAGCGGCCGTTGGTGCGACGATCTACTTTGGCTCCAAAGAATCGAGTCGCCAAATTGTCGAAGTGGCCGAAGCTTTCCAACGTGCCCATGAACTGGGAATGGCAACAATTCTTTGGTGTTACCTGCGAAACAGCGCGTTCAAGACGGACAAGGACTATCACGTGGCCGCGGACTTGACCGGCCAGGCGAACCATTTGGGAGTGACGCTGCAAGCCGACATCATCAAACAAAAACTGCCGGAAAACAACGGCGGATACACGGCGATCAAGTTTGGCAAAACGTCGCCGTTAGTTTACGAGCAATTGACAACCGATCATCCAATCGATCTGTGTCGTTACCAAGTAGCCAATTGTTACATGGGCCGCTGTGGACTGATCAACTCCGGTGGAGCAGCAAGCGGGGCTGGCGATCTGGCGCAAGCCGTGCGTACGGCCGTGATCAACAAACGGGCTGGCGGGATGGGGCTGATCAGCGGTCGTAAGGCGTTTCAGCGCCCAATGAAAGAAGGTGTGCAGTTGCTGAATGCGATCCAGGATGTTTATCTCGATCAAAGAATCACAATCGCATGAAGTTTAGTCGAGATAACGAAACGTTACGTGATCATGGCACACACTAGCCCACAGCGCCAGCAAGCGTCCCTCGCCAGCGCATCGCGCTTGGATCAAAACCGTCAACGGTCCATTTAAGTACGACACCATTTTCGTGACAGAAGAATCTCACATTAGATCGACCGTGAAATGGATCGGACTCATGGCTGGTCCGATCTTGGCCGGCGTCTGTTTTTGTATTTTGCCCGTGGAGTATCGCAGTGCCGATGATGAGAATGTATCGTTGGCTATGGCAGGTCGACTGACGTTGGCAGTGATGGTGTGGATGGCGGTTTGGTGGCTTACAGAGACGATTCACATATCGGTTGCAGCGCTTCTGCCGCTGGTTTTGCTGCCAACGTTCCAGGCGGCCAGTATGCCGGATGCCGCCGCGCCCTACGCGCATCCCCTGATTTTCTTGTTCATGGGCGGATTCCTGCTTGCCTTGGCAATGCAACGATGGGGTTTAGACAAACGCATTTCCTTACTCACACTTCGATTTGTTGGAACCAAACCGATCAATATGGTGGGCGGCGTCATGCTGGCCACGGCCGTGCTTAGCGCCTTCGTTTCAAATACGGCGACCACGGCGATGATGTTGCCGATCGCGCTGAGCGTGATTGCGATCGTGCAGCGCAATTCAGACAGCGATGAAAGGGCTGGTAAGAACTTCGCGATTTGCTTGCTGCTGGGCATCGCCTACGCGGCCTCGATTGGCGGACTGGCGACGATCATTGGTTCGCCGCCGAACGCGCTTCTCGTTGGTTTCGTCAACAACACGATCGCCGAGCCGTATCGAATGGAAGTCAGCTTTGCTCGCTGGATGATGATCGGCTTGCCGTTGTCGGTCGTGTTTCTACCGATCGTCTGGCTGCTGCTGACTCGCGTACTTTATCCGATTCGCATTCGCCAGATCGATGGGGGCGAGAAGGTCATCGCGTCTCAACTTCAGGAGTTGGGACCGACCAAACGTGGCGAGTGGATCGTCTTCATTGTGTTTTTGTTCACAGCCGCTTGCTGGATCTTCCGGCCGCTGTTAGTCAACATCGAATTGCCACTGGGCGACACATCAGTTGTTGTCTTCCGAGGTTTGACCGATCCGGGAATCGCGATGACTGGCGCACTGCTGCTGTTCGTCATTCCCGTCGACATGCAAGAGCGCCAGTTTGTGATGGACTGGGAAACAGCGAAGCAGTTGCCGTGGGGGATTCTCATACTGTTCGGCGGCGGACTGAGTCTAGCCGCCGCAGTTCAAGCTAACGGCGTGGCTGAATTCATCGGCAGCCAGACCAGATACTTCACAGGAATGCCTGCCATCGTTTTGGTACTCGCCGTCACGACCTTGGTGATCTTCTTGACCGAGTTGACTTCGAACACGGCAACGACGGCAACTTTGCTTCCAGTCCTGGCCGCGCTGGCGCCGGGCCTGGGAGTACACCCGTATCTGCTGATTTTCCCAGCCGCACTGTCGGCCAGTTGCGCATTCATGATGCCCGTTGCCACGCCGCCAAATGCCATCGTCTTCGGTTCTGGCGAGTTGACGATTCAGCAAATGATCAAAGCAGGATTGTGGTTGAATCTAATCGGCATAGTACTTGTAACATTGCTGGCCTTTATGTTGCTAAACCTTGTTCTGCCGCTCGAGCCACAGCGGCGCGTGCACGCGATTGAGGCCAATGACCACGCAGGTTTCAACAGGATACGAAATGAACAATTCCATGCCTTTTACACAATAAGGAGTGACACCCATGACGAAGGATATGAATTCACGACGAGTCAAGGATGAAATGACAAAGTCGGTTGTTTCAGTAAGTCCTGATGACAGCGTTTCGGAAGCGATCACAATCATGGCGGACTATCGCGTAACCGTGCTTCCCATAACGGATAAAAAAAGTCGGTGCGTGGGAATCCTCTCAACCACGGATTTGGTCGATCCTCAGCGCTGGCAAAAGGAAGGCACGCTAGACGAACCAAATGTGAACTTCGATGATAGAAGAGTTGGCGATGTGATGACAAGTGAAGTCGAATCTGTGAACCGTGAGACACCACTCGTCAAGGCAACAGGTACGATGCTTCGCCAAAGAGTGCATCATCTACCGGTGGTTGATGAAAACCAACAGCTCCTGGGAATCATTTCAACTTTGGACCTACTCGCCGCGTTTCACAAAGCACACGATCCATAAGCAACCACGACCGGCTGCGGAACGGTCTGAAAGGAATTTCAATGTCAAGTGAGAAAGAAAAACCGCTTCACGTGGTGATATTGACTGGTGGCACGGGCCGCACGGGTGAGCAAGTCTTGAAGGCAGCACTTGCGCAGTTCGATCAGCCCAACATTCGCACAACGGTCGAAACGAATGTCAGCAGCGCGACCGAGGCCGTGAAGATCATTCATCGAGCCAAAGAGGACCAGTCCATTGTCTGTCATACGGTAGTCAACCCGGAAATTCGTCAAGCGATCATCAACGAAACCGAGGCTCATATGGTTCCGTCGGTCGATCTGCTGGGGCCCGTAATCTCGGTACTCGACGACCACTTGGATGAAGCACCGCGAAATGTGCCCGGGCTTTCCTATGCGCTCAACAAAGAACAATTTGATCGTATTGACGCAGTCGACTTTACATTGGCTCATGACGACGGATGTGGCGTGAAAGACCTCGGTGACGCAGACGTCGTTTTGGTCGGCGTGTCTCGTGTATCGAAAAGTGTCACGAGTTTCTTTCTCGCGTATCGAGGCATTCGTGCGGCCAATGTTCCGTTGATTATGGGCATCGAGTCGCCAGGGGAACTGCTAAAAGTTGATCCGAATAAAGTGGTTGCGCTGACCATGAATCCCCATCGGCTGAGGATGTTGCGTGAGGCTCGCAGCGAGGAATTCGGCTGCAATCTGAATGATTATTCGAACGCGCGACATATCGCCCAGGAATTGCGGTACGTCAACGGTCTCGCTGCACAACATGGATGGCGTAGTGTTGACGTGTCGTATAAATCGGTCGAAGAAGTTGCCAGTGAAATTGTCAAAATGATTGGCCAGCGGAACTCCACTGCCT
This sequence comes from uncultured Pirellulaceae bacterium, assembly GCA_964343305.1. Lineage (GTDB taxonomy): Bacteria > Planctomycetota > Planctomycetia > Pirellulales > Pirellulaceae > CAYFJO01. Next base: position 5,819 of record CAYFJO010000118.1, on the reverse strand, counting down.
AAGGCGAGCGGCGGATGAGAATTTACCGCGCAATCAAAAACACCAGGATAATCGCACCAAGCACACCCATCATGCGACTTTTTCAGCAGTCTCTATGGGGCGCGCGTCAATATTGTCACTTTGCGCGCCGCTTGACTAACGTGACTTCGTTGCCCGCTGAGTTGAACCTCGCATCATCCATGAACATGCGCATTAACATGACACCGCGTCCATGAGGACGACAGAGATTCTCTGGATCGGTCGGATCTGGGAGTGACGAGATGTCAAAGCCGCTCCCTTCGTCCCGTATCGAGATGCTCGCTTCCGACGGAGAGAATCTTCCTGAGATATAAATGCGGCGATCGCAGTAAGGCGGCTCAGTGCAGCGCTGCCGGGCAAGTTCGTAAAACTGCTTATCTTCCTCTTCTCGCAAATTCGAATCGACTTCGAGGTTCCCATGGTACACCGCGTTTGTCAACGCTTCGTGCAATGCGGTGGCAATCCGCAGGCTGTCCGGTTCGCCGCAGAGACCAAAACTGCAGCAAGTCTGACGGAGATGGCGGACGAGGGTCTCGATCATTTTAAGGTCGTTTTCCAATTCAATCTTCTCTTCGCGGCTGACATAGTTCATCAAGGCAGAGTGCGAATGTTCGATTTGAGAGGTCGAAACGACACGCTCGACGATGCGAACCAACTCGCATGCAAGAATGCGTTTAGGAACATAGCTTGCGGCACCCGACTCTAAAGCCTCCACCGCGATTTCCTCACTACCTTGCGAGGTCATGAGAATCACCGGCAACATGGGAAACTCTTCGGTGACAGCTCGAACCAAATCCAGGCCGTTCATTTCCGGCATCATCATATCGGTGACGACGACATCCGGCAGGTTGTTTCGAATTGACTCTAGACCTTGGCGACCGTGTTCGGCATAGTGGACTGTCCACTCTGGATCGGCTTCGAACAATCCGCCGGCGAGCATTCTGTCAGTAACTAAGTCGTCAACGACGAGGACTTTAGGCATCGACGTGTCCTAATTTGAAAAGTGCCACGACTGACGAAGTCGTGGCACGTATCACAATAACATACTATCTATTGAATCGAAACTGTCCCTTTGGATTCAACAAACAACGAAAACTCAGGAAGTAGTCGGCCTATCTCCGCGTTGAGCATCTGAATTGCTGTTGAGGATTCTGAAACATCTCCATTGCGGGCCATCGCTTCGAGTTGTTCGGCGTAGGATTGCGCCGCCGCCGCGCCAAACGTGCGCATGGCTCCTTTGATTGAGTGAGCATGTAAGCGCAGCGACTGCGCGTCTCCTTCGTCATGAGCACGTAGCAGGTTCTCCGACATCTGCGGGTATTCGTCCAGAAACGCCGCAATAATTCGAACCAGAAGTTCGCGACTGTCGCCGACGGCCTTCATCGCGAATGTCCAGTCAAAGGTCGTTTCCGTTGGTTTTGTTTTCTCTCCAGTTGACAATTTGGTCGACGACGCGTGAGAGTGACTCATCACTGCGAACTGTTTGTCGATCAAGTCGAAAAGTTGATTTGCACGAATAGGCTTTGCCAGGTAGGCGTCCATGCCGGCTTCGAAGCACGTTTCGGCGTCACCTTTCATTGCCTCGGCGGTCATGGCAATGATGGGGGTGTGGATGCCTGATTTCTTTTCGTGATCACGGATCACGCGAGTTGCTTGCAGCCCGTCGATGTCCGGCATGCGGACATCCATCAGCACCAAATCGAAGGAGTGCGATTGAAACAAATCGATCGCTTCCTGACCGTTGCTGGCGATGGTTGCGTTGTGCCCATTTTGTTCGAGCAGAGTCATCGCCAGCACCTGGTTGTACTTTTGATCTTCGGCAACTAGAACGCGCAGGCCTTGGACGCTTGCGGTGTCGGTTTTTTTCTCTTCATCAGCGCTATGGATCTCGGCGTCTTGAGCGAGTTGGAAAGAAATGAAAATCGAAAATGTCGTTCCTTTGCCGACCTCACTGTCAAATCGAATCGAGCCACCCATCAAAGCCAGCAATTTTGACGTGATGGCCAGCCCCAATCCGGTGCCGCCAAACTTGCGGGCAAACGACGGGTCGACCTGCTCAAAGGCATCGTAAATGTGTTCTCGTTTTTCTTCGGCGATTCCGATTCCCGTGTCGCTCACATCCAGCCGCAATGCCAGGCAATCGCCGATGCGCGACTCTCCCCGTGCTCGCACTTTGACCTCGCCTGTCGATGTAAATTTGATTGCATTTCCCACGAGGTTGACGAGGATTTGGCGGAAGCGTGTGGGGTCGCCAATCACGTGGATCGACAAGCTCGGCTCCACGTCCGCCACCAATGACAACCCTTTGGCATCCGCTTGAAATTCCAAGGCTTTGAGCGTCGCGAGAATGCAATCGCTCGGACAAAATGTAATGCTCTCAAGCTCCAGACGCTGTTCTTCGATGCGCGAGTAGTCAAGGATATCGTTGATCAAAGCTAGCAACGATTCGGCCGACTCGTGCACAATCTTCACGTGTTCCGCTTGCTCTGATTTGAGTTTCGAGTCTAAGAGTAATTCGGTCATACCGATGATGGCATTCATTGGCGTGCGGATTTCGTGGCTCATGTTGGCCAGGAATGCGCTCTTGGCGTGACTGGCCGACACGGCGGCTTCCTTCGTCCGACGCAACTCCTCGTTTGCCGTGGCAAGTTCCTCTGCTTGACAGGCCAACTGCTGTTGATGCTTCTTCAATTCGGTAATGTCGCGCGACACGCCGAAGGTTCCAACGATTTCGCCATTGCGGTCACGCAGAGGGACCTTGGTGGTCAGCACCCAGCTATCCTCTCGATCGTCGGGCCAGGTTTCCTTCTCTTCGCAAGCAATTAACGGCTGGCCTGTTTTTATGATCTGTTGCTCATCCTCAAATGCCGGTCGAGCGTGCTCTTCGGTGAAAAGATCAAAGTCGGTTTTGCCAAGTACGTCGGATGGATCGCTTGATCCGATCCGCTCGGCTAGATATCTGTTGGTGCGAATGAATCGGCTGTCCCGATCTTTGAAGTAGATGCTCAAGGGCACGTTGTCCATCAAACTTTGCAACAAATGCTGTTCATCTCGCAGCGCCTCTTCAGCTTGCTTTCGCTGAGTGATGTCGACAATGACCGCCAGAACACAGAGTCCGGTTGCAGTTTGCACTGAGGTTAACCCCACCTCAATTGGAATGTCGCTGCCATCTTTGCGTCGCCCTACAAGCTCCAACCGAGCGCGTTTGGGCTCGACGCGCGCGCTTTCGAAAAAAGATTGCACATATTCCGGATGTTTGTCGCGGAACCGCTCTGGAACGAGCAATTCGATTTGCCGCCCAATCATTTCGTCACGCGTGTAGCCAAACAAGGTTTCCGTTTCTGTGTTAACGAGCACGATCTGGCCAGTTCGGTCGACCACCACCACTCCACCGGGCGCCGCGTCAATCGTGACATTCAATCGTTGCTCGGCCGACTCTCGGCGCTGGCGTTCAATCGCGTAGCGGATCGAACGCACCAACACATCAGCGTTAATCTTGTTCTTGACCAGGTAATCCTGCGCACCTTCCTGGACCGCTCGCACGGCCAGCTCTTCATTTTCCATCCCCGTCAAAACCACGATGGGAATGTGGGCAGCGCTTTTTCGCACTTGGACGATCGTGTCGATTCCGTCGCTATCAGGCAAGCATAAATCAAGAAGCACTGCGTCCACGCCGCCTTGCTCTAGTTGCTGCAAGCCAACTGACAATCCATCGGCGACTGTCACTTGAAACGGCGACTCAGCAAGATAACGCCGCACGAGTGCCGCGTCCGACGGGCTGTCGTCGATGAGCAACAAGTTCTCAGCCGATTCGACCATGCACATCATCCACAAATCAAGACGACGTCAAACAAACCTGAAGTTGGCTTTGCAAATTCGCGGCGATGAATATCGTAAAGAGAAAACCAATATGGCATATCAACACGACAAATGCCAGTGTACAAATACGCCCCGCAGCATATGGGGCAATGCCCCATATGACTTGCTATGAAACGTGTTTCGACGTTCAATGAATCAAACGATCGCGGCTTGTGATTAGACATCGAACGCAATCAGAGCGGCTCAAGATGAAACTCAATCGGTTGTTGGTTGCTGCTGCCGCCTTTGTTGCTCTGGAGTCCACTGCGTTTGCGTCGGAAGATGCTCACGGTGTCGAAGCCGAACCAGCTTGGTGGTTGATCGCGTTGTTCACGCTCAACGGCCTCGTCATCTGGTTCTTTGCCCGCCGCCGTTATCTTGTCTGGAAAGACGGTCAGCTTAAGCCGGCATTTGTCGAACTCCAGGAGTTTAGTTCGTATCTGCTGGCCGGCACGATCATTGCCCAGTTGTGGGTCCACGGCGACCCGACGTCTTACGCAGCGACGATCCACGCTGTGTTGTTTCACACCGCGTGGTTCGACCTCGACGTGACGGCACACTTCCTCGTCAACGACGTTTTCATGACGTTGTTCTTCGGTATCGCCGCCAAGGAGTTGGTCGAAGCAACCATGAAACGCGATGGTGCATTGCGCGGTGTCAAAGGCTTGCTCCCCATGATGGCATGCCTTGGCGGTGTTATTGGTCCGGCTCTCGTTTACCAACTGATTTGTACCAAAGAGATGACAGGTGCGTGGGCAATTCCCTGCGCAACGGACATTGCCTTTGCCTGGCTTGGCGCTCGAATGATCTGGGGACGTACGCATCCGGCTGTGTTGTTTCTGCTGGCGCTCGCCGTGGCCGACGACTTCATTGGCCTGGGGATCATCGCTCTTTTTTATCCACAACGGCCGTTTGATTTCACAGGCATTTTGCTGTTGGGCTTCGCGATGGGATTGGCATTCGGCATGAATCGGCTTGTCACGCGCGTGCGGATGTTTCGCCATTGGGCGGTGTACTTGGTTCCAGGAGTGATCTGCTGGTTCGGATTGCTAACGGCTGGTTTGCATTCGGCGCTGGCGCTTGTGTTTGTCGTCCCGTTTATTCCCATGGCGGGACGCGACGCGGGAATCTTCATGGAAATCGAGCATGAGCGTCAACGAGATTTACGACAGCTTTATCTCCTTCGAGCGTTCTCAAGATCGCATCCGCGAGCCGATCACGTGCACGAGGCTTTTTCCGATCCCATGAACGAGTTCGAACACGCAACGAAGCCATTCGTCGACATGGGGCTGTTCTTTTTCGGATTGGCTAACGCCGGCGTCGCCTGGTGGGGACAATCATCCTGGAGCCAAAACTCGTGGGCTGTCTTCTTGGGACTCGGCATAGGTAAGACTCTGGGGATAACAGTGCTGACCGTGCTCGGCTACTGGATTTTGAATTGCACGCGACACGGCGGTGCACTTCCCAGAAATCAAGAGACGGGAGAACAATTGCAATGGCGAGATGTACCCATCATCGGTCTTTTGGGCGCAATGGGGTTCACCGTGGCATTGTTCGTTGCCGAAGCGGCAAGCGGACATGCCTCGTTGAAACTCGGCGCGATTGCAAGCTTTGCTTACCTGGTAGTTGCTGTCATCATTGGGAAAACGATATTGCAGCGTCTCAGGCCAAATGATCGTGGATCACATCCCAAAACAGAACGCCCATGACGATGTTGTTTCCATTCATGCCCCGCGATTTCGGGCAAGTTCCGATGGAGATCCCCGGTCATGGCCGACTCGTGTCCTTGGGACTCGATTGCAATTCATCCAGAGCGCGGCGATATGCCGCCAGCGTCTGAGCATTGTTACATTTCTCTTCTTCCAAAAACGAAAAGATTGCACGGACAGACTCTTTATCCTTCGGGACGGGCAGCCTGGCGATCCTGGCGAACATCTTGTTCT
>CAYFJO010000117.1:0-26922 GCA_964343305.1 uncultured Pirellulaceae bacterium | reverse complement strand
GCCGGTGCGTCGCATGATCCAGGGCGCGTGTTTTGTCGCGTTTCTCTGGCTGTTCTTCTACGTCTGCTGGCCTTACACGGCCGAGCCACTTCCGCCGGGCGAGGTGTCCGAAAACTGGCGGATGACCAAGGTCGATCAAGAGACAGGCGATTTTCACTTTGGGCGCGACGAAACACCCAACTGGCTGACCAGTGCCAAGACGATTCACATCGTAGACGGCGGAGCGGCCGAATACGAACAAAGCTACGTCGCCCAATTTGACGTGAAGCAATCGGCTGACGGGAAACTTGTTGCAAGCCCATTCGGAGATGTCGAACCAGAATCTCTCGTCCGTCTGATCATGCGCGACGGCCCGTGGACGATTCACGAGCGCTCGCCCAACGCCTGGCCGCAACATTACGCCGACGATCTGGCCGCCAAGGAAGTCGTTCCGGCCGACACGTTTCTCGTGATCGACCCACTCGTCAGCCTTTCGACCGCCATTACCGCGCGAAGTTGGGTTTGGTCGCTCGTCTGCGCGGGCGTGATTTTGCTCGTGTGCGTTTTGATTCCGCGGGGGTTTTGCGGCTATCTTTGTCCGCTGGGCACGCTAATCGACTTGTTCGACTGGAGCGTAAGCAACCGCGTGAAACGTTTTCGAGTCGCGGGTGATGGTTGGTGGGTGCATCTGAAATACTACCTCTTGATGGGCACGCTGGTCGCGGCCTGTTGCGGAGTCCTCATTTCCGGATTCGTCGCGGCGATTCCGGTGATCACTCGGGGGTTTTTGTTCATCTTCGAGCCACTGCAAACGGGGATGCTGCGAGGATGGCATCAAGTTCCCGCTCTGACCGCTGGCCACTTCATTTCGATTGGACTTTTCATCATCGTGTTGGGGCTTGGATTTCTAAGGCCACGGTTTTGGTGCAAGTATGTTTGTCCGAGCGGGGCCGTTTTTTCGCTGGGCAACTTGTTTCGTGCGACCGAACGAAAGGTTGAATCGACATGTATCAACTGCAACAAGTGTGTTGAAATCTGTCCGTTCGATGCGATCAAACCAGATTTTACGACTCGCGTGACCGACTGCACACTTTGTCAGACATGCGGCGGTGTCTGTCCCACGCACGCGATCAAATTCGTCGATCGCTGGGACCTGGTGGATCTCAAAGTCGAAAACGATCCGCCGACGAACGAAACAACGATCGGGCGGAGAGGTTTTATGTCGTTGGCTGCCGGTACCGCCGCGGCAGTTGTCGGAGGCGTTGGACTCACAGCAACCACGCATGGGTTTGCATCTCAAGACGACTCGTTGCCGGTGCGACCACCCGGAAGCGTTCCGGAAAAGGAATTCCTCGACATGTGCATCCGCTGCGGCGAGTGTTACAAGGTCTGCCCAAACAACGTGCTGCAATCGGCGGGTTTCGAACACGGCCTAGAATCGTTGTGGACGCCGAAAGTTGTTGCCGACTGGGCGGGCTGTGAATCAAGCTGCAACGCCTGCGGCCAAGTCTGTCCAACCGGCGCGATTCGCGCGTTGCCGATCGAGGAGAAAAAAGCCGCACGAATGGGACTGGCAATCGTCAATGAAAAGACGTGTCTGCCCTTCGCTGGTAAAGAAGAGTGCGATCTGTGTGTCGTGGAATGCGACGAGGCTGGCTATCACGCGATCGAGCAACGTCGCGAGGGAACCGAGGTTGATGCGGATGGCGAGCCGATCCGCGATTCAGGGTTTATCGTGCCGGTGGTGCTCGCGGACAAGTGCGTCGGCTGTGGATTGTGCCAGACGCGTTGTTACGGAATCAACATAAAAGACAAACATCTGCTCGACGAATCCGCGATCATGATCGAAGCGGGTGCAGACTATGAAGATCGGATGATGAGCGGTTCGTATCGTCAACTTCGGCGTGAGGAAGAGTCTCGGCGACGTGCCACCCAGCGCGAGGAGAGTCCATTGCCTCACACGCCACCTGTGGTTGAAGATGCAGACGATCCGTTCGGAATCGAAGAAAGCCCGTTTTGAGTCAGGTCGCCTTACGTCCACCTGCGAATGAGCCAATCGCCCAGCGATGGCCACAGTTGCGAGATGACGAACAGAAGCTTCGCCTTGATTGGAACAACCAACTCCGGCTTGCGTCGCTCGCATGCGCGAAGAATCTGTTTTGAGAGTCTTTCCGGACAAAGTTGTTTTAGTTTCGCGCCGGCGGCTGGTTTTCTGGCGCTGTCGGGCAAGGCTTCGGTCTGGGCGTCGTAACGTCCGCCCGCGTCTTCGCGCGCGATGGGGCCAGGGCAAACGAGCAGATAGTGCACCTCGGCGGGACCCTCGATGCGAAGTTGTTGTGTGTATGCCGCGACGGCGAATTTGCTTGCCGCGTAGGCGCTGAGATAAGGCGAAACGGTTTTGGCCGACAGAGAGCCGATGTTGACCAGGTGGCCACGAGAACGGATCAAGTGCGGCATGGCCGCTCGCGTGCAACGGACCGTCGTGTGGAAGTTGACTTCCATCAAGTCTTGGAAATCGTCGGGTGTGGTTTCCAACACACTGCTGCGCGACGATCGGCCGACGTTGTTGACCAGCACGTCGAGTTGCCCGAACTTGTCGACGATCGTTTCGATCATCGACTCGACTTGAGCGTCACGGGTGACGTCACACACGATCGTGGTGATGTCGAGCCGCGCATCGGCGAATTGTTGCTCGGCGGCCTCCAGTTTACCGCCGTTTCGCGCGGCAATCGCGACGTGGGCTCCTTGGGCAGCGTAAGTTTTCGCCAGTTCAAAGCCCAGGCCGGATGAGCCGCCCGTGATTAGCACAACTTTGCCGGACCAATATCCCGGGGCAGCGTGCCGTGCGGGAATCGGTTTCGTCGGTGGGGAGTCGGTGGGACGTGAATCGGCGGCGGGAACACTCATTTTGTAAAACCTGTGTTCCCTATTTTCTATCACCCCAAACCGGAATTGCCCAGAACCTGTATTGAGGTTTCATCCCACCAGCCGCTGGATCAGACTTCCGATGTTTGAAAAACCTCGGAAGTCATCGTGCCGCAACTCAGTCGCCAACCCCGATGTCGTCGTCCAGCGACTGCATGATGAGATCTTCTTCACGCGTCTCGTGACTCTGGAATCGGTGGCGAAATGCCATGAATCGCGCTTCGATCCGCTTGAGCGTTTGGGCGGACGGTTCGTGATACAACAGACGCTCCGCCTGCTCAACCACTTCACAGATTTCAAGAAACAAAGTCTCGTGCTCCAATCGCAACGACTCCGCCTTTTCACTCAACCGCGGCTCGACGTCGATGGCGTCATCGAAATATCCGTAGGCTTCTTCCAAAGAAAAATGCATGGCAAACTGATCGCGTAATTCCGCCAGCATGTTGGCCGCGTCGCGCATCGCGTTGGGGCCGGTTGTCGACGTGGCGAGCAGATCACTCGCGTATTGAATCAACCGACGCAACTCTCGGTTGTCTTCTTTGATTTCTTGCAGAAATGCAGCGTTGACCGTAATGGTCCGAGTTAAGACTGCCATGTGTCGCTCCTTTCGGCCCCTTCCAAATGAAAAGGTCATTCCGGGGCAAATGTCAGTTTTTCTAACACGGCACGGCATCGGACTACCGAAGGGTGATGATGGAAATCAAAATGGTCCGATGACAGTGCGTGAGCCTAACACAAAAACAACGGCCGGTCAAAAAAAATCTCAAAAGGGTTATTCCGGTCGTAGAAGATTGGTAATTTGTGCGATCCTCGGCAGATCGTTCATTTATCAAAGGGCCAGGTTTGCCTAGAATTCACAGGACGTTGATTTGTTTGTCCCCACGTTGTGGAGCGGTCTCCCGACCGCTCCACAGGGTTGACCGAAGGTCTCAACGCATAGTGTTTGGAGACCTTCGGTCATATCACGTGAGCGGGTCGGGAGACCCGCCCACAACCAACGTCAATTGGTTTGTTTGCCCGTTGATCGATCACGAGTCTGGTTTGTGAATAATTCTCGCCCACAGTGGCTGCCCATCATTCTGGTCCTAGCGGGGGTGTTGATCGTTTGCGGTTGTGCGATCGCTGCCCGTGAAGAACTTGGTTGGTGGCAATACGGCATCTACGCGGGCGGATTGCTAGCTCTTGTGGCGGCTTGCCTATTTCGGCGCCGCGTGACTTCCGAGCAACTCGATCTGGAGCTGCTCAAGTCGGAAATCGTGTCGCGCGAAACGCAGCTCAAAAAAGATTTCAGCCAGCTTCAGTCGACGCAGCAGCAATTCGAAGAGCAAGTCGGCCAGCAAAGTCAGCGATTGGACAAGCGCGAAGAAGACCTGGCCAACAAGCTGATCGCCTATCACGAATGGATGGAGTTTCCACAGCCGATCGATCTGTCGGCACCCGCGGTTTCGGACGCCGAGCTGTCGGAAATGGCGGACAAGGACCGTCAGATGATTGCGTTGCTCGAAGAGGAATCGAAGCAGTTGTTCGACAAGATTCGCGGCAACGAGTTCTCAGTTGACGGCAAGATCCAATGGCGATTAATGGGTGACGACGTGTATGCCCTTGCAGATCGCGTCGCGAGAATATATCGACCTGATCTTGATCAAGCGCTGATGGAAACGAGCATCGCCCAAGTGATGCGGGCGGCCAGCCGTGCGTGTTTGCACTTCCTGGTCGTGCTGGATCGATTGCCGTTGAACGTCAAAGAATACAACATCAACACGATGTATGGCTACGTGCACACGGCGTTGAAGGCATATGGCGTTTACAAATTTGCTTCGCCGTTTTTGCCGTATCTGAAGTCAGCTTATTATCTGGGACGATATGCGATGGGAGCCCACCCGGTGTCGATGGGGGCATGGTGGTTCGCCGGAGCGATCAGCAAGCGCGGGGCAGAGGCGTTGGCGACGAAAGTGCGCGACCACCTAGCTGTAGAATGGTTGCACGATGTGGTCCGCGTGATTGGGTTCGAAGTTGCCGGAATCTATGGCGGCGGCTTTCGCCATCGAGACGCGAATTGGATCTACGCCACGGAATTGACCGAATTGATGAGCCAGTTTCCGTCGACGCACGACAGCCTGTCGCACGCATTGAAAGAAATCGGCGCGCTGCAACTTCGCAGCGAATACGACCGTGTGTACCTGTATCGACTACTGTCCGAATGCAAGAGTGCGAATCCGGCGCAGTATCGTCCGCTGGTTTGCCTGACCGGTGTCGAGCGACAAGCGGTGGCACAGCGGCTAGAAAAATTCGTGAACGTGTTCATGGACTCCGCGACCAACCAGGACGTTGAGCGTTGGAAGGTGGGAATTGAAGAGCGTTTGAATTTGAAGCTGCGGCTGGCCGACGAGGCAACCACGCTCAGCCAGTCGCAGCAGTGCGAATCGGCGGTCCGTTCGCTCGCCAGCTTTCTGCTGGCCGTGAAGCGAATGGAACCAAGCCAATTGAATTCGGCACTCGCCAACGCGACCGTCATGAACCAATGGAATGAGGACCAGCAGAAGCAAGTGCTGGACGCATTGGAGAACGACCTTCCCACATTCTTCGAACAACCCGAGATCGAACTATCCGCGGAGCTGACGAACCAGTATCTGTGCGACCTGATCGAGCTGACGGCGAGCCAACCGCCGTTTGATGAGGGCGACGAGGTCGTTTTGGATTGCGCGGCATTCTTGCGCAAAAAACTTGAAGACGTGTCGCAGCGGCTGGACGACGCGTATGTAAGTCGCGTGCGGCAGCGATTTCCAAAGAATGGCGTGCCCAAGCGGTTGCCGCCGGACGTGGCCCGCGCCGTGCTGAATCTGATTGAACCGGAAGACGAGCCGCGATTCATCTACCAAGGTGTGTCGGTGGAATCGCCCGACGGCAATGAAATCGATCCGACGTCTACCTGGCTGATCGGCATCAGCGACCGCATGATCTTACTCGGGTTTGACGTCGGGCCGATTGTTTTGTGGCGAGCCGATGATGCCGTGGAGTTTGAAGACGTCCGGCAACTGTTATCAAGCCGGTGTCTTATTCGTGGCGGGCAGTGGCTGGACGGGGACGCGGCGAATGAAAGCTGTGTGCTGTCCGTGGCCGGTCCGATCATCGGAAGCTATGACAACTACTTCGAGATGCTGAAAGCACTTGGAGCGAAGTAACGCAAGCAGGAATTACGCCTGCTTTGCGTTTTGGAATTCTTCCATCATTTCCAAAACACGATTGAAGTCGTCCGCGGTCTCTTGCCAGAAATCACCCTTCCGCAATGTGATCCGATCGGCGGCTTCGCCGCTGGCCAGCGCTTTCAAGCCTCGTCGCAATCGCAGTACCGGGCCGGTAAAGCGGTTGCTCAGCCGAATGCAATCACGGACCAGTATTGGCAACACCATCACGGACACAAGGATCGGCAGCCAGAAATAGTTCAGCATCCTTGTGATCACATCCCACACCGAAACTCCCTCGACCGCCAATCCAAAAAATGCCGCCACGACAATGGCTAACGTCAAAACCGCCAGCCACGCCAAGCACCAGTACATGACAAGCCGCACGACCAATGTGCCCTGGACTTGTTTATCTGCAATAAAAGAACGACGTTTCGGGGCTGGCATGTTTTAGTTCCCGCGGGGCCAAGCAATGAGTTAAAGACGGTACTTTACCTACTTACTCCTACGTCCTAATGTCCTAGAGTCAAATGACATTCGAAAAATAGCCACTTGTAGCGATGCTAGCGGCCATTTGAGTGAAGAATCGTGCTTCAAAAAGGGGGCAGGTACCGTTCTGCAAAGCACCTTTCGGGCCGTTCCGGCAACGGTACCTGCCCCCTTTTTGAAGCATGCCCCAGAAATGATGCTCGTCCACCCCGCCAATGTGGTTGCAATTTCAGGCAAACGCCTTATCTTTTATTGACGCAAAGTTGTATCAGAGAAGGATTTTTGAACCGAACGAAGTTGCCGCTCGGTAACAGACCGAACCAGTCCGGACCATAACATTTGTAGCGGGTCCTGTCCCGTTCTCGTTTTCCCGTTTTCCGAAAACTCGCATGAGTGAATTCCCACTCGGTTACGAGAAAATTGCTCCAGCGACTTGGGCGTATCTTTCGTCCCTGTTAATGATCGGGTTGTTCTTCAAGTTCAACCGAACTTGGAGCATGCGCAATCTCGATCTGATACTGCTGATTCTGCTGGCTCCCGGCATGCTGCTGGTGGTGGGTGGCGACAATCTGGAAGCGACGTATGCGGTTTCGATTCCAGAGTTGTCCGAAGATGGCTTGCCCAGTCAAGTGCCCATCGCACCGGCCGGCGATTCAATCGACTTGGTGCAACGCGGACAATGGCTTCAGTTCACAGGTTACATCTGGTTGTTTGTCGTCGGTTTGCTGTTGCTCATTCGCATGCTGTTGGACGCGACCATGACCCGGCGTCCGTTGCTGGAGCCGAATCTGTCCATGGGAGGAATGATCTTTTTCGCGTGTTCGATGTCCGTGTTCTTAATGATCAACGTCATTGTCAGTAACACGACGATCGCCGACCTGGACGGGGCTCGCGAAGCCGACCAAATGGTCAACGGTGGCGACTCGACATCGGACCGCACCGATAGAAATCGTTCGCGACATGGGCCGGGCTACGCATTGCTTCATTTGCTGCCGAAAGTGATGACGGTCGGAATGTCCGCCAACGACGGGTTGCCGGCAGGTGTCGGCGAAGAACGAATGTGGAACGTGAAGAACAAAAAGATCCTCGCGGTTTACGTCAAAACGACACCGGATCGCATGGTGTGGCTGCAGCCCTACAAGGCCTTGCGGCGGGAAATTCCGCTGGACGATCTGAGCGACGCGGATCGCAAGTATCTTTCGGACCTGAAACGCAGCGTGGTCATTTCCAAGACGATGGCGATCCTCGCTCATCTCGCGGTGGTAGTGGGCATCACCATGATCGGATACCGCCATTTTGATAGTGTTTCGATGGGAATCGGCGCGGCGACGATCTATCTGATTCTGCCCTATACCGTACAAATGACTGGCCGTGTCGAACACGTCATCCCGGCGGCGTTGCTTGTTTGGGCGATCTATTTCTATCGCCAGCCGTTGGGAGCGGGAATCTTCATCGGATTGGCCGCGGGCGTGGTTTATTACCCGCTGTTTCTGCTGCCGCTGTGGATCAGTTTCTACTGGCAGCGTGGACTGTTGCGATTCACCGTGGGTGTGTTGTCCATGCTGTTCGTCTTGGCGATTACGCTGCTCTTCGACTCCGGTGCTTCCTATTGGGAAAACGTCCAGCGGATGTTCGGCATCTGGTTGCCAGTGCGGGAAGGATTGGAAGGTGTTTGGGGACTGGGATGGGATCCGTGGTTCCGCTTGCCGGTGCTCGTGTTGTTCTTTGCGCTGAGCATCTCGTTTGCAATGTGGCCCGCACAAAAGAACATGGGCACTCTCTTGTCATGCTCGGCCGCGCTCATGGTGGCCACACAGTTTTGGCACGGTTACGGTGGCGGGTTGTACATGGGATGGTATTTGCCGCTGTTGTTGTTGACCGTATTCCGCCCCAACCTTGAAGATCGCGTCGCGCTGACCGTGTTGGGTGAAGGGTGGCTGTCGCGCCGCCGGCGGGAACAATCAGAAAAAAAAACTGATCACATCGCGGCGTAAGCAACGTCCAACTTTGAATTCCGTCTATCCGACGTTCAACGGATTTTTTTTGCCGACTTTCTCTTTTCCAAGTCGTACCAGTTTTTCCAAGCTTGTTGGTTAAAGCCAAAACTGGCCCCGCTCAAACTCACCAACGCTTGCAAAACCTCGGAATTGCGGGATTGGACGGGGACAATCTGCGTTTGACTGCCCGTGGTAAAAGTGCCCAGCGGATTCGGTTCAGACGACGGAGACGGAGACGCGGAAAAAGCCGATCCTGAGTCATTGGCTCCGGGCTTGATGAACGTATTCGAAACCGGCGTGCCTGGCCCGCTGCTGCCCTGCGACACCATGACCTTGTGTGTGGTCACAAGCGAGTCGATCAGCGGCCCAATCGCTTCTTTCGTACCGATCCGTTCGAGTGCCTTTGCCGAACGATTGATGCGCACATTGTTGACGTTCTTCAGACCTTTGATATACGCCCCGGTGACACGTACTCTTGCGGCCGCATCATCGCAAATCTCGTCGAGGCACGCGTGAAACAATTCGATATCGGGGTCATCCAGCGACGTGTTCACCAATTCGACCAAAGCACCGTCGCCGCGGATGTTGCCCAGCGCCTTAATATACGCCAATTTGACGGCCCGGACTTGTTCCCGCTGCATGGCCTCGCGCAAAGCTCGAATGGCATGCGGATCTTCGATCGCCGTCAATTCTTGGTACGCCTGCGGAGCCCGTTCAGTCGCCAGCATCTTGCGAAGCCGCCGGATCGTAGCGATCCAATCTCGTTCGGCCGCGTCGTTCTTTTGGCGACGCTTGGCCATCTCCACTTCCTGCGTCGTCCGCCACCTTCCGCGAAATTCGACGAGGCCTTGTTCTTTCCGCCAACCTTCACGAGTCACCCAACGCCCGTCGACCTGATGGTAACCCAAACCGTAGCGCGCCTTGGCATGGTCCGGATCTAGTTCGATGATGCGTTTCAAATGCCGCGCCCGTTGTTCGGTCAACTGTCGCTGGCGACACCACTCGGCCATTTCCCAGTGCCCGTCCACGGTATCAAACTTGGTTGGGGCGATGTGGTCGTATTCCATCTCGCCGGCCTTCACGCGAACGAATCCCTTGACCTGCGAGCGATCCAGCGTGATTTGTCCGCCGCTGCGAGTCTTGACGACGTAGGTCTTGACGTTGCGATGTTTCATGTTGACCCACTCGCCTTCGACGCGCCCGCCGTTGGCCAACACGAAAACGAACGGGTCACCGCGCGCCTCGTCAAGACAAAACCAACTCGCCACGATTGCGATGGTGAACGTGGCTAAAACGTGAAAACGTGAAATCACGATGACTACTCGGTGGAACAAAAGTTGTTAAACTAGGTTGGTTTAGTATAGAGAATCTCAGCCAGAGGTGGCAATTCAAAACTTATACAGTGCGTGCAGCACGGCCAGCCCAATGCGGTGTGTTCCGCAAGCCGACCCAACCAAAGGCAGAAGATCTCGAAGTTTGGAAGCGTTGCCGTGCATAACGCACCAGTTCACAAAGGCTTGCTGCACACACCCGACGAACCATCCGGTGATCGATGTCGACCACGCCCGACGAACATAAGTCCAACGCTCCTCAAGTGATCCGTTGTGTCGTGATCACGGTCAGCGACACCCGGACGCTGGACACCGACACCGGCGGCCAAACCGTGATCGAGCGATTGGACAGCGCCGGCCACACCCTCGTTCGACGGGAGATTATTCCCGACGAACCAACGATCATGCAGCCGCTGCTGGAAGAGCTACGCGACGACGACGATGTCGATGCCATTTTAATGACCGGCGGCACGGGCATCAGCAGCCGCGACCAGACATACGAAACCGTCACAAATCTGCTGACAAAGCCGCTGCCCGGCTACGGCGAGTTGTTCCGCATGCTCAGCCACGAAGAGATTGGCCCGGCAACGATGCTCAGCCGTGCCACAGGCGGACTTGCGGATCGCACGGTTCTCCTCACCATGCCTGGATCAAGGGCAGCCGTACGACTGGCGATGGACAAGGTCATTTTGCCAGAACTTGGCCACTTGGTCCGCGAGGCGCGTCGATAGCCCACCCCAAGAACGGCCACTACGAGCGGCGACGATGTCGTTCTTTCTTTGCACTTCAGGCATTATGGGGCTAGCTCCAAAACTACGAGTGGAAAAAGAGATTAATGACGTTTTCGAGTACATGCCACTCGGATCAATACTACATCCAAGCAGTGAAAGGCGAGCAATCGTGCTCGACGATCGAGTGACACGGAATCCGCGTGAGATCAATCGCTTTGCCGAGCAGTGTCCGCGTAATTCTCCAATGACATGCGACAGCAGATGGTAGTCAGGCAGGTGCGATAGAGTTGAAAAAACGCTTTTGATTCGTGCCATATCACCTGCCTCGCTGATATTGACGAGAGTGGCAAGCGTCAGTGCTTTAGCGGATGGCGCGCCCGCTCATGGGAAGGGTGAAATAGAAGACGCTACCTTTACCCAGTTCTGATTCCAGCCAGATCTGCCCGCCATGTCGATTAACGATTCGTTTGCATATGGCCAAGCCAATTCCCGTGCCGGAATATTGGTCACGAGTATGCAAACGCTGGAAAATCACGAAAACGCGTTCCCGATGCTGCGGATCGATCCCGATGCCGTTGTCGCGCACGGAAAACAACCATTGGTCATCTCTTGGCTGCGCCTCGATGTGTATTGCCGGTCGTTCATGGTCACAATACTTGATGGCATTGCTGATCAGGTTCTGGAACAGTTGCGTCGCCTGACTGGTATCGACCGTTATCGTCGGCAAATCTGCATGGTCGACCAGTGCGCCGGTTTCTTCAATGACAGTTTGGAGGCGTGCCATGGCTTGTTCTACGAGGATGGCACAATCGCAGGGAACAAAAGCTTCTTCGCTTCGTCCGACGCGGGAATAGGTCAGCAAGTCTTGAATTAGCGTCTGCATCCTTTTAGCGCCGGAAACCGCGCCGGCGATTAACTCCTTTCCCTCGCCATCGAGTTTTTCCTGATAGCCATGCTCAATCAATTGGCAATAGCCAGCGACGGCACGAAGTGGTTCCTGGAGGTCGTGCGAGGCGACGTAGGCAAACTGCTCCAAATCGCGATTGCTACGCTGCAACTCGGCAGCGTGAGTTTCGAGCGCGTCCATCACACGATTGTAGAGCGTGGCGATTTGGCCAATTTCGGTGAACGGCTCGACCGGCACTCGGACACTCAAGTCGCCAGTTTGCGATTGGGTATCCATCACGGTCAGCAAGTCGAGTATTTCGGTCGTGGCTCCATGTTCGGCCACGTTTAGGCCGATCTCTTCATCGTCAGGAGTCACTCGCAAAGGCCAAAAACGATTGGCCGCCCGCGTGAGCAGATAGACCAATCCAAACGACCAAGCAAAACACACGGCTACGCCGAGGACCTGCGCGCCAAGTTGGGGAAGAAAGTTGAGGCCTGAATCAAGAGCGTCTGCCTTGCCGAATAATGCCACCGCCAACGTGCCCCATGCACCAGCTCCAGCGTGAACCGGGATGGCCCCTACGACATCGTCAATCCGCAGCCGTTCTAAGAGAGCTGTCATAGCCAACATCACCACCGCTCCCACAGATCCAATCATGACGGCAGATGACGCGCTGACCGCATGGCAACTTGCAGTGATCGCCACCAGTCCCGCGAGCGAGCCATTCATGACTAAATCAATATCAGGTCGCCCGCGGATCGGCCAGCCAACTAACAGTCCCGCAATTAACCCTGCCGCGCCCGATAGCATGGTGTTGGCGATGACTGGAGTAACAAGGTAATTCATGGCAAGAGTACTGCCACCGTTAAATCCGAACCAGCCAAGCCAGAGCAATAGAACACCAAGGACCGCTCTGGGTACATTTTGTCCGGGAATCGTCCTGGGTGGTTCGTCTTTGGGAAATCTGCCGGCGCGAGGCCCGATAACTAACACAACTGCCAGTGCGACCCAGCCACCCACACTATGGACGACAGTCGACCCCGCGAAGTCAACGAACCCTAGCGCACGGAGCCAACCCGATCCATCGCCATACGTACCGGCCCAGGCCCAATGTCCAAAAATCGGGTAAGTGAATCCCGAAAGAACCACTGAGATTATGAGATAACCGCTAAACCTCATCCGTTCGGCAACAGCTCCGGAAACGATCGTAGTTGCCGTTCCACAGAACATCGCTTGAAACAGAAAGAAGGCCGCAAGCCAGGCTCCACTCGAACTCACTGGTGTCTCACTCACTGGTGCAAAGAACAGAGTTGTACCGAACAATCCCGCCTTTGACGCCCCAAACATCAGCGCAAAACCAATCGCCCAAAACACCAACACCGAGATCGCAAAGTCGGTAATGTTCTTAATGGCAACGTTGATGCTGTTTTTGGAACGCGTTAGTCCGGATTCCAAACACATGAAGCCCGGCTGCATCAGAAGGACCAAAGCCGCACATACCGCCATCCAAGCAATGTCGATTAGTTGTGCGTCCATAGTCTGATTTTGGAGCGAGAGGAATGCGCCGTAGCCACCACAGGGATTACGTGGGCTTTACAATCGGCTCGTTTGGCGGCAATATCGCGAGCTGAAAGAACAATCGGTCGATTGCCTTAATTGAATCAGTGAATCGATCAAGATCGATGTGTTTTTTGAGGTACAAGTTGCAATTCAATTCATAGACGCAAGCAATGTCTTCCTTGGCGTCTGACATTGTTAGTACGATGACGACGAGCGATTTTAGGTTTTCATCCGATCGAATCTCTCTTAACACCTCGCGACCGTCTTTCCTAGGCATGTTGAGATCCAACAGAATTAGATCGGGTCTGGGAGCGTCTGAGTATGCTCCCTCTCGATGCAAGAATTGCATCGCTTCGTCGCCATCCACGACATGATGGACGCGATGATCCACTTCGACATGCTCTAATGCCAGTTTTGCAAATTTGGCGTCGGCTTCGTACTCTTCCACCAGCAGAATCTCGACTGGCCTTTTAAGTGGTGATAGATCACTCAACTCTGTCCACTCCCGATCATTCGAAGCAGATTCCCATTACAGGAGAACACGCCAACGTCGGAGTATACCGTGAACACGCGGCGACGTCACGCTTCGCGGAGCTGTTTGCACGGAAGGCGTTTAGGTATAGTTTGCCCCTGGATGTTCATCCCCAAACGAGTGAGCCGTAGAAAAGGGCCTCATCACGTTCGCCGTAGATAGGGGATTCCCTGACAGACATTGGGCGAAATATGAAGTGAACTCCGAACACGAACACGCATTCGCCGAAAGACATTACAAACTCCGTGGTAATTCCACGCATGTTGTTGACGGATGAATGGAACCTCTTAGACTCCGTTAAGATCTGGATTGATGGAAACACGTCTACCTGGGGACGAAAGACGTTTTCAACATCAGGAACAAAGCGACTCTTTTGCGCCGGACATCTCCATCACACAACCGACAGGGATTCACAACTACTCGTGAAAACTACTCCCAGAAACTTTCATCTGCGCGAGTCGGAGGCGGCGGTTGCGTCCTCTGATTACTCAAGAGCCATGAACGACGAATACCTGACTGACATTGGCGAAGATTCTTCGAAATGTCATCTCCGAGCGAGTGTTGATTCCGAGCCGATACACCCGTCGGCGAAACAGCGAACTGTTCTCGTAGTCGAGGATAGCGCTGACGACATCAGATTCATCAATCATTATCTGGGTCTAGCCGTTGATGTCGACTACGTCGTCGAGTCTGCCGACCGGCTCTCGATTGGTTTGAGGCGTTTGGACGAAGGTGGAATTCATGTAGTGCTGTTGGACCTGCATCTGCCCGACAGCACGGGGATCGAAACTTTTCAGAAGGTACATTTGCATGCGCCGCAGATGCCAATCATCGTCCTCACTGGTCTGGAAGATGAGACGGTCGGATTGCAGGTAATGAGTGAGGGCGCGGCGGATTATCTGGTAAAAGGGGAGTTTGACTCCGACTCACTAATCCGTTCGATCAATTATGCCAGAGCCAGGTACCATACTAATGCGAAACTCGCGCATGCGTTGGAACTTGCGCAAGCCAAGGAAGCCAACCTGCGCGACGTTATCAACAGCGACACGGACGGCATAGTCGTCGTCGACGACCGAGGGACCGTGCAATTCTCAAACCCGGCCGCCCAAGTTCTGTTTGGCCGCACGGCAGGCGAACTAGATGGCGGACCGTTTGATCTTCCACTGGCTGCTGGCGAAGCCACCGAAGTCGGGATTCTCCGTAGCGATGGTAAAACGATTCCGGTTGAAATTCGGAGCGTTGAAGTCAACTGGGAGGGCAAGCCAGCTCGGTTGGCAAGACTACATGATTTGACACGGCAAAAGCAGGCAGATAAGGAGAGTGCCCATTTGACGGCGATCGTCAACTCCACTAAAGACGCCGTCACCTGCGTCAGTTTGGACGGAATCATTCTGAGCTGGAACCGCGGTGCGGAGACGATGTATGGCTACCCTGCTGACGAAGTCCTGGGCAAACACACCTCGATGTTTGCGCCCCCAGGGCAGCGGGACCAGCTAGCGGAAGCACTCCAGAAAGTCAAACGGGGTGAATCGATCAAAATTGATACCGTCAGAATCCGCAAAGACGGTCGGAAGATCGACGTGTCACTCTCAGCCGCTCCCATTCGCGATGCTCAGGGCGAGATCATCAGTATCGCCGGCATCATCCGCGACATCACCGAACGCAAGCAGGCGGAGAGCGAACTCCGTCTCGCCGCAGTAGCATTCCAAACTCACGAGTCCATTTGTGTTACCGACAAAGCTGGAAACATATTGCAAGTCAATGAGCGTTTTACAGAGATAACCGGCTACACGGCGGATGAAGTCATTGGTCGCAATCCACGCATCCTCAAATCTGGCCAGCACGATGGGGAATTTTATCGCGAGATGTGGACGGGCATTATCAACGATGGATTCTGGGAGGGGGAGATTTCGAATAGGCGAAAAAACGGTGAAGTAATTCCGCAAAGGTTGACCATCACCGCTGTGGAGGATGAGTCGGGTGAGACGACCCACTACGTTGCCGTTGCCCAGGACATCGGTGATCAAAAGCGGGCTGCGGCAGATCGTATGGCCATCAACATTGCCCACGATGTGCAACAGAGTCTTTTTCCGGGACGGGCACCGCCGCTGGATGGATTCGACATTGCTGGAGCCGTATTTGTAGCCGAGGACGCCAGCGGCGACTACTTTGATTTCATTCCGATGGCGAATGAAACTCTCTGTGTCGTTGTAGGGGATGTGAGCGGCCACGGCTTGGGGTCAGCGCTGCTGATGTCGCAAACGCAGGCACATTTGCGTGCTCTGATGAATACACATCACGATGCTGGCGAAATTCTGACCGCTGCAAATCACCTCTTTCGCGGGGATCCCGACCGCTTCGTAAGCCTGTTCCTGGTCTGCATCGATCCCCTTGCGCGGGCGTTTGGCTACGCAAGTGCCGGCCATCGCGGCTACCTTCTCACCGCTGACGGTGAAGCGAAGATACTGGAAGGCACTGGCATTCCGCTCGGAGTGATGGAGGAGGCAGTCATTACCAGTGTGCCGGCCAGTCCGTTGGCAGCGGGTGACCTCATTGTTTTAACGACGGACGGAATCGAAGAATCGATGTCGCCCAACCGAACACTATTCGGCATCGAGAACACACTCGACGTGATTCGCGCCAATCGTGAGCGGCCTGCGGATGAAATAGTTCAGGCGTTGTATGAAGCAGCATGCGATTTTGCTGAAGGCGAACCACAGCGCGACGACATTACGGCCGTCGTGATCAAGGTACTAGAAAAGCCCTGATGCGCGACCGTTGCGATGGCACTCCCAACTGACAACTTTCCGGGTGAAACGGCAACGAGGGTACGCGCAACAGGAGAACATCAAGAACCGTTTTGGTCACACGGCAGGCGCTTTGGAAGAAAGGGGGGATCGGAGAAGGAATCAGCTCAGCGTGAAGGGCCACGGTTCGCAGCTAGTGCAGAAAACGCAAAATCCACTGGGGCAAGCCCAGTGGCGACAACTCCCCACTGGGCTCGCCCGGGTGGAAAACAGGTTTTTGCACTACTCAGGCCGGACACCGCACGACTTGCGTCCCCGCCGGGCTTGCCCCGGTGGAACGCAGGTTTGAATCGGAGATCGATGGCGCGAGCGATTCTTATTTGCGGTTGCAACGCGCCAACCACGTGGGTCGAATCATGCGTTCGTTGTTTCAATTGCTCAATTTGGCCGTGGCTTCGTCGCGTGCTTTGTTGAGCACGTCTTTCATACTGACCGCCTTACCGTCTTGGCGCTTGCTTTCGTCGGCGGCTTCCATGAAGGTGTAGAGTTCGATCGTCTCTTCCGGTGCGACGGGGACCACTCCCGTGCGAAAGAACTTGACGATTTCGACGACCAGCGGGCGATAGCCGTCGTAGGAACCGACTGGAGATTCGCCCATCGTGCCTTTGGCCGTGCCGCTGTAGCCTTTGCCTTCGACGTAGATGCCTGTGCGGCCGCCGCTCCAGTTGCCGATGACTTTGATCTTGCCGTCTTCGGTTTCGGATCGCTGGACCGTTTCGCAGCCCGTTCCCATCACCGTGTACAACGACTCGCATCCGTGAATGCCGTACCAGTACAAATCAGGATGCGTCTTCTCTCGTGAACAGGGGCTTTGCGTTTGGCAGTAGGTCACTTTGCCAATCGAACCACCGCGAACCGCCAACGTACTTTTGGCGAACCGCAGTGACGACGAACAGAACGTCGGTACGTCGTACTTCTTTGAGGCTTCGAAGATTGCCACAACGTCGGCCAGTGAACCGGCCATCGGCTTGTCGATGAAAACGCGTTTGCCCGCTTTGAAGCAGGGCAGGACCTGTTCCAAGTGCGGCCGTCCATCGTTCGTTTCCAACAGCACACAGTCCACTTGTTTCAAGAGCACGTCGATGGACGGGACAATCTCGACGCCCAGCGCGATCATCTGCTCGGTGTACTTCGGCACACGGCTCGTGCTCGACGCGATGTCAGGGCTGCCCTTGGGATAGGCCACGATCACGCGGCAATTCGAAACTTCCTCTGGCGCATCAGCGTCGTTCAAAATCTTGGTAAACGCGATCGCGTGAGAGGTGTCGAGGCCAATCATGCCGACCTTCAACTCAGGTGGTTCAGCCAATGCGGCGGGCGAAACGACAACGATAAGTAAAAGGAGCAGAACGACGCGTTGAATCATTTGAATTACCTCGGGCGAGTTGAAGAGGATGGGCGGGAGACTTTGCAACAGTATAATGGACAATGTTTTCAATTTCACTATGGCAGAACAGTTGTCCCAACTGTTTTCTGACCAGCCGAACAATACGACAAATGTTCAAGGCTCCAACGAGAAAATGAGAATCCCGACCGTCTTGTTACTGCCAATCCTGCGGTCACCGAAAACGTTGCACTTTGTCGAACAGTGGAATTTCGACATAATAACCTGAGTTGTGGTTTGAACTTTGTATTCGAGCACCGAGTGGAAAGGAGTCCTTCATGCTTGTACTCACCAGAAAAGCGGGGGATAGCGTCGACATTCTCAATGAAATCAAGGTCACCGTTGAGGAGATTACGGATTTAGACGGCCGGCCTATCCGCGGTGGGGCCGTGCAACTTGGATTTGAGTCTCCACGACATGTTACAATCGTTCGCAGTGAATTGGATTTCAAAAAGGGCAATGGAAGCAGTGGGAAAAGACGGAAACGGACACAGCATTCGGGATCGACTGTCAAAGTACCGAACGCGACTGTGTTGTTAAGCATCGACCTGCCTCAACAAGTTCCGGTCAAGTGGCACGGTCAAGCTGCTCTCCATGTCGTCCAGGCCGGCGGTGAAATCGATTCCGACAGAACCGTATGGCGCCTCGTTTGCCACTGCAACGACCTAATCAACATCTGTCACAACATCGATATTCTAATTGTCGACCTTAAACGCTTTCAGTTTGCTTCGACCGATCAAGGTCAAAACGCAGCAAGTCGTATTGGATGAGTCACTGGACATAGTTCATGGCGGCCAGGTACTTCTATTTCACTCGACGGACGCGATGGTTGAGCGTGTCGCCGATGTACACGGCTCCATCCGGACCAACGCAGATTCCGTGCGGCCGTGCGAGTTCCGCCTTGGTTGCTGGTCCGTTGTCGCCGCTGCCGCCGCGCTTGTCTGGTCCGCTGCCGGCGATCGTTGAGATTTTGTTCGTCTTGATGTTGATCATGCGAATTGCCTGATTCTCGGTGTCGACCACGAAAACGTTGCCAGCGGGGCCGACGGCGATTCCTTTTGGGCCGTTGAAGGTGGCCTGCTTGGCAGGTCCGCCGTCGCCGCTGAATCCTTTCTTGCCCGTGCCCGCGACGTGGTGCAGCACGCCGTCGCCCAGGTTCATCCGCCATACACTGTGTCCCTCGCGCAATGCGATCCACATCGTGTCGCCATCGATGAACAGCGCTCGTGGTCCGAGAATCGGATTGCCTTTGGCAACCTGGCCGTCTTTGGGTAACACTCTCTTCTCACTGCCGGCGATCGAATCAACAATTCCCGTTTTCAAATCAACGCGACGAATGCGATGGTTGCCGATGTCGGCCACGTATAGCCCGCCACGATGGTCGAGCGCGATGCTGTGCGGGACACTGAACGTGGCCTCGGTTGCTGGTCCGCCGTCGCCACTATAACCACGCTGTCCTGTGCCCGCGATTGTGGAAATGATCCCCGTTCTGGCATCAACGTAACGGATGACATGGTTTTTCATTTCAACGAAGAACATGTTGCCGTCCTTGTCGAAACGGACTTCGTAAGGCTCGTTCAAACTAGCCCTTGTCGCCAGACCGCCATCGCCTGAGTAGCCCATGGTTCCGTTGCCCGCGACCACTGACAGCTTACCGGTTTCGAGATCCACGTGGTGGACTCGGTGGTTCTTCACTTCGGTCACATACAACCCGCCACTCGGTCCAATTTCGACGCCGAACGTGTCACCAATATTGATTTTGGTCGCGTCCCCCATATCGCCGTTGTTTTCCGGCGACCCCGTGCCCGCAACCGTCGTAATAACTTGCGACCCGTTTTGGCCGACAAAAATCGTCCCTATCAAAACCATCAACAGCATTATCGCTCGTGGCGCACATCCCATGGTCACATCCTCATCGTTTTCAGGGGAACACTAATTGGCACTAACCGTCGTTGATTTCATCAGTGCAAATAATCGTCGATTAGCATTCCAGAATTGTAAGTAATACATCATCACCATCACAAGAATAAACGGACAAGTTTTCTTTCAACGGTGCGTTGGCTAGAATGACCCTCCATGAAGCCACTTGCGTTATACACGTTGTTACTAGCCGCCAATTGCTCGTTCGCAGCCGAAGACGGGACCTTGTTTGTGCAGCAAGTCGCACCGATCTTCGAGCGACACTGCGTCAGTTGCCACAACGACAACAATCGCAAAGGCAAGCTGTCGCTGCAAAGCGAAGGAACGGCGCGAGCGGGCGGCGAAAACGGCGAGTTGTTCGTTCCGAAAATTCCGGATGCAAGTTTGTTGTTGGATTACATCGCTGGCGACGAACCGGAGATGCCTAAAGATGCTGATCCGTTGTCGGCGGACGAAATTGCCGCGATTCGCAAGTGGATCGATGAAGGCGCCGTTTGGCCAAAGGGATTGAAGTTGGCGATTACAACGACCATCGATTTTAATTGGTGGTCGCTGAAACCGGTCCAACGACCGCCGATTCCCGCCGTCCAAGACACCGATCGAGTTCGCACGCCGATCGATTCGTTCGTGTTGCAGAAGCTGCACGAGAAGGGCATGAGGATGTCGCCGGAAGCGGACCGTCGTACGCTCGTTCGTCGGTTGTATTTCGATTTGACGGGTTTGCCGCCATCGCCCAGCGAAGTGGAGCAGTTCGTTCGCGATCCCGATCCGTTGGCTTATGAAAAGCTGGTCGATCGCTTGCTAGCGTCGCCTCGATATGGCGAACGTTGGGCACGGCATTGGCTCGACGTCGTGCATTACGGCGAGACGCACGGGTATGACAAAGACAAGCCGCGCATGAACGCCTGGCCGTATCGCGACTATGTCATCCGCTCGTTCAACGAAGACAAGCCGTACGAGCGCTTCGTCCAAGAACAGATCGCCGGCGACGCTCTGTGGCCGAACACCGCAGACGGCATCTTGGGCACGGGCTTCATCGCCGCCGGGCCCTGGGACTTCATCGGACACGCGGAGGTTCCAGAGTCAAAGATCGACGGCAAGGTGGCCCGCAACCTCGATCGCGACAACATGGTCACCAACACGATGAACACGTTTTGCAGCCTCACCATTCAATGCGCCCGCTGCCACAATCACAAACTCGACCCAGTCACAATGAAGGACTACTACGGATTGCAAGCCGTGTTTGCTGCGATCGATCGGGCCGACCGCGAGTACGATCTTTCGCCCGAATACGCACAGCAGCGCGAAGTGCTGACGTCTCGCAAGAAACAAATCACGTCACAACTGGCGGCGCTCGAAAAGAAAACTCGTGAATTGGCCGGTCCGGAACTCGCCAAGCTCGACACGCGGATTGCCGAGTTGAACAAAACAAACGAAGCGGCAAAAAAACCGCGACCAGAATTTGGCTTTCACAGCCACATCGAAAAGAAGCAGGACGTCGCAAAGTGGGTGCAAGTCGATCTTGGTCGTTCGCAGAAGATCGAACACGTGATCATCGTCGGCTGTAACGATGACTTCAACAGCATTGGCGAGGGCTTCGGTTTTCCTGTTCGTTTCCGTATCGACGCGAGCGACGACAAGGCATTCAACACCGGCGTGACCACGATTGTCGACCACACGAGCGCCAATTACAAAAACCCCGGCGTCGTTCCACAGAGTTTTCCTGCGGACGGAACGACCGCGCGATACATTCGCGTGACTGCCACAAAACTTGTCAACCGACTACCAACCGACTACATCTTCGCATTGGCCGAATTAACCGCGCTCGCGCCGGACAAACAGAACTTGGCGTCGGGCAAAAAGGTCACGTCGCTCGATTCGATCCAAGCGCCAGTTCGCTGGCGGCGCGCAAACCTCGTCGACGGATATTACTACGGTGTTTGGAATCATGCGGATTTAGATCAGCTCACCAAACTTGGCCAGCAACGTCAGGAAATCCTCGATCGCGTGTTGACCGATGAAATCAAGTCGCTACAAATCGAACTCACAAAACTGCTGTTAGACACCGAAGCCGCGCTCCAACGGCTTCCAGCGCGTGGCCGAGTTTACGTCGGCTGTGTGCATCAAGGGAGCGGAAACTTTCGCGGTCGGTCGGGCCTGGGTCCACGAGAGATCTTTGTCCTGCACCGTGGTAATGTCACCCAACCCGGCGAGCCAGCGGCGCCAGCGACCGTGCCGTTCATCAATGACGTGCCCGCCAAATTCGACCTTGCGTCAAGCCATGACGAAGGCGATCGTCGCATCGCACTCGCCGATTGGATTGTTCGTCACGATAATCCGCTCACCTGGCGGTCGATCGTCAACCGCATCTGGCACTATCACTTCGGCCAGGGCATCGTCGACACGCCGAACGATTTCGGCCGAGGCGGAAGCCAGCCGACGCATCCCGAACTGCTCGACTGGCTCGCGGCCGAGTTCCGCGGCAGCGGCGGTTCGATCAAAGACCTGCATCGATTGATTTGCATCAGCACGGTTTATCGCCAGTCCTCGGTCCACAACGAAAAGTTCGCCAAGATCGACGGCGGGAACCAGTTACTGTGGCGCATGAATCGCCGCCGCCTGACCGCTGAAGAAATTCACGACAGCGTTCTCGCCGTTGCCGACCGCCTCGACACGAAAATGGGCGGCCCAAGCTACATGGACTTCGTCATCGAACATCCCGCCCACTCACCCCACTACGAGTATCGCAAATACGACCCCCACGACCCGAACACACACCGTCGCGCGGTATATCGATTCATTGTTCGTTCGCAACCACAGCCGTTCATGAACACGCTCGACTGCGCCGACCCGTCGATGTCCGTTCCCAAGCGCGACGAAACACTGACCGCGCTCCAAGCCCTCGCGCTCCTAAACAACCGGTTCATGGTCGCCATGTCAGTCCGGTTAGCGGATCGGCTGGAATCTGAACGAACAACGACTCGTGACCGAATTAAGTTGGGATGGCAATTAGCCGGTGGAAGTGGACCGACTCCCGAAGAGTTGGACGCGGTCGTCCACTATGCCGACGAACATGGCATTAAGAACGCCGCAAGATTGATTTTGAATTTCAACAAATTTGTCTTTGTTGATTAATCTGCGCGCATCTTGAAACTTTGATTTCATCACGGTTGCTCTGCTTGTTTAGCTTTTCGTTTGGCGATGATTTCCTCGCGTATTTTTTCATATATTGCCGAACCAGCCAGTCTTGGATCGAGTTTTTCTGTCCAGAGTTTTTCGTCTTCTCTTGCCTGCTCGAGTGATTCACCATGCTGCTCCAGCCACGCGACGAGTGCGTGATAGTCTTTGCCAATTCGTTCATTAGAAGATGGAAAATGCCGCTCGCTTCGAACTACGAAATGAACCAGTTTTCTGAGACCGTTCGGCTGATAAAGTTTCGGGTCCGCTCCAGATTTCAGCATCCAAAGGGCGGTTGCGAATTGGTTTCTTTTCACCGCCTGCATCGCAGGGAAAGTTAGGTGGTACTTGCAGTATCGATTTAAGTCTGCGCCCTTTGTGACGAGCAGTTCGACTCTCGCCCGCACGTCTGTCGTATATCTACTCAAGACGATATTCAAGGGAGCCTCGCCAGTCTTTTTGTCCACAAGATTGGGATCGCCCTTGTATTTTAGGACGGACTTCATGTACTCGATGGCTGGGGATCGACAAGCAAGATGGGTCACGGATTGGCCGGCGTGACATCCGCGATCTTCAAACAACCGCCCGCCTTGCGGATACGGATGGAAGGGTTGACTGACAACCCCGAAGTTTGATTCGAAAAATATGTTGGCGTCCGCGCCGTGTTTCAGGAGGCATTCAAACCTCTCGAACTTATTCTCGGGAAATGCCCAGAGTAAGGGAGTCATCCCATCTTTGCCGACGGCTTTCACGTTCGCTCCGTCAGCAATTAGCCGTTCCATTTCTTCGACATTGTTTTCTTCAATTGCATGACAAAGCGCGATAACCTCCACGTCTTCGAAATACTCCCCTGCCTTCCAACCCATTCGCGCATGCCAACGAGATTCTGGGTTTGTCTGCCACTCGATTTCCTTCATTCGCGTCGCGGCCGCGATTTTCTTCTTGACGGCCTTGTGGTACTCGTCGTTTTTTGGGATTGAGGCGAATTTCCGTTCGACTTCCATCGCTTGTTGAACGATGCGAGATAGTTTCACATACTCTTCATTTTCGAGCAGTTTGGCCTTCGCTTGCATCGGTCCCAAGATCGATTTTCGTGTCGCGGAAACGACCGATGCTGTGGCCTTCTCGTCAAGAGCCTTCTGATATTTCCAGCCAGGGTGATAACCGTCTTTGAAACTTGGCGACCATTTGACAAGTCGACCGACAACCCTCTTGAAGGCGGCGGGGTCTTTTGCCAGCGCCGGTACGATCGATTGTCCGACCGTCAGGCTGAGAGCGGACTTTAAGACGTCGGGACTATTGGCACCAGTCTCCACCGGCGGAAAAACTTGTTTGTCAATTTGAAACCTGGCTCGACCTGCGAAAAACAAAAATGCGGCGTCTTCGGCACGACCTGACGAATTCGCCGCTGCGGCCGCCGTCAACAACTCGAACGAATTCATTCGATTGGCAGCACCCGCGTCAATCCCGCCGAGATTTGATGAGCAGCCACCCAGCGTAATCAAGGAAACGAGTAGAACGGAATTTAAGATTCGTTGGTTGTAATTCATTGCGTCGGTGCGTCAGGCGGTTTGCGCCATGGTTATTTGCGATACCCGTGTTCGCGCAGCAATTGCTCAGTCCATTCGGCGGCGTTGCTGGGCAGTGCGGGCGGCGGCGGGTCCGACTGGTAGTCCGCTTCGTCGTCGCCGGCGATTCGGTCGTAGGCTTCTTGAAACGCGGCAGCCAAATTGACGGCCGCGTGATCATCGCTCAACAGCGGAATGGGAATCGTCGGCAGTGCGTCGCGCAAATCCCACGCAAACAGTCCATGGTTCCAGCCGGTCAGCGTGGCTTGAGCGACATACACGAGGTAATCGGTGTTTTCGGGTACTACGACGGACATCGGCGGTCGCGAACCGCCGCGCAGCAAGTCGATCTCGACCCAATGTAATCCGCCATGCAGTGCCGAAGACCTCTTTTCCAAATATCGGTCCCGTGAAAGCGAGCCTGCCTGCTTGTTGGAAGGACTGAGCAGTTCGATACTTGTGACGGCCAGTCGCGGACGCTCGTTGACGTAGATCACGATCCGGCGTTGCTTGCGCAGTTCCAATTCTTCGGGATCAAGTTCTTCCGTTGCCGAGACGGTTGGTTGGGCGAGTGTCGCCATCGGTGAAATCGTTTCAACACCGTCTCGGCCTTCAACGATTGCCACATCCGGTTCCTTGCCATCGAGCGATTCGACTTCCAATCCCCAGACACTGCCTTCCGATAGATAACGTTCCAGCCTGGCGACATACTTGGGGCGAATCTGCGTTTGCAGTTGAGCCTGGATCCCCGCCAGCACTTGCGTGTGCAGTTCGTGGAAAATGGGGTTCTTTTCCAAAAATGGATCCATACCAGGAAACGGCGAAGGCATCGTTCAGCACCAAATTGATTGAAGGAATTGGTAAGCGATCGAAACTGAACATAATTATCAGTCAATCGTTTTTCACAAGCAAGGCTTGGTGGCCTTGGTCGCAGTCGTCATGTTGCCGAGCAAGTTTTGTCGTTCGCAATTTGCAATCTTTGCGAGCCAAAGAACCCCAAGTGCAACGAGAACGGCGCCGGTCCAAGGCATCCACGGTATCGCAATTCGCTTGCCACCAATGGTCTGTTGCGAATCTTTCGATGTAAAGGTTTCCGGCAGCGAATTCTCTTGAACTGGTGGCCAAGTCGCCTTTTCGTCATGATCAAGCTTCAACCACTTTTTTGCCAACCATGAGATCTGATATTTGCGGCCATTCGCAATCTTGTGCAACATTTCCCGTCCCCGCTCGCCCTTGAGCCAGATTGCATAAGCAACGTTTTCCGCATCATATTGGTTGACACGCCGCGCGAGTCTTTCCAGCACGAATTCCGATTGCGGCGATTCGCTCCGACCCAACGCATAGATCAACCAGCTCTTGCAACCTTGACCACGGGCCAACGCCTCTTCGATTTGTTCGACTTCCTCGCCATCACAATTGGCAAGGCCTGTTGCCGCCATTCGGCACTGTCCGAAACGAGTCGACTTGTCAAATGTCTTGACACTCGAACGGCCAGTCTTTTGGCAAACGGTGATCAACTTCGCGACATCCTTCTCGGCGGCCCATTTGCTGATCTGCACAAATTCACGATAAGTCCGCGTGGGTGAATACTTCATCAACTCTTCGATGGACTTCGTCGAGCTGTCCTTCATATTCGCGAGCCAGGCAGCTTCGTAATCGCTCATCATCAAGCCGAGATCCTCGATTTGACCTGCCTGGCTGTAAAGGTGGATGAGCATCAATGTGATGGACGAACTTTGTCCGAGCGCGCCATGAAAATAGCCCTCAAGTAGTGTGTTCGCGGCCGCACGATGGCTACCCAAGTGCAATTGGCAAAGTGCGATGCTCTTTTTTCGGCTTCTTTCCATCGATGCCCAACACGTACCGCACCAGCTCTGTGGCTTCCACGCTGTCCACATCGGCAGCGCACTCTGCCACTTGCGATGCTTCATGTAGCAGTCGCCGAGTGCTTCATAGGCACGATTGTTGGTGTCACTAGCGTCCATCAGATGAAGCCGCGTTGGCGTCCTGGGAAGATCGATGGCTCTTTCATACGCAGCCACCATTTTTCTTTCGTCACCCAGTTCCTGGTACACCTCGCCCATGGCAACTTGCGCAAGCACATGTATCCGAGTGTTGGGATAACGCCGGACAATCTCTTCGAGCAAGTCTAACGATTTGCGAAACTCAGCGTTTCGGTAAAAGGCGCGAGAGATTTCCAGCAAATAGGACGAAGAATCGAAGCCGTCGCTTTTTTCGAGTTTGCGTAATTCGACAATGGCATCGTTCGGTTTGCCATTTCTTAGAGCTTCACGAATTCGGTCTTCGCTGAACGACCACGAGGTAAACAGAACGACGCTTGCAGCGACAACGGGGTGCATGCCGCGGAAAAGGTGGGGATACATCTTCCACTCCCAATTTGATTTGGTAGCAACTCGCACATCTCGCGATGGTGAGAATCGCAAGTGGTGA
>CAYFJO010000116.1:19093-26924 GCA_964343305.1 uncultured Pirellulaceae bacterium | reverse complement strand
GCGGCGAAGTCTTCGGGACGATAGGGGCGGGTTTTTGGTTCGGCGCCGTTTCGATCGGTTGCTCCGATCACCGCGCCGCCTTTGATGCCGGCACCAGCCAGCACAGCGCAACCCGCGGCGGGATAGTGATCGCGCCCAGCGTATTTGTTGATCTTCGGCGTGCGGCCAAATTCGCCGATGGCGACGACCAGCGTTGTGTCCAATAGTCCACGTTCTTCGAGATCGTCCAACAACGTGGAAAGCGACATGTCGAACTGTGGCAAGTTTCCGGGTCCGTCGTACGAATGCCAGTTATAACCGCTCGGGGCATTGGGCGGCGCATGTTTGAACGACATCATCGATTCGAACAACAGGTGATGGTTGTCCCATGTACCGTTCGTCTTTCCGTTGCCGAACAGGCCGCCTTGAACGGCTTGATTGATCGTGACAAATCTCGAACCGGCTTCGATCAGGCGACGGGCGAGCAGCACGCGTTGGCCATAGATATTGTTGCCGTATCGCTCGCGCAGTTCCGTGGGCTCTTCTTCCAGGTTCATCGCCTTGCTCATCGATCCGCTGGTGAGCAGTGAGATCGCTTCGTTGGAAAACTTGTCGGTTGCTTCGAGGCCTGAGTCGGTCACGCCAGATAGTCTTCCCAAATTCTCCAATTGGATGAGCATCGACCGGCGATCTTCAAAGCGGACGCGCTCCAGGCCGAGTTCGCCAAACTTGACGCGCGGGCTACTGGGGTCGCCTTCGATGTTGAATGCCGCTTGGGCCGCGCCGAGATAGCCGGGCGGGTTGGTGTATCGACCGGCGAATGGGATGCCAAAATGGGCGGGCATGCCGGGCACTTTGCTGCCGCGCAATGCGGAGACGAGGCAGCCGAAGTTGGGAAAATATTGGCCGCCAGTCGGCGGGAGCATGCCACTGGTGACGTGCTGCGAGCCGGTAGAGTGCGAGCCGCTCGTGCCTTGCCACGATCGGACGACGGCGATCCTGTCCATCCGCTTCGCCATCAGCGGCATTTTTTCGCAGATCTGTGTGCCAGGGACGTTCGTGCTGATCGGTTTCCAAAGGCCGCGGACTTCGGCTGGTGCGTTGGGTTTGGGATCAAATGTCTCAAAATGACTGGGGCCGCCGGCCAGGAAGATGAAAATACAGGAGATGTCTTTCCTGTTTGATGCGACTTGGCCGTTGATGGCCGCTTCGAGGTACTGCGGAAGTCCAAGTCCAAATAGGCCGACGCCGATTTGCAGCGCTTCACGGCGTGACAAAGAGATCGGGTAATTGGTTTCGATGGACGCCATACTTGTCTCCTGAATTGACTTCGGCCGACGATTATACACGACGTGAGCGGGTTTTCAAAAACGATATCGCCTTTCGATCCCCGAAAGGCAACGCTCATGCATCCGTGGTGGGGCTCGCGGATTCGGATTCGGAATCCGTGAGGTTTTTGATGATCTTGGCGAGGGTGACGACGTGTTCGTGGTCGGGCTTGAGGTGTTTGGCGAGGATCTTGTGGGCCCGACGATACTGGGCCGACGCGTCTTTCTCTTTGCCGTCGGCCAACTCGATGTCGCCTAGCCACCAGTGTCTGAGGCCGAGGCGTCGGTTGCCTTTGCCGTATCGTTTTTGTTCAATCTTAATCGCTAGTTTGATGCACTTGCGAGCGTTGTCGAGCTTGCCGAGGTTCTTTAATATGCCGGCGTAATTGGAGTAGTGCGCGGCCAGCGTCGGATGATCCGGTTCGAGATGCTGCTTGTCGATCTCAATCGCTTTCTTCATGTACTCGGCGGCTTCTTTGTCTTCGCCGATCGCCGACAACCCGGATGCATGGTCGGACAGCAACACGCAAGCGGTTTCGGGGGCGAGCGCTTTGATGGCGTCGTCGGTTACAAACGTTTCGACTAGCCCGACGACGTCGTGAAACCTTCGCAGCTTATGCAAGAACAAAGCCACTTGGCGGACCGTCTTTGCCGATGTGTCGAGGTCGCCGCGGTCTCGCAGCATTTTTGCCAGTTCGACCAACGCCGTGAATTCAATGCGAACGGAGCTATCCCGCCAGTTTTCCGTGCAGTTTTTCACTCGACGCTTGGCAAGCTCTCGAATGTCCCGTGATACGTGCTTGTGAAGGTATTTGCCTTCTTCACAGCGCTCATTCAACCGATGTCGCAGGTAAGGATGAAGGGCCAGGACGCGATTGTCCGCCGACTGGGATCGCAACAATTGCCAAGCATACAAATTCGACAAAACTTGCCGTGCGGACAGCGGTTCGTGATCCAACATTTTGGCCATCTCGAGGATGTCGTCCGATTCGAGCAGTTCACACACCCAAGTGCTCAGTATGTGACGCTCGGGCAATAAGGCCGCGAATTCCAGAGCCACACGATGCTGCAGATCCAGCGACTCGAGCAATTCGTCAAAGAACTTGTGAATCGCAGCGCCGTAATCAGGCACGGAAATCGCCCGGCGTTTATCTTTGCGTGTGACGGGTGCCAAGCCCAAGTCGGGCAAACGATCGCCCAGGTCGCTCCAAGTCAATTCCGGCTTGAGATGCATATAGGTGCCCAGCAACGCCAGTCCCAGCGGCAAAGCATCGAAACTTTCGACAATCTGTGGAATCAGTTTTCGAAGTTTTTGATCGCCGGCGTCCGGACGATACCCTTTCAACAGTTGCACACCGTCGTCCTTGGCAAGGCAACGGGCGCTGAACATTTCCAGGTCGGCGAGATACGAAAGACTCGTCGTTGCCAGAATGCGGCAATTGCCCTTGCGTGGGATGACTCCTGCCTCCTCCGCCTCGTCCCATTTCTTTTCATCTTCCAGTCCGTCGATGACCAACAGCGACGTGGGACCGGAGGCCAGTTGCTTTCGCACACGCACCGCGGTTTGCTGCTGGTTGATACCTTGCTTGACGTCCAGAGGGTCCGCGAGTTTCGCCAACTCGGTGAGCAGAAATCGGGCTCCCCCGTCGATGAAGAACAACCCGCCAGGATAATCCTTGGCACGAGACCACCCGTAGGCAATCGCCAGGGATGTCTTGCCAACGCCACCCTGTTTGTGCGGAACTCGAGGCTGAGTAATTGCCAGTTGACGATTGACGCACAACTGGTCGTGGATCTCTTTCAATTCCGCTGAGCGACCAACAAAGCGATGATCCTGGCGGGGGAAATTGGTGCGAGGACTTTCGGAGTCCGCGTGAATCGCAGTTTGTGGTTCGACGGAAGGAGTTGTAGTACGTTCCGCCATGACGAGGATCTCGTAGCGATACCGGCTTTAAATCCACATCAATTGGTGATTTTGCGACCAAGTCTGCGGCACGGAGGGAAACCGATTGGAATTCCCAGGGCGCAAGATGACCTCGTACTCGCAAAATGCAAACTGATGCTTGTTTCAGCGTGATGTTTGTTTCAGCCTTCGTTCGCCCGATGAGTCCATCAGGGAACACTTACTATCTTATTCTCATTTTGGGGCCGAGTATATAGAGAGCCTACGCATAAATTGCCCCTCCACAGCGGTTAAACCATTGATGTGAGGTCGAGAGAAGGCCCAATGTTCGGCTAGTGGCCAGCTATCGAAAACGCAATCAAGTGATTGGATCGACAATCTTGACAAGGGCACGGAGCCACGTGGCGATACATGCCGACCGAGTTCGATTGGGCTTGTTTCCTCTTTCTGTATTGTTCCGCGCAATTGGGACACTCGTCCAAATGCTTCTTGATTCGGCTGGCGACATCCTCGTCCAGCGACTCGGCGATGTAGTCTTTTAACTTCGCCTTCACTTCGCCGCACGTGATCTTGCCAATTGCCTCGGGAGCTTGGGGACCACCCAGCGGTCCGAAGCTGATCATGCAAGTGGTCGCGACCACCAAAACGAGAACGGTTGCTGATGAGCCGATCACCATCTTACGCTGGCGACGGCAAGCCACTTGCTGGGAGACGACCGATTGGATTGCGCCCGCCTGGCAAGGCTGCCACGAATTCGGCTCGTCGGGCAAGTTTTTGTTTTGAGGTGAATCGCTCATACTTCAATTCTGAGGGATGGTGGTCTTGAGTTCTGTGAATCAGGTCACATTCGGGAGCTTGTTGGTCCCAGTTGACAACGGATCGCTGGTCGAATTCTTTGTCGCAGGTCGCTCTTGATTGACCGTCGGCACGCGGACGTTCACACTGGCGGCCAGTTGTTCGATGTTCGTCAAGGTCACCTTTCGGCGGCCAGTCGAAATCAGACCCTCGTTTTGTAGTTCACCCAACATCAACGTGACCGTTTCGCGCGTGCTGCCGATGATGTTGGCCAGATCTTGATGGGAAAGCTTGATTCCTAGATCGACACCGGACGGACACGGTTTACCATACTGTTCCGCCAATTCCAGCAACAAATTGGCCAACCGATCGCGATTCGAATGGAACAATAAATACTTCAGCCGTCGTTCGATTCGGCGGCGGCGCATGCCAATCAACTTCGTCACGCCCAACGAAACGGTGGGATATTCCTCGATCACTTTTCGAATCTCGTCCGCCGGAATCAGGATGACCGACGAGTTGGTGACGGCCTCGGCATATTCTTCTCGTTCGCCGGACTCGAGAATCGCCAGTTCGCCAAACAGTTCGCCCGGCTCGATAAACGTCAGAATCGACTGCTTGCCATCATAGGTAAAACTGCAGATTTTCACTCGCCCCGACGCCAGCATCAGCACGGCATCGGATTGGTCCGCTGGCAGATAGATCGGGCTCTTGGCAGCAAACGTCCGCGTCCGGCAGCGCATTTCGACTTGCTTTAGTCGGTCGGGCGTTAGCCGCTCGAACAAGTCGCAGTGTTTCAGGAACCAGTATTTGTCCGGCATTCCGTTCGCTCAACGGGCGTGGTGAAAAAAGCGTGGTACTGTTCGGGTTATTACGAAGGTATCAGATGTAATGGTTCTGTGAGACACTTCACACTATGTCGTATAATCTCTTAGCGGCATTATAAACTTCACTCCATTTGAGGGATAACCAACGTGTCAACCATTCGGCGCATCTTAGTCACTGGCGGAGCGGGATTCTTGGGATCCCATCTATGTGAACGGCTCGTGGCGGACGAGCACGACGTGATTTGCCTCGATAACTTCTTCACCAGCCAAAAAGCGAACGTCGCACACCTGCTGGACAAACCCAATTTCGAGCTGATCCGCCACGATATCACGATGCCCGTCTATTTGGAAGTCGATGAGATTTACAGTCTCGCCTGTCCGGCGGCGCCTGGTCACTATCAATACAATCCCATCAAGACCATCAAAACTTCGGTCGTCGGTGCGATCAACGTGTTGGGGATGGCCAAGCGATGTAACGCGAAAGTACTGCAGGCGTCGACCAGCGAAGTGTACGGCGATCCAGAAGTCCATCCGCAACAAGAGAGCTATCGCGGCTGTGTCAATCCGATCGGTGTTCGCGCGTGTTACGACGAAGGCAAACGGGCCGCCGAGACGTTGTTTATGGACTACCATCGCATGAACCGAGTGGCGGTTCGTATCGTCCGCATCTTTAACACTTACGGTCCGCGCATGCATCCGTTCGATGGGCGTGTCGTCTCCAACTTCATTCGCCAGGCACTCGCCGGCCAGGACATCACCATCTTTGGCGACGGCAGCCAAACGCGGTCGTTTTGTTATCGCGACGATCTCGTCGAAGCGATAATCCGCATGATGAATGGGCCGGACGAATTCGTGGGGCCCGTCAACATCGGCAATCCCGGCGAATTCACCATCAAACAACTGGCCGAGTTGGTGATTGAACTGACGGGTGCATCATCGAAGTTAGTCTACGAGCCGCTGCCCGATGACGATCCGACCCGCCGGCAACCGGACATTTCGCTGGCCAAAGAGAAGCTGGATTGGACACCCCAAGTGCCACTCAAGGAAGGACTGCGAAAAACGATCGAGTGGTTTCAGACGATCAACGTCGGTCACTATCGACCACCGACGCCAAACTTTTGACGTTATGCTTCGTTTTTGGATGCCAATGGTGACGATGCCACCGAGTCACGCATCGCGAGAAACATCACCACGAGGAAAAGCAAGCCGGCGAAAGCGCCCACAATATCCGCCGCGGCGTCCCAGACATCCGGATCACGTCCCGGTACAAATGCTTGCGTCCATTCATCGCAAGCGGCGTACACGGATGCCGTCAAGAATACGAGAATGCCGTTCGCAAAAGTGATTTGTCGATTTTGCGACAGCACCCATCCCAGCAAGAACGCGAGTCCCGCAAAAGCGGCAAAATGGAACACCTTGTCAAGATGATTGATTCGCAACTCCATCCGTAGAGACACCGGAATGTGGGTCAGACAAAACAAAACGACCCAATAACAAAACAATACAAGATTGACAGCTCGAATTCGATTCACTTCATTCTCTGTGGCAAAGGGGGTAGCATCAGCCAATTGTGTGTATCATGTTATCAAGAGGTTCCAGAATTAAGAAAGATCTATTTTTAGGAACGAACATGCCAAAACAACCTGACTTCCTGCTTCGTTGCGTGTCCGGCCGAGCCCTATATTGTGGTCTTTTGGTGGCGCTGACTGTCGCGTTGGTTGCAATTGAAGACGTTGCTGCCGGCAACCGTGGACCAGCGATCTTTGCCAAATTGGGTACGAATCGCCAGTCGACCCGGTTCGGACGCGTCAAGCGAATGCGACCGGAATGTTGTCCTTGTGCAAACCAAGCCGCCGACAACGAACCCGCTTGGCGGCCATTGTTCGACGGCAAATCGCTAGCAGGATGGACGATCACGAATTTTGGCGGCGAAGGCGAAGTGACGGTCGAGGCCGGCAAGATCCTGATGGCCATGGGATCGTCCTTGACGGGCATCACCTACAAGGGTTCCATGCCAAAATCCGATTATGAAATTCGGCTCGAAGCCATGCGGACCGCGGGCATCGATTTCTTCGC
This sequence comes from uncultured Pirellulaceae bacterium, assembly GCA_964343305.1. GTDB lineage: Bacteria > Planctomycetota > Planctomycetia > Pirellulales > Pirellulaceae > CAYFJO01. The sequence goes on along the minus strand of CAYFJO010000116.1, from coordinate 20,016 downwards.
CGGATTGACATTTCCCGTGGGCGAATCGCATTGCAGTTTCATTGCCTCGGGTTGGGCGGGAGCGATCGTTGGCTTGTCGAGCATCGACGGGCAAGACGCTTCGGACAACGAAACGACGCAATTCATGAATTTCAAAGACTACCAGTGGTATCGCTTCCGAGTTCGTGTGACCGATGAGGCGATCCAGGTGTGGATCGACGACAAGCAGGTGATCGATCAGAACATTGTGGGACGCAAGATCACCACGCGTGCTGAAGTGGATTTGTCCAAGCCGCTAGGCATTTCGGCCTGGGAGACGTCGTCGGCGCTGCGAAATATCGAGATCCGGGAATTGGCGAAGTAGGGCTCGCGTCATGCACGATTTCTACATGCGCATGGCGCTGCAAGAGGCCCAACAGGCACGCGAGGAAGACGAAGTGCCCGTGGGGGCGGTCATTGTTTGTCAGGACCGCGTCATTGCTTCGGCTCACAACCAGCGCGAGCAACTTCGCGATCCCACGGCACACGCGGAAATGATCGCGATCACGCAAGCCGCCGAATCGCTGAACGATTGGCGATTGGCCGGCTGCACGCTTTACGTGACGCTCGAGCCGTGTCCGATGTGCGCGGGCGCGATTCTTCAGGCACGAGTTTCCACGGTCGTCTTCGGTGCCTATGACCCCAAAGCAGGCGCCACCACCTCACTATTTCAATTGCTCAACGATGATCGTTTGAATCACCAGGCGCAGGTGATCCCCGGGGTGATGGCGGAGCCGTGCGGTCAAATACTGATGGACTTCTTCCAAGCACAACGGGCCCTTGGGAAGAAATGAGGAGGGGGAATAAACCTGACTTCCGAAGTCAAAGAAGACTTCGGAAGTTTGCCGGAGCGATTCTACGACTGGTTGTAGTCGGCCTCGTTCAACCGATAGCCTGCCCAAGCG
>CAYFJO010000116.1:17841-18993 GCA_964343305.1 uncultured Pirellulaceae bacterium | reverse complement strand
GCGATTCTACGACTGGTTGTAGTCGGCCTCGTTCAACCGATAGCCTGCCCAAGCGGCCGGGATATCGGAATTGTCCGAATCTGGCGTCATCAGTTGAATGTACACTTTGTAATCAACGCCCTCGTGCATAAACATCACTCGGCTGTCCGCAAAACAAGCGTTGATGCCCGTAAAGTGGAAACTGGCCGGACGTGCATACTCCGCAGTGACAGTAAGTGGGGACGTAAAGTCCTGCCTGTCTCCGTTGATCCTCATTTTCTGAGTGGGTGTCGTCGTCGGATGCCAGACAAACACGTTCTTTTCCCTGGGATTGCCACTACTCAGAGTTTCCGGCCACTGGCCCGCTCGCGTGTTTTCGGAAAACAACAACGTGTAGGATTTGCCGTCGACAATGTGGTCGACATCCACTCGTGCGCCAGGGACGGCCACGCGGTCTAAAAAGATGCCGTTGGCACGATTATTGTTCGCGGCTGGAGTGGCTGTCGAATCCCACCGCATGCCGGCATTGGCGACGTAACTGTTGGTCGGATCAAGTCGCCCTCGAAGCGGTTCATCCGGACAAAAGAAGATATTTCGAAAGGGATACGCAGTGGTTCGGTAGGCCCCGTCTTCGTCGTCCGTGCCGTCGCCGTCATCATCGGGGTCTCCGTCTCCGTCAGGGTCACCGTATGGATCCTCGTCAATGCTTCCATCGCCGTCGTCATCCACCCCGTCTTTGTCGTCGCGGATCGTGTCGTACAAAGTCTGGTCATCGAGACCTGGCAGCAGCAGGGTGCACCAGGAAACTTCGTGCGCGGTCGTAACATTGAGGTCAGCGCCGATCGTTTCGCGATAACCGGGATAGCGACTTTTCTTACTCGTAAACCCTTCCACTGCCACGGCAAGCTGTCTCATCTTGTTGGCACAATCACTCCGACGTGCGGACTCGCGAGCTGCCTGAACCGCCGGCAACAAGAGTGATGCTAGTACTCCGATAATCGAGATGACGACCAACATTTCGACAAGGGTGAAGCCAACTCGTTTGTTCGTAGCCATTGTCAGGCGCTCCTGAATAAAAGTGAAATCTCAATTATGTCTGCCGCCCGGCGGCAAACATTGTCACACAAAAAATACGCGCCGTCCAGCGAACGCGCCAAGTGGTTGAAGGATTCA
>CAYFJO010000116.1:0-17741 GCA_964343305.1 uncultured Pirellulaceae bacterium | reverse complement strand
CGAAGCTTCCGAAAGTAACGGATGAAACACCTACAACACATGTTTCGTCTGTACGCATCGCCGCTTCTGTTGAGACAGTCAACAATACATAAGGAAAATTGGAAATGAGAGTCAATGTTGCAGTTTGTACGGTGTGGCTGGTTGCAGTCTCGCTCGCCCACAGCCCGCTGCTTACAGCCCAAGAAACCGAGTCCATTCTTGCGGACGAATCGGGTTTCTCTTTGGCACCGACTGAGGCCGCCAAGCTTGATGTCGATACGCAGGCGCAAGACATCGCGACGCCGGACATACAAGAACCCACTAAAAAACTGTTGCGCGGACATTACGCGGATGGCAAAGTCAAACTGGAACGCGAAGAGATTCTGAATGAAGATGGAGACTTTGTGAATCATGGCATTTGGCGGACCTATGATCGAACCGGCAATCCGCTCGTTCAAGGCCATTACCAAAATGGTCTGCCTCATGGCGATTGGACTCGATTCATCCCTGCCACTCAGCAAAAGTCGATCGACAAGTCGTTCGCGAGATTTCAATTTCCGATCGTTTCGTACGTGAAATTCAACCAAGGCCGCATGGACGGCGAATGGACCATCACGGACGCCAAAGAACGCCAGATTGCATTTGTGCAATTTAAAGATGGCAGGCGTGAGGGTTTGACACTGTTATGGCACACGACGGGAAAAAAGCGTTACGAAGCGACCTATCGCGACGGCAAGTTGGATGGCACGGAGATTTACTTCGACCAAAAGGAAAGAGTGCAGAAGCAAAATCAGTATTTGGCTGGCCGGAGAGTGTTTAAGCGAGAATCTCGGTACAAGAACAAAAAACTCAAGACACAGGAAAACTATTTGTCAGCCGAGCGCGTCGTCGATCACTCTGATAACTGGTGGATCACAAGGCTGGCGACATACAAGCTTTCGGGATCAGAATTGAGGCATGGTTTGCTTCGCGCCTTTCATTCTAACGGTGTGCTTCAAAGCGAAGGTATGTTCAACCACGGCCGCGCGGTGGACAAACATACTTGGTGGTATGCCGATGGCCAGGTTCAAGTTGAAGGCTACTTCGAAGACGGCAAACGACACGGCCAATGGATTTGGCGTCACAAAAACGGTCTGCCTCAAGCCCGCGGTCAATTCGTTCACGGCGAACGTCAAGGAAAGTGGATGACCTGGGACGAATCCGGCAAACAGAAGGTCGCCGACACCACCGCAAGCCGGGAGGCCGCGGACGAAACGACCCAGTAATACCCGTCAAGAATTGAACCGTCTGGCAGCGTTGCCGGACGGGATAGAGATTTGAGTCCGGTGGTGCTTCTGTACGTGCCTCACCCATCGCGTACAGGAGCACTTTTTTATGCGCCACGTGTAGGGTGCGTAACGCACCGCAAACAAGCAAGCCATGCTCCACACACGCTACAAGACCGATCAGAACAGCTCCGTTAGCGGCCAACCATCGGCCAGCAGGTTGTACGGACGATTCTGTTGATCGCGCGCCTCTAAATCTCGAATGCCCATTGCGTAGTAAATCGTCTTGGCCGTGTGTGCCGGTGTGACACGTAGATCGTGTGGATATTCACCAAGTCGATCGGTCGCCCCGTACGTTTGACCGCCACGAATTCCGCCACCGATCAACAAGTGCGACAAGGCGTGGGTCCAATGGTCGCGGCCCGCACCTTTCACACCGCCCGATCGTGGATCGCCGATCTTGGGCTTGCGGCCCATTTCGCTGGTGACGTAAAGCAGCGTTTCGTCGAGCATGTCGCGATCGGCAAGATCTTCGATCAGAGCCGAAAAGCCCCGATCGAATTCCGGTAACAGGCAATCTTTGAGACAATTGAAGTTGTTTCCGTGCGTGTCCCATCCGCCCGCGCTCTTGCACTTGGTCTTGATCTTGGGACTTTCCAGCCAAAACACCGTGACAAATGGGACGCCCGCCTGGACCAACCGCCGCGCCATCAGCAAGCCCATGCCGTTGACCGTTTCGCCGTATCGTTCGCGCGTCTTCTGATCTTCGTTTTGAACGTCGAACGCCTTGGCCGTGCTGGATGAAGCCAGCAGCGAAACCGCCCGTTGTTGCTGACGGCTGAGCCGTGCTACTTCCGCGACGGAATCGAATTCGCGTCGCGCTGTGTTTAGCGCGGCTAACAACTCATTACGCGAAGCCAGCCGCGGCGGGTCCACACCGGTTTGAAGTTTTAGTGACGGAGCCCGAAACTCCAATGGCTTTTCCACGCTGCCATAAACGTACAAAGGCTCGTGCTCGACACCCAGCCGCGCGGCGAATTGTCCCGGACGCGTGTACGGCGCGCGGCTCGGTTTGTGTGGCAATGTGATCGCATTGGCGAGATAAGGATGTTGAGGACGCTTGGCCCCAACGACCGTTCCCAAGTGCGGCCAATCATCGGGAAACGGTGTGCGATTATTGCCCAACGTGCGGAAACTCTGGTCGGGGACGTGGCCCGTCAGATTGTAATAGTATCCGGCGTGATGATCGTTCGTGTTGACGCTGCCGCTGACCGAGTTGATCACCGTCAGGTGATGAGCCTGTTTGGCCAGCATCGGCAGATGTTCGCACAGTCGCACGCCTGGCGCCGACGTTTCGATGGGATGAAAGACTCCACGATACTCAGCCGGAGCGTCCGGCTTCATGTCCCACGTGTCGATGTGCGACGCGCCACCACAAAGAAAAAACAGAATCGTCGACTTGGCCGGCTTCGCACGCGGCGGAATGTCAGCTTCATTCGACGCACCGGCAGATATGCCGAACTGCATGCCAGCAAATCCGACACTCGAAGCAACCAGAAACGTTCGACGGTTCAGTGCGTTCATTAAACCAATTCGTGGATCGGCTCGATGCCGCCATCGACCGGGTAGCGTGGCGTGCCGGAACCATCAAACACGCGCTCACGATGTGCGTCAAGACCCATGCCGTGATACAGCGTCGCAAAGATCTCTTGGAATTTCACGGGACGCTTCACCGGATGTTCACCGTTTTTGTTCGTCGCGCCGATGACCTGGCCGCCGCGAATGTTGCCTAACAGCAACGCTGCGTTTGCGCGTGGCCAATGATCGCGGCTGTTGTTCTTGTTGATCTTGGGCGTGCGTCCGAATTCTCCCCAAACGACCACTGCGACATCGCGATCCAAACCTCGTTCGTGCAGATCCGTGATCAGCGCCGACAGTCCTTGATCCAGCAGTGGCATTTCTTCGCGCGATCGCGGAAAATTCATACCGTCGCCGCCGTGCCAATCCCAGCGGCTGTAGTTCAGCGCCACATAGCGAGCACCCGCTTCGACCAAACGTCGAGCGATGCAGAAATTCTCGACCATTTTCGGCGCGCCGTCGCGTTGAAACTTTTCGATGCTCTTGCCATATCGTTCGACGATTTTCGGATCTTCTTGGGTCAGATCGAGCGCGTCGCACAATTTCGAATCGGTCAAAATGCCCAGCGCCTGTTCACTGTACGTGTCAAAGCTTTCCATCTTCTGCGCCACGTCGGCATCACGACGGAAACGATCGAACGCTTGTCGCAGCGAATCGCGATCCTTCAATCGTTCGAGCGAAATGCTCTTCAGAACCATGTTATCCGGCGTCTCGCGAGCCTTGCGTCCAACCAGGTTGAACGGATTATGCGCGATGTCCAAAAAGCCAGCCGTGCCGGGTTCACCCCACGTTCGGTTGCCCGTCGTGTACATCATCGCCAGGTTCGCGGGGACGGCTGGATTGACCGCACCCTTGAGCCGCGAAACCCAGGCGCCGCCTGATGGCCAACCGCCGCTGGGTCCGCGCTGGCCAAACTTGTGGCCGGTCATGCACTGATAACAATCGTGCCGCCCGTCCGAATCGGCGATCGAACGAATGATCGCGGCCTTGTCCATCAACTGGGCCACGCGGGGAAACATCTCACAGACCTGAATGCCCGGCACGTTGGTGTCAATTGGATCAAACTCGCCTCGGATCTCGGCCGGGGCGTCCGGTTTGAGATCCCACATGTCCATATGCGACGGTCCGCCGGGAAGATAAATGTTGATGATCGCTTTGTGAGAACTGCCGACTCCGGCCGCGGCTTCCATTTGCAGGAGCTGTGCCAACGACAATCCGCCCATCGCCGCGCCACCGACCTGCAAAAAACTGCGTCGGGAAAGCCCACCACAGAAGTTTGTACCCTTATCTTGTCGACCCAAAATGGATAGCATCGCGTCTTGCTCCTTGTCTCGATACAATCTGTTGTCGGCATTTAGATCAATAACCATTTATGTTAAACGATGATCCGCCCCCAACTCAAGATAAATGCGGGAGAATACGGCTTTTTCATCGTATGACGCCATCCAGCAAAAAATTGACGGACATCCTGGCCAAAACGGCTTTGACTCCACATTCGGCAGACTGTTTTCAGTCGAGCCAACTGTATGAACAGGTTGCGATCACCGAGGCTGACCTCGTCGACACGCAATTCTCAGAGCTGATTCTTGAGCAATCACGAGTTACAAAGTCGGACCTGTCCCGCAGTCGATGGGCAAACCTCGAACTGCGTGAGGTATTGCTGGAGAACTGCACTCTCAACAACACGCAGTGGTTCGGCTCACGCCTGGCACACGTAGAGTTTCATCGCTCGCGGGCGACCGGAATCAACTTGTCCGAAGCTAAATTGAACAATTTTCGCGTTGATCGATGTAAGTTGAACTTGTCGGTCTTTCATGATACCCAGATCAACAACGCACAATTCATCAACTGCGATCTGCATGAAGCCGATTTTCAAGGCGCTCGTCTCAACGAAATCGTGTTTCGAGAATGCGATCTGCGCGGTGCTCGATTTCCTGGCGCACGATTCGAGAAGGTCGATTTGCGTGGTTCGCAGATCACTGGCATTTACATCGACGTAAGCCAATTGCGCGAAGTGATCATTGATCCGACGCAAGTCAATGATTTGGCAGAATTAATCGGCCTGACCGTCGAACCGTTATCGGCCGATGGCGGCCAATCGGTTTTGTTTTAGCAGATCGAGATAGTCGACTGTGATGGCCATCACTTCGTTGAAGTAGAAGTTCCGTTCGACGATTTCGGCGGCGGCGCCTTCGATTTCTTCAAACGCCTTTTCGTCTTCTTTTTCCGCGTCCAGTTCGGCGCGGCGGGCGAAGAATTTCTCTTCGTTCACCGAAACGACCTTTTGGCGCTTTTGTTCGCGATAGCGGACGACTTTCCTTTCCAACTTTTGGAAATCTTCCGACTGGCCGCGGCGAGTTTCCGACCGGGTTTTCAATTCGCCGACCAGTTTGCCGTTGACCAAATTCAACTTCTTGAACTGCGCCGCGTCCACTTGATGGAAGTCCAACGAATAATCCAAGTCGGCTTCGCCCACGTCCATGTGGTTGCTGATCGACGGCAACGTGACGTCGGCCAGCACGCCTCGTTTTTGAGTACTATCGCCGTTGGGACGATAGAATTGTTGCATCGTGATCTTTAACGCGCCCATGTTGGGTGGATCGGGAACGTGGAACAATTGTGGTCCCAGTTCCAGCAAACTTTGCACCGTGCCCTTGCCGTGCGTCGCTTCATCTCCAACGACCAGGCCACGGCGATAGTCTTGAATCGCGCCGGCCAGGATTTCGCTAGCACTCGCACTGAACTTGCTCGTCAGCACGACGAGTGGCCCCTTCCAAACCATGCCACGTTCCAAGTCGTCGTACACTTGTGGCTGGCCTTTGCGGCCTTTGACTTGAACCACCGGGCCCCTGTCAATAAACAAACCCGTGCAGTTGATCGCTTCATTCAGGCTACCGCCGCCATTGCGACGCAAGTCGAGAATCACGCCATCGACGCCCTTCTCGGTAAAGTCGACCAAGATTCGCCGCATGTCGCGCGTTGTGCTTTTGTAATCGGGCTGGCCCAATCGAGCGCCGCGCATGTCCATGTAAAAACTGGGCAAATCAATCACGCCCACTTTGTATGGCTTGCCGTCCGCTTTCTTGCCTTCGTCAAAGATCACGCCACGCGCCTCGCTGTCCTTCAATTCAATTTTGGCACGCGTGATCGAAAGGGTGTTGATCTTGTTTTCACCCGGCGAGATCACTCCCAGTCGAACAATCGTCCCAGCCTTGCCGCGGATCAATTGAACCACGTCGTTCAACTTCATGTCGATCACGTCGACCATTTCGCCATCTTCGCCTTGGCCCACGCTGACAATGCTGTCCTCGACTTTCAGCTTTCCGTGCTTGTCGGCGGCGCCACCTTGGATGACCTTGGTGACCTTCGTACGTCCGTCGGTGGACATGAGTGCGGCGCCGATGCCTTCCAGTTTCAGCCCCAAACTGATGCGGAAATTCTCCAACGTCGACTTGGACATAAACGTGGTGTGCGGATCGTAGCTACGTGTAATCGCCGACAAATACATTTCCAGCAATTCGTCGCCATCAAACTGTTGCATGCGTTTGCCATACGAGTTGTAGCGCGACTTCAGTTTTTCAACCGCCTCTTCACCTTCTGTTTCGTCGCTCTTCAGCACCAGCAAATCGTACTTCACGCGACGACGCCAGCGATCGCGCACCTCCGCGTCGTCTTTGGGCCACTTGGCGACTTCCGGTTTGATGATCATGTCCTCGTCGACCGTAAAGTCATGCTGCATGGCCAACAACTCTTCGACCAATTTCACGCGTTGATCCACACGCTGTAAGAAGCGATTAAAAACGTCGTACGCGAACTGAATGTTCTTTTCCTTTAACCAATCATCCAACATATCTTTCGATTTGCCAAATTCCTGGATGTCCGACTCCAGAAAGTACAGCTTCATCGGATCGAGATCTTTGACAAAAATATCGAAGCCGCGGTTCGAGATATCGTCGTTGAGCGGCAAATCGCTGAGATGTTCGCGTTCCAGCAGTGCGGTGACCTTGTTGGTGATGTGCCGGTCGCTGGCACGTGGTCTTTCCAAATCGGCGGCGGGCAACGACAGCAGCCCGATGGATGTCACGACCCCGATGAGCAAGATCAAAGAGACGCTACGACGAGGAAGTTTGTCGAAGAGAGATTGGCTGCCGCGCATGTGTACACCCTTAGAATGGAAGTCGCCTGCGACTTTGGTTACGTAACTTATCCTGACTTAATGACTTATATTGATGTTAGACGGAATCTGCCGCTGAAGCAAGATGAACCGGCCAGCGAAGTCGACAACAAGTTTGTAACAGGATTCATTTCGCCCTTTTTTGCCGATTGCTAAGTTATTCCCGCCCTGGACGTTGCGAAAAGTCAACTTCCGAAGTTCAACAAAACTTCGCTCGTCGGACTCGTGTGTCGTTTTTACATCACCTGATATATTGATGGTCGAAGCACGCGACATCTCCAAGCAACCAGGCAGGCCAAATTGTGAGAACGTACTTAGTGATGACCGCCGGTGCCCGTCTTGGCACTGAATATCCGCTTGATGATTCCAACGAGAATCTGATTGGCCGCGGGTTGGAATGCCAGATCGTTTTGTCCGACGCCCAGTGCTCTCGCGTTCACGCATCGATTCAGCACAAAGACGGGGCATGGTGGATCGCCGACGCCGACAGCCGCAACGGTACGTTTGTCAACGACCAGAAAATCGACGAAGCACAGCTTGCGGATGCACATCGTGTCGAAGTTGGCGGAACGGTGTTTCGCTTTGTCCAATCGGACGATCCAGATCCCGCCACAATTTCTCAGACGGTCGTTTTTAATGAACGCGTGCGGCCAGATGACACGCAGAACATTGCTTTCGCGGCACTGCGAGAATTCGAGCGGGCCGAGGAATTCCTGACGCTGTATCAACTCGCGATTCGACTGCTGGCGTGCGACGACCCCGACGAAGTGACGCGTGAGTCGCTTGAACTGTTGCAAACTCGAACGAAAGCCGCGGTTGTTGGATTCTTGTGGGTCGCGGACGATGGTCACTTGAAGCCCAAGATGGTGATCCCCGACGACCGTGCGGCCAGTGTCGAACTGAGCCAATCGTTAACCGCGCTGGTTTGCAAAGAAGGCCGCGCGATCCGCGTGACCGACGCGCCGCAGCAAACAAATGTGGAAAGCTTGCGAACGTATGCCGATTGCATTTGCGTGCCGCTCGTTCACGAAGATGAAACGGTTGGAGCTATTCACCTGTATCTGGATGACGGATTATTTCGCGACAGCGATCTGGATGTCGCTCGGTCGCTGGCCAGCATTTTGGTTGCCGCCTTGGTTCGCGCTCGCCGCCAGGCGTCGCTGCAAGTCGACCACGAACGGCTGGCCGAGAAAACGGCTCAGTCCGACGAGTTACTCGGCGAGAGCGAACCGATCCTCGACCTGAAATCGAAAATCGAACGCGTCGCGCGTGCCACGGGCTGCGTGCTGGTCCGCGGCGAAAGCGGCAGCGGCAAGGAACTCGTCGCCCGCGCCTTGCATCGAGCCAGCCCGCGAGCCGATCGGCCAATGCTTTCGGTCAACTGTGCCGCAATCGCGCCGAATTTGATTGAAAGCCAATTGTTCGGCCACAAGAAAGGTTCATTTACCAGCGCCGAATCGGACCACATCGGTTTGTTTGAGCAAGCCGATTCCGGCACGCTGTTCCTCGACGAGATTGGAGATTTGCCGCTGGAGGGGCAAGCGAAACTGCTGCGTATTCTCGAAGGACATCCGTTTCTGCCGGTCGGAGCGACGAAGGAAATCAGCGTCGATGTGCGTGTCATAGCAGCCACGAATCGAGACCTGCGCGAGTTTGTCACTGAGAAACAGTTTCGCGAAGATCTCTATTATCGATTGAGTGTCTTTGAGCTTTACATTCCGCCGCTTCGAGACCGCGGCCCCGACATCGAACGGCTGATGAACCACTTCCTCGAACATTTCAAACGTCAGCACGGACGAACGAGTTTGGTGATGGCCGACGAAGTGCGGCATAAGCTGATGACGTATCAATGGCCGGGCAATGTGCGGCAACTCCGCAACGTCATCGACAGCGCGGTCGTGATGGCGATGAGAGACAGAATTGAATTAGAGGACGTCGGCCTGCGCGACGCCGCAACCGACGGCGAGTTGGAATCGCTCCGCATCGACCATTGGGAAGCGAAGCTGATTAAAGAAGCGCTGAGTCGCACGAGTGGCAATGTTCCCGAAGCCGCCAAACTCGTGGGCCTCGGTCGCGCAACCATCTATCGCAAAATTGAGGAGTATGGAATCGATCGTTAGACTTCGCGGACCAACACTCGCTGGCCGCTACCTCTCTACTCAGCCGCACAGAATTCGATGTTTAGCCCTCTACATTCCGAATTCCACCCACCATTTGCACTGCGCAATCCGCATGTACAGACGATCGTGGGCACTTATTTGCGAATCACCGATCGGCCGCAAGCGACGGTGCGCCATGAAGTCGAACTGGCGAATGGCGACCGGCTGGTGTTGCATGACGATTGCCCCAGCGAATGGCAATCGGGCGACCGGGTCGTCATTTTGATGCACGGTCTGGCCGGCTCGCATCAATCGACGTATATGGTGCGAACAGCGGTGAAGTTGAACCAAGCTGGCATACGCACGTTTCGCAAAGACCTGCGGGGACATGGTGCCGGGTTCGCCTTGGCCAATGAATTTGGTCATGCAGGTCGGAGCGACGACGTGGGGCCGGCATTGCATTTTGTGAACGAGCTTTGTCCCGAGTCACAGATCACTTTGGTCGGTTTCTCTTTGAGCGGGAACATCGTGTTGAAGTACCTCGCTGAGCATTCCCGTTCGACGCCAGCCTGCCTCGACAGCGTCGTCACCGTTTCACCCCCGATCGACTTGATGGCCTGCGGCCGCAACTTGCGCAGAGGTTTCAATCGTTTTTACGATCGAGAGTTCGTCAAATGTCTCCATCAACTTGCCTATCATCGCCATCGCAGCGTGCCTGAGCTGGGCGCGAATCCGCTCGTTTCCATGCCACCTCGGTTGTGGGAGTTCGACGATCAATACACAGCGCCGATGAGTGGCTTTGATGGGATCGAAGATTATTACGCCCGGTGCAGTGCGGGAAGGCTTTTGAAAGACGTGCGCGTTCCAACAATCATCCTTGCATCGGCCGACGATCCACTGGTGCCCTCGACCATTTACGAGCGTTATCCAATGTCGTCGGCGATCACGTTACACATGGCGCAGCATGGTGGTCATCTTGGATTCGTCGGTCAGAGCGGCGTCGACCCGGATTGTCGCTGGATGGATTGGCGCATCGTCGATTTTGTCAAACACATTGGCAACACGAAGAACCAAGACTGAACAAGCAAGCAATCGATCTCAATCTAGCCGCGAAATCATCGGCAGATAGCGTCTTCGGCACTGTGAGCGATGTTTCTTGTGGGGCACCCGCGAAGAATGAATTCAACGCCGGAGAAGTCTGTGGAACAACGCAAATTTATCGCGATTTTGTCGATCAACGTGTCGGTCTTAATTGGTGTCTCGACGTTGGATTTGGCATCTGACGAGCAACTGCGTGCCGCCCAGGTCGGCAAGATGCCTGTCCAAATCAATTGTGAACCAATTGCGCGAATCAATTGTGCAACACAGAATTAGGACACCACCAAAACTGGATAATTCTTCTCAAACGGCCACTCATTGCGTAGGATAGTTGACGACCACCTTATTTATTAACCATCGGAGTTGCACATGCCTTCTCCCTTTCCCGGCATGAACCCGTATTTGGAGCAGCCAGACGTCTGGCAGGATTTTCATCAGCGATTCATTACACATCTGAGTGAGGCGCTGGCAGCAATCGTTCGTCCCGAATATCTGGTCAAGATTGAGGAGCAACTCTACATCCACGAACTGCCCCAAGATCAATGGCGGCTGCTTGGCCGAGGCGACGTTACCGTTGCGGAAGGACAATTGGACTTCGCCGAGCAGACATCTTCCACGACTACGGTTGCACCAGCCTACGGCGAGCTACCCGACGCGATTGATTTTGAACGGATGTCCTATTTGGAAATTCGTGACCGCAACCAGCGGCAACTTGTCACGGTGATCGAATTGCTCAGTCCTTCGAACAAAAACGAAGGGACCGACCGCGAACAGTACCTTCGCAAGCGGCGTCGGGCGATTCGCACGGACGCTCATCTGGTGGAACTCGATTTGTTGCGCGGCGGTCCGAGGTTGCCAATCGACGTGATGCCCGACTGCGACTATTGTGTGTTTGTCAGCCGCTCGCAGGAACGACCTCGTGTTGGGATCTGGCCAATCGGCTTGCGCGAGCCGTTGCCAACGATTCCCATCCCGTTGTTGGAAAAGGACGCCGATGCACAGATCGATTTGCAGGCAACGTTGGATCGTGTTTACGACGCCGCAGGCTACGAAGATTACATGTACGAGAGCGAGCCAGTTCCGCCGCTTGAGGGCAGCGATGCGGAATGGGCCAAGGAGTTGATTCGACCACCGTAGTCGAGCTGCAATTCACCTGTAGGGTGGTTTGGTGAATTGTTGATTGGGTGCAATCTACTCGAGGTTTTCGTTTTCGAGTTGCGAGACGGCCGGCTTCATTTTTGCCTGGTGGGCTTCCACCATCTTGGCGATATCATCCAACACATCTGCATGCTTCTCGGCCACGTTCCACTTTTCGGACGGATCGACTTCAAGGTTGTACAGCAGGGGCGTCTCGTGAGTTTCGCGCTCGCGTGACTTGGGACCGTAGGCGTCCTGAGTCATGAAGTGGGCTTTCCACGGGCCTTTGCGGACGGCCATCAAGTTGTAACCGCGATAATAAAACAACGCCTCGCGCGTGCTCTTGCCCGTGCCAAACAAGACCGGCGTTAAATCATGGCTATCCATCTCGCGATCCTTGGGCAACGCAGTGCCGGTCAACTTGCAGGCCGTGGCAAAGATGTCCATCGTGCTGGCCACGTCGTGACGCACGCTGGGTTTGATTCGACCCGGCCACCAGGCAATCGTTGGTTCGCGCATGCCACCTTCCCAGGTGCTGCCTTTGCCGTCGCGAAGCAGTCCGGCTGATCCGCCGTGGTCGTCGAAAATCAACCATGGTCCATTGTCGCTGGTGAAAAAGACCAACGTGTTTTCGTCCAAATCCGTCTCACGCAATGTATCGAGCACCTGTCCAACCGACCAATCAATCTCTTCGATCACGTCGCCGTAATAGCCGCGCGGGCTGCGGCCGACGAAATCTTCAGACCGAAACAGCGGTACGTGTGGCATGCTGTGAGGCATGTAAAGGAAAAACGGCTTGTCCTTGTTCGACTTGATGAACTTGACGGCTTCGTCCGTGTAGCGCCGAGTGATCGTGGTTTGATTCGTCGGCCGTTCAAGCTCCTTTTCGTTGCGCAACAGCGGCACGTTCCAATACTCGATCTTCGGCTTCCAAAACAGCTCGTGCCGATCGCGCGGCGAGTTCTTGTCACGATCCATGTCGTTGGAGTAGGGGATGCCAAAGTACGATTCGAACCCATTGTTGGTCGGCAGGAATTGAGGCAGGTGGCCGAGATGCCATTTGCCAACACAGGCCGTCGCGTAGCCCTTCGTCTTTAACGCTTCGGCCAGCGTGATTTCATCGGCCGGAATGCCGCCTATGGAATTGGGAAACAGGACGCGCCGTTTGTCACTACACATGCCGCTCCGCGCGGGCAAGCGGCCGGTCATCAAAGCAGCTCGGCTGGGCGTACAGACCGGCGCGGCGGAATAGAACTGTGTCAGCTTGACGCCTTCGGCCGCCATCCGGTCGAGGTTAGGCGTGCGAATCGTGGGATGGCCAAAGCAACCCAAGTCGCCGTAGCCCAGATCGTCGCAGAAAATGATGACAAAGTTCGGCGGCGAAGTTTGTTCGGCCAAGGCGTCCATTTTCGCAATACAAAAAATGATGGATAGGATCGACAGTCGCAGCAGTTGTTTCGTCATAGCAGTCTTCCTCAAGAATCGTTGGTTGTGTTTTGCTCGGATGATTATACAAAGTGGAGCAGTCGTCCGATGGACCAGGCGAGATATCCACTGGATGCGCCACCGACGACTAACCAAAAAGTGGACAACTTGAATCGCACCGCGGCGAAGATCGCGACGGCGGCGATCGTCACACTGCTCCAATCGACACTGAACCGCGCGCCCGGCTGAGTAAAAGTGTCACACGCCAATTTCACTGTGACGGCCGCCATCAGGCCCATCGATGCCGCGTTCACCGCATCCAGAAATAACGAGGCGACGGGGCTTTTTCGCAATCTTGGCACAATCGGATTCACAACAAGAACAAAGACAAACGACGGCAGAAAGATGCAAAGCGTGGCAATGCAGCCCCCCGCGACTGCCCAACCGCTGGTGCCGAAAACAAGGTATCCGATAAACGTCGCGGTCGACAAAATCGGACCTGGAGTGAGCTGCCCGACGGCAATCGCATCGACCAGTTGTTCGCGCGTCAGCCACTGGTAGTCGTTCACCAACGTGCCTTCCAAATAGGCAAACAGCACATAGCCGCTGCCGTACAGCACACAGCCAACTTTGAGAAAGAAGAGTGCAAGTCCCATGAACGATTTCACGGTCGTAGCTGTTGCGACAGCGATGGCTGGAGCGGCGGCGGGTGCCGCATAAGTTGGCTTCGCACGAAGTATACAAAAAAAAGCCGCCAACAAACTCGCCGCCTTGCCCGTGGTGGGCTTCGAACCGACGTCGTTGGTTGGCCGCACGAGCCACAACCAGATCATGCCCAGAACTCCTCCGAGCACAATCAACAGCAACTCGCGCCCAAAGCAAAGGCTGCACACCGCGACCGTCAGTGCGATCAGCGCGGCCTGCCAACTGGTGATGGCTTTCTTTGCCAGCCGCCATCCTGCCGTCAAGATGATCGCCAAGACAGCCGGTTTGACTCCGTACAGCACCGGTGTCATTTGCGGCAACTCGCCATATTCGACGTACAACCACGCAAAACCGAGCGTGATCAGGACGGCGGGGAAGATGAACGAACAGCCCGCGACGATCAAGCCAAGCAACCCAGCCCGGACATAGCCGATGTGAATCGCCATTTCCGTAGAATTCGGTCCGGGAATGAGGTTCGTCGCGCCCACCAGATCCAGAAAACGTTCCTGCGTCAGCCAGCCGCGCCGCTGCACGACTTCGTCTTCCATGGCGGAGATGTGAACTGCCGGGCCGCCAAATCCGATGGTCCCCAGCTTCAAAAACAGCGCAGCCAATTCTCGCAATCGTCCAGTCATGCGTCCCATGGTAGCAAAAGACGCAAGTCCTCACGGATCGCAAACACCGTGCAAACGAATTTCATTTCTTTTTGGCCAAGTAAGTTGCTCGTCCCGAATACTGGCATCCAACCGTAAACATCCGCCGTCCATCGACCGTGCAACTTGTCACGTGCTTGACGTCGGCGAACAGGTAAATCTGCGACGGTCCAAGTTCCACCACGAATCGGTCGATCTTGGGCGGACGAGGCACGAGGAATGCAAAGCCCTGAACGG
This sequence comes from uncultured Pirellulaceae bacterium, assembly GCA_964343305.1. Lineage (GTDB taxonomy): Bacteria > Planctomycetota > Planctomycetia > Pirellulales > Pirellulaceae > CAYFJO01. The sequence continues at coordinate 3,331 of CAYFJO010000116.1, read as the reverse complement.
AAATGTCCTTCATGCGAACTTCCGTAAAGTCGGTCAACTCGGGCAACTTGCCATCGCGAATTGGCGCAATTCGTTGGTAGTACGGAAACGGTCGCCGTTCGTACTTGCGGAGTTCTACACCGCCTGGACCGCTGGATTCGACTTCTCCCTGGCTCCCGGGCTTCGACGAGTCATCGACTGATTCACTGCGTCGTTGCTCAAGCTCTTGCCGAATTTCACTCAACATCACTTGTGACAAGTGCAATTCGGTGGTCAGCTCCGTTTGGCGAGTGACATCGACTCCACAGGCGGTGACTTGGCAGACGTCACCTTTCGAATCGCAAACGGCGGAAAACGACCAGCGAATATGCTTGATCACTTCGCCGCCCGTTTTTAAAGCCGCCTCGACCGTCACACTTTCACGATGGCTTTTCGCGCGGCAGATCGCTTCCCAAACGAGATCCTCGTCTTTGCTCGTGACAAAGGCGTGCGTAAACGGATGGCTCTTGACGTCGGACGAATCGATACACGCAAGCTCGGCAAGCGCCGCGTTCACGCGCTGAACACGGCCATCATCGGTCAACACCGCGACCGGCGTTTGCGAATCCATCATCGACATCAACAACCCGGTTTGGACGCTGAGCGCGCTCTCCGCTTGGGCGCGGGCCATTGCGGCTCCCAGCATGTGTGACGCGGCTTCCGCGAGTAGGAGGTTCGCTTGTTCGATCTGGAGCGGAGCGCTGTGATAGACGCCGAACGTGCCGGTGGTTTTTCCTTGAATGACGATCGGACAAACGATTGCCGATGCGATCCCGGCCGCCTCCAGCACTTGGTCGACAACGCGCTCGTCGCGGGCCAGATGCTCGACCGCCGTGAGCGTCCCGCTGGCCAGCGTCAAGCCAGACAGGGACTCCGCCGCGTCGGCCGAAAGCTCCACCGGCTGGCGACTCTCCGTTTCGAATGCGTCAACTCGCTGAAGCGTAAATGACAGCGGCTCATCCGTCGCCGACAAGACCGCCACTCCAATGTGATCCGATCCAGTTGCCTCGGCCAACCATTTGCCAGCCAACAGCGGCATATCCTCAGGATCGCTTGCCCGATCTAAGCCGCTGACAAGATCTGTCAAAGACGCAGTGAATTGCTTCTCGCCGTTGTCCAATGGTTCGAATTCGGTCGATGAAGAGTTGTTTTTCACCAAACAAACGTCAATCGTTCCAACATCACTGTTTTGATCAACAGCCATTGCCACTACCCCAATACAACTAGAGTGCCCTGACGATGCCCGCTTATTTCTAGGACCCGTCGTTACTAGTTTCCGTATCGCTCTTCGGGAACGTTCGCCCCAACACATACCCCAGCCCTAAATTGGCAACCGCGACAAACGCCACCAAAAGAATCAAGGCCGTTGGCGAAAGGATTGCCCCTAGCAGAAGTATGCCCATCTGACAGGTTTCCACGTTACGAAAACAAAAGCGTCCTAAAACTCTAGGTCAAACCTCGGATATAGGCGCTGCTGGCCGAGCTATTTCTGTACAATCGTTTTGACACGGCGCATCTGCGCCCTATTTAGATTAAAGGGGCAGATCGTAGAAACACGACACGCAGCACTCTCAAGGCAAGGGGCAGAAAAGAGATGCCAACTATTACAATCAGTGTATTGTTAGCCGCTGGGGCGGGGGCAATTGGGGTAGCAATCGGCTGGGCGGTTCACGCCCTGATCTATGGAAATCAGAGAGACCGGGCTGCTGTTCAGCACGACTGCGTAACTTCTCACGAAGCGACCGACGCGCAAACATCGGTGCAGTTCAATCCAATCCAGCCAGCGGACGAAATCGATCCAGGGGCGGTCGATCTTCCACGCGAGGTCTTGGCGGAGTTGCAGGAAATCGCTTCGCACATGCAAACCGACGTGGACCAGCACACGAACCGGATTCAAGAAGTCAGCGACGAATTGAGCGAATCTCAGCCACAAGAGTCCATTGCCGTGGTTCAGGCCATCACCAAGCTGGTGCAAGCAAACGAGAAAATGCAAAGCCGACTTTGCGACGCCGAAGACCGGCTGGTGCAACAGGAAAGGGAAATCGAAACTCACGTCAGCGCGGCCCGAACGGACGCCCTGACTTCGCTGGCCAACCGGCGTGCCTTCGACGATGAACTCGCCTCGGCTTTCGAGCGATTTCGAGGCAACAGCGAACCGCTGTGTGTGATGATGCTCGACATCGACCACTTCAAGAATTTTAATGACACGCATGGCCATCAAGCGGGCGATGAAGTGCTTCGAGGAGTCGGCCGAGTGCTGGCCGGCGCGGTCCAAGCGAATGACATCGCCGTCCGTTATGGTGGCGAAGAGTTTGCCATGATCTATCGCGGCGCGAGGATCAACGACATCCAGCAGCGTGCCGACCAGGCTCGCGCGGCAATTGATCAGACCACCTTCCGCTTCGAAGGCACGGACCTACACGTGACCGCCAGCGCGGGCGTCGCCCAATTGCTCACGACCGACGATGTCAAGTCGTTGATCAAGCGCGCGGACGGTGCTTTGTACGCGTCCAAGGAAGCAGGCCGGAATTGTGGCCATTGGCACGACGGCGAGCGCTACATTCCCCTGCGAAACGAACCCGCTGCGAATGAAGTCCCCTCGACACCGATCGAATCGTCAACCAACCAGGACGACGAGCCGATCGTGGTCGCCGAAGGCCGTGATCGTGAAACCGGACTTCCAACTCGTGAAGTCTTCTGCGAGCGAGTGGAAACGTGTGTCGAAGCCCAACAGGAATCGGGCGAAACGATATCGATCGTGATGTTGCAGGTCGATGATTTTCAACGTCTGGTCGACAATGGAGGCGAGGTGGTTGGAAAATCGGTGTTGAAGGCGCTCCGACAGTTCTTCAAGGCCGTCATTCGCGATGTCGAGTGCACCGCGCGTTTCGATGACGACGTGTTCTCCATCATGATGCCCGGCGCGGCGATCGGCGAGGCCATGCACATCGCCGAACGATTACAACATGCGATTGCCCGCTGCCGGCTTCCGATTGGAGAGAACCATCTGCAGTTCACGGTCAGCATGGGCGCTGCGGAATCGGCATTGGATCAGACGACGGACCGCTTGTTGGAACGTTGCCAGGAAGCTTTGGAGACCGCCGTTGCCAGTGGTCCCAATGTCTGCTTCTTCCACGACGGCCATCGCCCCGAACGCGCCGAGCCGATGCCGTTGGGTGTGAGCTGATCATTGGACGGCGAAAAAACCAGACTTCCGAAGTTCTCCGAAACTTCGGAGGTCTAATCCTCAGGTAGTGTCTTAATTGTACAGCGCACCTTGCATGATTTTTGAAGAAGCGGTATGACCCTAACT
>CAYFJO010000115.1:0-26932 GCA_964343305.1 uncultured Pirellulaceae bacterium | reverse complement strand
CCGCCGCAGCGTCAACCACACCCTCGTAACGGTTCTGGTGCGCGCTTACGGCAAACGGCACTATCAATTCACACTGTCGAAATACAATTCTGCGAACAGACTCCCTGTCAACGGGAATATAACACTCAACAACATTGAAAAACGAGCGTCGCTGGCTTGCAACCTTGCGATCTTATTCAGTTTGGCGATCAACTTTGTGTGCTCAAGCTGTTCCATGTCACGTTGCCGTTCAATTTCAATGGCGGGGCGCTTTCATTGCTCGTATCGCTGACGTTGTTTTTCGTGATCTCGATTCTGTCAGAGCGCCACCACAATTCTTCAACAGACGCTGGGAACACCAAAACAAACTCTAACTCACCTTGTTATTTGATGGTGAATGTGCCGGTTGCCGGACCGTTATTTGACCGAACCGTGACTTGCCAACCCTCATATTCACGCTCACCATATTTATGATCCGTCTTCCCTGCAGATTCGCCGTTGACTTCGACTTTCACACTCCCCTTGTTCACAGTGATCAAGACCTTTCTAACCGTGCGGCCAGAATAGATGCGGCCAGAAAATTCATTGCTGGCACTCCACTGACCACTTATCGATTTGTTCGTTCCACTGCCACGGAATTCAAAGTTGCCTGCAGCCGAATCGCCCTTGCATATCTTCATATAGTCTGATTCGATAACTACATTTTGTTCGACGTTGATCTCCGCATCATCGAGCTCATTTTTTCTATTTATGTACTCAATTGTCGCCTTCCCACTTGCATTGTGGATGACGAATGTGCTGGGTGTGTGACCGTGATAGATGTGGCTGGGGTATTCATTACTCACTTTCCACTGACCGAGTATTGAATTGGTCGGTAGCTCGCGCCAGTATTCATAATGGCCTTTCGCAGGATCGCTGGAAAGCATTGCTACTTTATTCGATTGGATAACGACATCTTGTTCGATGTTGATCTCGGCTGTTTGGTTAGCGTCACCCGCTTTGTCTGTGTACTTAATTGTCGCCTTCCCACTTGCATTGTGGATGAGAAAGACCGGCAAACTATCCGACGCATCTGCCTGCAAACAAACTTTCGAAATATCAGAATTTCAGTAGTTGCAAATAGGAGAGGTTGGTATTGGTGAACGCAAGGTCCCTCCAGTAAATGATTTGGTGCGAATCCACATTCATTTACACGGGAGGGAATCCTATGCGTTCACGGAAGAACGAGTATGTTATCACGAAAGAAGAAGTCCACGGCTATGCCAACGATTGGCTCGCCAACGCGTTGAAGTTGGAGTATCACGGACGAAAATGTTCGGGGTACGTCGTTCTCCAGATTCTCCTGCTTGCCGCATCGAGGGTGGTTTCTGTCTGTGCTGCTTGCAGAGATTTGGCTGATGCACCCACCAGTACGACGATCTTCAATGCCTTGGAGGCGTCGTTGCCTGAGATCCAGGAACTGCAACGCCGCTTGAACCTGGCTCTGGTCAGCCATGTCCCTGTTGCCCTGCGGCGTAAATGTCGCGTCGTTGCGATCGACCTGACTTTGCTGCCTTATGATGGGCAGCCTTTGGAAGACAAGAAGGAAATCTATCGCAGCAAGCCCAAGGCTGGCACCTCCAACTTTCACGCCTATGCGACGGCCGTGGTCATTCACAAGGGTTCCCGTTACACGTTAGCCTTAACGCGGGTGGAGTCCGGCGAAGCAATGAAAGACGTCGTGCAACGACTGCTGGGGATCATCCGCCGCCGAGGTGTGAAAATCCGCTATTTGCTGCTGGACAAGGGGTTTTTCAGTGTTTCGGTAATGAGCTATCTGAAGCGAGCCAGGCATGGATTCATCATTCCCGCCATCGTTCGAGGACGGAAGAAAGCGAAAACTCCGCCGACAGGACTACGTGCCTTGTTGAAAAAGAAGAATGGTCACTACCGTCAGAAACTCGATGGTCAACAGAAGGAGACGAAGATTGCGACGGAAGTCACGATTTGCGTGTCGAGCAAAGATCACGTGGAGAAGAAGACTCAGAAGAAGCGCCGCAAGAAGTTGCTGTTTGCCTTGTGGAGGATTCGGCGGTCGCCTCGGGAAATCCGTGAGCTCTATCGCAAGCGGTTTGGTATTGAGACGAGCTATCGTCAGATGAACGAAGCCCGGATCAAGACCTGCACGTGAGATCCGCGTGAACGATTGTTGTTCGTGGGAATTGCCTTGGTGCTTCGCAATGTTTGGGTGTGGATTCACTTTCGCTTTGCAAGGGACAAATGCAGCACCGCCCCGAAACTGTTTCATGCACTGCTTCGCTTCGGGGAGATGCTGCTCTGGATCACGCAGATCGTCCAGACCATCTTGAGCGCCGAGAAGACGAAGGGACTGGATTGGGAGACCTTCCGGCGGCTAACTTCAGTCCCCAGTTCGTGATTCCCTATTTGTAACTACTGAATTTACTTCCCATTGGCGTGCACCAAAAAAAACCGTACGACGGCAAACGCAAGGATCACTACTAGTAATCCGATCACGGTAAGCAATATATGTCGTCGTTTCCTTATTCCCACAAAGCGTGGCCCGGACTCGCCCCGTTTGCTCTTATGGTAGATGTAAAACGGCGGTGTCTCATGGTTGCAGAAGGCCTGATTCATGTCCTTCTCCAATTGTTTATGATCGGGCCATTCTTTGTATTTGCTTAGAACGTCGAGCGTCATCTTGGTAAAAACCCCAAGGTTATGGTCACAGTTCGTGGATTCCCCTTCGGGACAGGCAAAGTACGAAGTTTGTTCAATGTCTTTCGTGAGTTGTTCTTTAGAGGGAAAGCAATCAGCCAAAAGTCAAGTTTGGTGTAGGTCTGACAAACGTCCGCTAGGAAGAGTTGGTCGGTGAAGTATCGAAAATCTTCGCTCTGCAGGTAGTTACGTAAAGCCTTAGCATTGAAGACTCTATTAACTAGACGGTCTTTAGTATAGTCGCGGCAGATCAAGATCTGCGCACGATCTTTGTCAATATATCCGTGCCCCGACCAATACACGAGCAGACGTGAGTTAGCCGGGCGCGTCAATGCCAGACGCTCCCGGATAAAATCGTCTAGGGGTTCCTTTTTTGCAGAGTAGTTGACTTCCACTCCCTTATCGAGCAAGACGCCAGCCTTCTGTTTCGTCGAATCGATGAATACAACGACGTTTTGGGGATCAAAAATACCCGAATCGACGCACCAGTTGGCAATGGCAACTGCATTGTTCGCCGCGGCCTCCTCATTCCAATCTGGCTGATCGTACTTGGCGATTCCGACGATAAAGGCGAACGTATTATTCATTGAATGAAACCTTGGATAGCGCTCCACACCTCGCTATTGCCGAAATAAGCGCTATGAGACTGTGGGAAAGGATGACCCGACTCGATTTCTAAATCCCTCACGCTTGGCCAGAGTGTATGCGCCACGGCATGCTCCAACACCATTGCCGGTGTCGACCAGTTCTGAGATTCGAACCTTTTAGCGGATCTTCCAGTGACCGACCACGACAATACCTCTCGCAAGTTGTTTGTACTACGCGGTTTTGCGTTCTTCAGTCAGCTTTTTCCTAGTGGACACGTGGACGCCGGGGTGTCAGAAAGGCAATCCCCCTTCTGCCTACCCCTGGAATGCGCGTCTACTCGAAGGTAGTTCTTGGGGGAGTCGTTGTCCAGTGACTTGATGGCTGCCGGGGGGGCCTCACGCACACTTCAAATTCCCGTGGCTTGCTAGAGAACTAAGCTGCTTGAAGTATGCTGCAAGTGGCAAAGTTCCGCTGAACTATCATAACGTATGAGCGTTTCACTGCCCAAAAGATCCGCACGCAGGACGTCGTCAAAGAACGTTGCCTGCGACGCCCGCCGATGACCACATCGCCGTGGTGAATTTGGAGAGTCCGATTCCCGCCCTCAACCGTCCTGTTAACCGTTTTGGCTTCGAAAAAGAAGGAGTCAGAGAGTTCGCGATTCAGAAGCGGGGGTCCCGTGCCGGACCGTGGGGTTGGGAGCTGACGCCCATTTTTCGATTTACGGAAAGAGAGCGCGGGAGAACACTTGCGAGTGATCGCACATCGTTCGTGCAGACATTTCATGTCTCCTCTTTTGTCAGTCCGTGAATCGCTTGTCGATTATCGTGGTATCGGCCGGTAGGGGAATGCGGTTCAAATCAACGATCTCTCCATCAACCACCAACTCAATGTCGGTGGCAGTCCTTAACGTGACTCCTGCCTTCTTTGCCTGTTCGGCATAGCCGGGCGGGTAGGGTCCTGAAGGAGTCACGATGCGAACACCGGTCTTGACCGCTGGCCATGGAATTAATTTGAATTTGGTGTGAAGGCCGCGCAAGAGTATGACGGACGCTCCTTTGCTTTTGAGCTTCAAAATATGCGGCCAGGCAGACTCAAAATCTTCCCGGTTCGCGAAAGGGATTTCATAAACGGTAGGTCCGAATTCCGGACCCGAAATTGTGCGTGATTGCTTTCTGAGCGGCTCCAATTCCTTTGGCCAACTCTTCGGCCACACACCTTCATAAGCAATTTCGTACAACGCGTACACGGGACATGCGTTGCAAAAAACGATTGCGGCAACGAGAACGAACGTGAACAGTGTCGGCAGATTCAAAACCGAATTAAGACGCGACATGGTAACTCCTTTGGTTTTCTATTTTGGACGTTCAGACTTTAGTTTCGGTTCCCGAATCCTTGCTCCTGTTGAGGTCAATCGCCGGCTCCCAAAACATAAACGAAACCGTCGCCGACGCTGATGATGATTTCGCTTTTGCCGTTGCCTGTAATGTCGGCGAGAATTGGGGATCCGACGGCGGCGGGGAACTGTTTCTCCCAGAGGACCTCACCACTTTTGCCGCCGTCCAGAATTGCCATCAGCTTGCCGTCGCGCGTGCCCAGAAGGCACTCGACTTTGCCGTCTCCGTCGATGTCGCAACTGGCGATGTTGGTCGAGTGGCCGCTTAGCGGAAGGTGCCAGCGGACCTTTCCGGTGGATATGTCAAAACACTTGAGGACTCCGTCCGCTTCCACTTGCATTGCTCGCCAACCGGCAGTTTTTGACGGCGGCAGTAGACCCTCGCTGAATCCTGCAATCCCCTTATCGTATAATGCCCAACGATCCGACGGCAGATATTCCAGCCAGGCTTTTTGGATTTCACTAGCGGCGGCGACGCGCGGGAGTCCAGCGAGGCCGCGCGGAAGCCTGCCCCGAAATTCCTCAAGCCGCCTGGTGCCACCGAGAGGGGTGAGCGGCTGAAGGGCGCCGCGTGACTCACCGCCGCCTTCATACTCAAGTGTATCGATGTCGGCCGCTGGTCTTGCTTGCGCGCCAGCATCAGCTTGGCCAGCGACGCGCAATGCCGCGCGGCAACTGAAGGCTCCAGCCAAGTAAATCAGCGGCTTTTCCCCTTCGTTACGTACCAATGTCGGAGTCGAGTACGCTGCCCACCACTGCATCATGTGCGTCAGTTCGCTTGGCCCGAAGAGTCGTTCGCCGTTGCGTCCGTTTACGATGCACAAGTAATCCGGATTGGCGAACAGGAAGTCGTCGGCACCGTCGCCGTTGTAGTCGATCGCGGATCCGCGGCCGCCACCTGGCTGGAACGGCCGGTCGTGCCCGGTGGCGCCGAGTTCCCAAACGACCTTGCCGGTGCGGCCGTTCAACATGTAGGTTCGCGTTACCGGTACGTGCGCATAAGCGATGACGTCCCAATGCTTCTCTCCGGAGAACCGGCCTACGGCAACTCCAAATCGGCTCACATCAGCACTGCCGGGAAAGACGAACTGCCACGCCTCTTCTATTTTCCGTCGATCGCGGAGACGCAATCGCGCCTGAGAATGATTCACTCGGACGCGCAGATTCATCTGGTCATCGCGGTCAACCGTTAACACTTGCGGCATTCCGGAACCGAGAACATCGACGCAAATCGGAATACTGGTCGCCGGCATTGTCTCCGTCGCCTTCAGTTTCCCGTCAGCCAGTTGCAGAATCGAAATCTTCTCGTCGTCTTCGTCGTAGAGCAGCAGTTCGTTGCCTGGCTTGCCGTTCAGATTCGCGGCGAGCAGATACGGGATTTGCTTTCCCTGCGGCGGAACCTTCGGCGTCGATGGCGGCGGGGTGGGACGTCCTGGTTTTTTGACAATCTGTTTCTGCTTGTCGTAGCCCCATGCCTGTGGGTGCTCATCTCCGCTGCGGCTGGTAAAAAACTCCGCCACGCCGTCTCCGTCGACATCGCGAGTCACGGGCATTCGCAGGCGAAAGCCGCGATACCCCGTGTTGGTGTCGTCATGTTCAAATTCCTTCAGCACGAAGCGGTCCTTCTCCGACGACCAGATCTGCTCCAGCTTGCCCGATTGATAGGTCCAGACCTCGTGAGCTTTGACAGGTCGCAGGTGAGGACCCTCGGTCCGCGCGCAAAGCAACAGGTATCCACTCTTCTCGTCAGTCCCCGCGCGAATGGTCGCGATCGGGACGATGTTCGGCTGCGTGACAATGTCGCTCCCCGATTCTCCATCCGCGACGTGCATTTCCCACTGGCCGCGACTGGCTTCCCCACGGGCGAACAGGCACTCCATTTTTCCATCTCCTTCGAGGTCCCGCCACGGACGCGACGGACTGGTGATGTCGTTCTGTGACAAAACGTGCCTTTCTCGCCAACCGCGCGTCCAGCCCAGCTCCATTTTCATGCCAGTATTTCGGAGATAGTTGACGTTTTGTAGCGCCGCCACATTGACGTAGTCGAGCCGGCCGTCGCCATCGACATCGAGGAGTTCACTCCACCCATAGGGGCCCAACCGTTGCGCCTGTTGAGGTCGCCACGCTGTAAGCGACAGCACTTTGCCTTCATTGGGATCGAGATACCAAACATGACACATCGAGGACACAACCGCGCGGATACGTCCGTCTCCCTCGATGTCACCGACGAGAAGTTCTGGATTATTGAGTATGGCGTCGGGCGGAAGCGTCGTCTGGATGTGCCACTGCCGCACGAACTTCTTCCCATCGAATCGCCACAATGAAAAGTCGCCGTCCGGGCCAGTCGGGCGCGGGAGATAGGGCAACTTCTGGCGGCGGCTCGATTGCACCAGCAAGATTTGTTTGCCGGGCTGCTCTGCGAGAAACGGGCAACAACGAGCTGTCCAGCCACTAGAACCAGTAGTAAAATCCACCGCCACTCGAAACTTGCCAGTCTTTGCATCGAACGCCACCAATGCCTGTCGCCCTCTTCCCAGGTTGCCTGCGGCGGCAACAACCTCGTTGGTGCCATCGCCATCCAGATCCTCGACCCACTTCGCTTCCGTGATGTCATAACCGGGTTGATGGGCGCTCCACAATTGTTTGCCGTCGGCATCGTACGCGATCAGCTGCGAATTGGCACAAACCAGGAACTCGTTGGGTTCACCTTTGCCAAAAAGATCAACTCGCTTTGCCTCTTCGGCGGGTAGTGTTCCAACGTGATACTTCGCTACAACCGACGGCGCTTTCTTCATGGCACCGGGCATAGGTTGGTAGGCTGTCAAACTCGGATCACGCCGCAACATCGGCCAGCTTCCCGGCTGGAATGGCTTTTCGACTACAAGTGCATCGTGCGTCGGTTAATCAGCGACTCTTGGAGCGTTGTCCTACACAATTCTCACCAGCCGTTTTCCGCCCCGCTGCAATTCCACGGTTCCGTCTTTAATGACGATTCCATCCGGTTTGCCGTCAATTTCCACAACGTACCTGCCCGCCGCGACACGCACCGAAGCGCCGGTTCGAGTAACCGTGAGTTTCTCGACAACCTTGTCACCCTGCGTGATCCGCACCGGCACATCGTCCACCTCGCATTCAAACGTCAACGTCCCTTTGTTCAATTCAAGCACGATCAGAACGCCGGCAAAGATCATCGCAAAGAAGAACGCAGCTCCGATCATCAGCCGCGAAGACGGCGGCTTGCGTAAGAACCGTGGGCTAACGCCCAATGACTGATCCTTCTCGCGACGTCTGCGGAGTGAACGACAAGTTTTTGGCAACGGCACGGCAGTTGGTTGCTGCACGTGAGCCAGACATCCTTCCAGAAGCTCGGCCACTTCGTCGGCCGACTCGAAACGGTCGCCAGGATTCTTCGACATGAGTTTTGCAATGATCTGACAAAGCCACTCGGGGATGTCAGGATTGATTTCGCGAATCGGTCTCGGCTCATCGTCCGTGATACGTCGCAACACGCCATAGCTCGTTTCAGCGCGGAACGGCGCGCGACCAGCACACATCGCGTACATCACGCTGCCCAAACTGAACAAGTCACTCCGTTGGTCAACGAACTCTCCGCGCGCTTGTTCAGGCGACATATACTCCGGCGTGCCAGCGATCACACCCGTGCGAGTCATCGTGGCGTCGTCAACCGCTCGTGCGAGTCCGAAGTCGGTAATCGCCACGCGCTCGACGCCGTCCTCAAGCATGATGTTGGCGGGTTTGATGTTGGCGGGTTTGATGTCGCGGTGCACAAGTCCCTGTGCATGGGCGGCGGCCAGACCAGCGGCAATCTGCGAAGCGATCCGCAGAACTTCGTCAGTCGTGAGCAGACCGTGCTCGCCGAGTCGCTTTTGGAGTGATGAACCACGGACGTACGGCATCACGAGATAGGGCAACGCCTCATCGTTCGACACACCATGAATCGCCATCACGTTCGGATGCAGGACAGCCGCAGCTGCTTTCGCCTCGCGGCCGAATCGTCTTCGCGGTGCACCGCTCGATGCCAAATGAGGAGCGAGAACTTTGATCGCTACCGTCCGATCGAGCGGCTTGTCAAACGCTTTCAGTACCACGCCCATCGCACCAGATCCGACAACGCCTGAGACTTCATAGCCACCCAGACGGCCGAGCATTTCCGGATCGTCTGTCGCTCCAAGAGCGTCAAGTACGTGCTGCATTTCCAGAGGCAGCCGCGCTTGTTCAGCACAGACCGATTCTTGGTCAAATGCCTGTGGTCGAAGAAGCTGCTGTGCCTCATCCCACGACGACGGCTCCGCCGCCCGATCCTCAAGTTCGCAACGACATTGTCGACATTCGTCTAAATGATTCATTAGGTCACGTTCATCAGATTCGATCAGGTCTCCGCGCAAAAACGCTTCGAGCCGACTGGGATCGCAGGCTTTCGTGATCGTATTCATTCTGGTTCCTCTAGTTCATGTACTACTTCGCGAAGTCGTCGCATAATGCGACTACGCGCCGCGTAAATTGCTCCAACTGATTTGCTTAACTGATTCTCAGCTGTCTCAACGTCATGACCGTCGATCACGGTCAACTCGAATGCCTGCCACGTTTCGGGATGGACATCCGCACGAACTATCTCCGCCGCCCGCCGGTAAAGCTCGCGACGAAACTCAAGCTCGATCTGATTCTCGGTGTCTTCATCGGTTTGCCGCTGTTCATCCAATAGCTCTTGGACTGATGTTCCGCCAACCGCGCGATCTTTTGGACTTCGCGAGAGGGCATTGATAATGGCGTTCCGCGCCACTCGTCTGAGCCAATGTCTGAAACGAACCGACTGGCCATTTCTCTCCCACCGCCCGACCGCCGAAGCGACCGCCATCAACACTTGCTGCGACAAATCCTGCGCGTCGGCATCCTGCAAACCTCGCTGTCGAGCCAGCCGGTAGATGACGGGACGATAAATCTGCTCAAATCGTTCCCACGCATCGCGATCACGAGGGTCTCTCACCTGCAAAAGCAGGCTGTCGCGCGTCTCCGGGAATTGAGTCATGCAGGCGTGCTCCTAAAGGACTAAACACAGCCCAGCACCCATTCTGACACAAAAACCAGGAGTTTGTTGCACTTCAATCCATTGGCTCGTAGCGATCGCATATGGCAATTCGCCAACTGCACGAGGGTGTCGCACATCATTCGCGCCTTGCAGCAGCAAGACATGGAGACCTACATCCCGCTCTGGAGCGGCCGCGCAGGTAACAGCAAGTACCTCGAAGGTGACTTGGTTTACGAGAAAGAACAGGATCGTTTTCGCTGTCCACAGGGTAAGTATCTGACTCCCACTCCCGCGATCAGCGAAAACCACAAACGCTACGTCAGCTCCTCCGACGACTGCCGTGACTGTTCGCAAGCGTCAGCGATCAGCGCCAAATGTCTCAAGATGGCACGAATGAAGAAAAAAGCGGGCGACGGGATTCGAACCCGCGACATACAGCTTGGGAAGCTGTCACTCTGCCAACTGAGTTACGCCCGCACGTATTTCTTTAGTGTCTTGTGTTGAATGCCTTGCGTCGCATGCTTGCTCTTTCTTTTCGGGCCAAGATCATTAGGCGATACCCGAGACGACATCCTCCCCTCGATGGAGTCCCCGCCGCACTGGCTGCAAAAACGTCGCAACGTCGCTGCGATACGAATTGCAAGATGAAAGTGAGAAGCACATGACCCGTGATTCTACACCACGCAGCCGCCGCAATACAGCTTCCAAACCGAGAAAACCGCACCCGGATTTTCCACTGACCGCACACAGCAACGGCCAATGGTCCAAAAAAATCCGTGGACGCGTCCAATACTTCGGCCCCCCGGGGATGTATGTCTAGGGTCGGCGGGGGAAATGGAATTAAACGACCTGCGTTGCCGTGACGAGCGGACTGGGAAGCCGAATCGACTTTCTGCGCGACGACTTTAGCGACCGGCGAAAGGCGATGAACGCTGGGATAGCGAGTGGTGAGGCTGTCGTTCACAGGTTCGCATGTGGTATGGGGAAGATGTCTGTTGGCCAGGGGATGATTGTGAGTAAGAGCAAATCGGAGTCATCGGAGTTGAGATTTGACACGCAAGACAATGGCGAAGAGTTGTATTACATCGCAGAAGACCGGATCTGGCAACGGCGCGATATCGGCATGAAAAGGAGCGCTGACTCAGGGGCCGCCGGGGGTTAGAATTCCTAACAGTTTATCACTATAGCCCATTTCAAAACTAGTTGTAGCCAAAGTCGCCAGACTTTGGACGACCACGAATCACCAGCAAAATCCAACTCTGGCGAGTTCGGCTACAGAAAATCGCGGTTTCGATATGCGCTCTAGTGTGTTGTTTGTCTTGCATTGTGTTTGGGAGAATCACCTTGGAACTGCTTCGGGACCTGATGCGGCTGCAAGAGGAACGCGGTTTCCTTGACGATGAAGTTCTGCGTCAGTTTGCCAAGGAAAGGTGCGTGCCGTTATATCGGCTTGAGGGTCTGGTCAGTTTCTATCCCGTCTTCCGCCGCTCGCCGCCGCCGAAGACGATGGTTCATGTATGCCGTGACGTGACTTGCGCGATGTCCGCCGGCGCGAGTCGCGCGGAGTCGCTGCGCGAGCAATTGTCCCAGCGCGAAGATGTTGAAGTACAAGAGGTCTCTTGTCTGGGACGATGCGACACATCGCCAGCGATTGCGGTTAACGACGTGCCGATTGACGGATGCTCGCTGGAAGAATTGGTTGCGCTGATTAACGGCACACAACCGCTGCCAGAAGACGTGCCAACAGAGCAGCCTCGTCGTTGGAAATGTGATCCGTACGAAAACGCCGATGACCGATATGCAACGGTTTGTTCGCAAAGTGGTCGGCCCGATGAAGTTCTCGCGCGATTGACCGAATCTGGACTGCGCGGAATGGGTGGTGCAGGCTTTCCCACCGGAAAGAAATGGGAGTTGGTTCAAGGCGAAGTGGCGGACACAAAGTATGCCATTTGTAATGCCGACGAAAGCGAACCAGGGACATTCAAGGACCGAGTGATTCTCGAAGAGCTTCCGCATTTCGTGGTCGAGGGAATGGTATTGGCCGGCCTGACGATTGGAGCCGAAACTGGCATCGTCTATCTTCGGCATGAATACGGCAAGGAACGGCTCGCGCTCCAGGCCGCGATTGACGACGCTCGCCAGCGCGGCGTGTTGGGCGCAGATGCTGCCGGGTCGGGCCGCGCGTTCGACATAGAGATTTTTGTCTCGCCAGGCGGCTACATCCTCGGCGAAGAAACGGCTTTGCTGGAAGCCTTGGAAGACAATCGCGGCGAGCCTCGCAACAAGCCGCCCTATCCCGGCCAGCACGGATTGTGGGGAAAGCCGACGCTGATCAACAACGTGGAGACGTTCTCACTGGCAACCAGCATCATCCATCACGGCACGGATTGGTGGCAACAACAAGGCAAAGGCGACTTTGTCGGCTTGAAGTTCGTGTCCGTTTCCGGCGACGTTGCAAATCCAGATGTGTATGAAATCCCAGTCGGTACGACCGTCAGCGAGTTGATCGAACTTGCGGGCGGAGTGGCTGGCGGCCAACCGTTGCAAGCGTTCTTGCCAGGCGGAGCGAGTTCCAACTTCTTGCCGGCCAGCAAAGCAGACACGCCACTTGATTTCGACGCGATGACGGCGGCCGGCAGCATGTTGGGCACGGGAGCCGTGATTGTGATCAGCGAGCAACATGATCTTTTTGAATTGGCGACGAATCTCGTCCGCTTTTTTCGCAACGAATCCTGTGGCAAGTGCGTTCCGTGTCGGATCGGCAGTCAGCAGGCGGTCGCGTTGTTGGAAGACGTCCAGAGCGGTGCGGCACCAACCTCACAACTTGACGTGCTTCCCCAACTCGGCGAGACCCTCGAACAGACGTCGATCTGCGGACTCGGTCAAGTTGCCCTGAATCCCGTGCTCTCATTGTTGTCGAACATTCCCGAAGCGGTTCCCAAGAGCGAGTAGATGATTTCACAAGACACGTCCCAAGTCACACTGACCATCGACGGCCAAGAGGTGACGGTTCCAGTGGGAACAACAATCTGGCAGGCCGCCAAACAGGCCGGCATCGAGATTCCCGTGCTTTGTCACTCGGAGCGGATGGAGCCGGTGGGTGTCTGCCGAATGTGTGTCGTGGATATCGGCGAGCGCGTGCTGGCGGCTTCATGCGTGCGCGAGTGTGCACAGGGAATGTCGGTCGAGACCAACTCGGAAAACGTCACGCAACATCGCCGCATGTTGACGCAGTTGTTGCTTAGCGAACACCCAACGCCCTGTGAGCGCGAACAAACTAGCGGTGACTGTGAACTCGAAGAACTCGCCCGAACATATGGCGTGCAATCTGAATTCCGAAATCCGAAATCCGAAATCCGAAATCCGCAAGATTGCAGTTCGCCGGTGATCGCGGTCGATCATCAAGCCTGCATTCTCTGTGACCGCTGCATTCGAGCTTGCGACGATATTCAATCGAACGATGTGATCGGCCGCAGCGGCAAAGGGTTCACCGCACAGATCGCGTTTGATCTAAACAACCCGATGGGTGACAGCACTTGTGTGTCGTGTGGCGAGTGTGTCAGTTCGTGCTCAACCGGCGCACTGACGCAAAAGCAACTGACCCTGCCGGTGTTGCCACGCGACGAGTTGACGGCAATCGACAGTGTTTGTCCCTATTGCGGCGTGGGCTGCGCTGCGACGTTCTACACCAAGGACAATCAGATCGTGATGGCCGAGGGACGCGAAAGCCAGGTCAATGATTCGCGGCTGTGTGTGAAAGGACGTTATGGCTGGGACTACCCGATGCACGCGCAGCGATTGACGAAACCATTGATTCGCCGCGCGGACGCCTATCCCAAGGGACCGCTGTCAAGCGAAGTGAAGCAGTCGGTCAGCCGCCGAGCGGGCGGGCTTGTCGATTACACGGAAGTCATGCCGGCGTTTCGCGAAGCGACTTGGGACGAAGCGCTCGATCTTGTCGGTGAGCGGCTGCGGGGAATCAAAGAACAGTCGGGAAGCTCGGCATTGGCCGGTTTCGGGTCGGCCAAGTGCTCGAATGAAGAAGCGTATCTGTTCCAAAAGCTCGTTCGCGCTGGCTTCGGCACAAACAACGTCGATCACTGCACGCGGCTTTGTCACGCATCGTCCGTTGCCGCGCTGATGGAAACGATCGGTTCAGGAGCTGTGACAAATGTCTTTGCGGACGTAGCACGATCCGACGTCGTGTTGCTCACAGGCACCAACACAACGGCCAATCATCCTGTCGCAGCGACGTTCATGAAAGAGGCCGTTCGCAATGGCACGAAGTTGGTGATGGTGGACGTGCGGCGCCACCAGCTCGCTGACTTTGCCACCCACTTCGCGCAAATTCGACCGGGCAGCGACGTCGCCTTTTTTAACGGCGTCATGCAGGCGTTGATCTCGGAAGGCCTGATCGACGAGAGCTACATCGAGCGACATACCGAGGACTTTGACAAGCTGCGTGAACTCCTGCTGGCCGACTATTCACCGGAGCAGGTTTCCACGATTTGTGGTGTTCCAGCCGAAGAGATCCGCGCCATCGCCAAGACAATTGGCGAGGCAACGCCGCCGGGTGGTGGTGGCAGCATGCTCATTTTTTGGGGGATGGGCATCGCACAACACACGCACGGAACCGACAACGCCCGCTGTTTGATTTCGCTGTGTTTGTTGACCGGCAACGTTGGTAAACCGGGAGGCGGTCTGCATCCGCTGCGTGGCCAGAACAACGTGCAAGGCGCAAGCGACGCGGGACTGATTCCGATGGTCTATCCCGATTATCAATCGGTCGCTGATCCCGCGAATCAACAGAAGTTTGAAGCGGCATGGGATTGCCAGCTCGATCCAAAGCCCGGCCTCACCGTCGTCGAGATCGTGAAAGGTGCGTTGCAAAAGGAAATTTGCGGGATGTACATCCTCGGTGAGAATCCGTTCATCTCGGACCCCGACAGCAACAAGGTTCGCCAAGCTTTGTCGGCACTCGACTTCCTGGTCGTTCAAGACATTTTTCTGACGGAAACGGCCGAGTTCGCGGACGTCATCTTGCCGGCAAGCAGCTATTTCGAAAAGACGGGCACTTATACGAACACAGATCGCCGCGTCCAAGTCGGTCATCCGGTGCTTCGGTCACCAGGCGAGGCGCGGCAGGATTGGGAGATTATCTGCGAGATCGCGAAGCGCGTCGGTTTGCCGATGAAGTACGATTCGACTGCCGCGGTCTTCGACGAGTTCACATCGTTGACCAAAAACTACGCCGGCTTGACCCACGACAACCTTGGATCGACCGGCAAGCTGTGGCCCTGTCCGAATCCCGAATCCGAGGACGGAATTCAGATCCTCTTCGGCGACGGTTTTCCAACGAAGTCCGGTCGGGGCCGTTTCGTGCCATGTCACTATTCTCCCGCGGAAGAACTCCCCGACGACGAATACCCGCTCGTGCTCAGTACAGGTCGTGTACTGGAACACTGGCACACCGGCAACATGACGCGCAGAAGTCTGGCATTGAGTTCGATCGAGCCTGAAGCCTTCGCCGCGATGAACCCAACGGACCTTGCCCAGCTCGGCATCCAGCACGAAGAACCCATCGCTGTCAGCAGCCGTCGCGGGACGATTCAACTAAGAGTCCGCTCAGACGACTCCGTCGAAGTGGGCTGCATTTTCATCCCTTTTCACTTCCGCGAGGCCGCCGCCAATGTCCTGACAACGGACGCGCTCGACCCCTATGGTAAGATTCCAGGATTCAAGTTCTGCGCGGTTCGTGTCGAGCGAATTCCTGCGGCAGTCTGACCCGCCCGTAAACTGCAAGTTCGAACACGTTTTGATGGAAAGAGAAGCTCATGTCCATGTGGAAGACTTTAATCTTGATTGTCGCCAGTACGATCTCACCTGCTCAACCGCTGTTTGCTCAGATCGATCCGACTGTATTCTCGTCCCACCAGCCGTTGCGACAGTCTCCGCCGCTTCCAAAACGTGCGATGGGCAAGGGCCCAGCTTATTTTGTTGACGCCGAAAATGGCCGTGACTCCAATTCGGGTTCGCAAGATCAGCCTTGGAAGACCGTCAACCATTCTCTTCGGCAACTTAGTCCTGGCGATACGCTTTATCTGCGCGCAGGGACTTATTTCGAAAATGTCTATTGCGCAGTGGCGGGGACGTCTGAGCGACCGATCACAATTCGGGCGTTTCCCGAGGAGCGAGTTGTGGTCGACGGTGGTATTCCGGAATTCCAAACCGATCCAGCGAAAGTGTGGCAGCCTTCGGACGACAAAGCGGAAGGCGAATTCGTTTCGGCCCGCAGCTACAAAAACATTCGTGATGTCGTGGGGCTGTTCGGTGATTCAAACGTGGGACTGCAAACTTACTGGCACGTCGACGACTTGCGAGCCACCAACGAGTTTTGGGACCGGGATCCGGAAACCAAAGTGATCAAGCCAGTGTATTGCGGACCTGGCCTATGGTACGACAAACAGTCGGGGCGGATTCATTTGCGGCTGGCCCACACGCACATCGATAATCCACAAGTGGCAAACTACCGCGGCGAAACGGATCCGCGGCGGCTACCACTGGTGATCGCGCCGTTTGGATCGGTGCCGTTGTTTGTCGATCAGGCGATGCACGTTCGGTTTCAGGATCTGACGATTCGCGGCGGCGGGTTCAATTCGGTGGTGATGCAGTTCGGTGTCGATATCGAACTGGACAACGTCACCGTGTTTTGCGGAACGTATGGGCTGAGGGCGCGTTCGACGGGGCCGTTGCGAATGGTCAACTCGGCGCTGTACGGCATGATACCGCCCTGGGCATTTCGCTCCGAGAACGGGCTCTATACTTACACGCCCCGATATTACGACCCGTTCGTGAAAGAGCCCGGTACGACGACTCGCAACGTTGCACGCTTGCCAACACACGCCGTGTTGGTGACCGAGGGTAGTTACGAATTCGAAGTTTTCTATTACCCGCACAACCACGATTGGGAAATCGCCAACTGTGAATTCACCGACGGGCACGATGGCGTTTACCTGAGCGGTCACAACATTCGCTTCCATCACAACTGGGTTGACAATTTCCAAGATGACGCGATCTATCTGAGCAGTCCAGTGCCGCAGTTCAACGACGAAATCCACATCTATCAGAATCTGATTACCCGATCGCTGATGGCTTTCGGCACTCATTCACGCGGCGGGCCGGACGGGAACATTTACATTTGCCGCAACATCGCGGATCTGCGCCGCGGTGTGAACGCGGGGCGGCCGACTGCCGAGAATCCGCAGGGCAAGATCGACTCATATCACATCTTTCTGATGCACGGCCGCGAGCGAATGGGTGTCGAATCGCTGTATTTCTACCAGAACACGTTCATCAGTCCCGCGTACGCCGGCGGTTTCGCCATGCGAACACTGACCAGCACATCGCAACGAACGAAGCGACGCTCGCTGAACAATGTTTTCGTTTACCTGGATCGCTATGGCGGGCTGCCGCCCTACAACCAAACGCCAGTGCCGGATATCAAGTGTGACGGCAATCTTCACTGGTGCGCCGATCCCGATGTGAAGCTTCCCGAACGGTATCTCGAAAAGGCTCGCGAGTGCCTTGCGTCACAGGAAAACAAGAGTGGCGATCAAACTGGATGGGCGGCAAATTCGATCGTCGGTGATCCGAAGTTCTTGAAATACGTTCGTGACCCCAAGATAGAAAACGACTACCGACTCCAGCAAACCAGCCCCGCAATCCGTCGGGGAATCATGTTGCCTGGAGAACTGAACGATCCACTTCGCCCCGACGGCGAATCTCGCCCGGACGTGGGAGCCTTACCAGTGGGATCAAAGCCGTTTGCCGTGGGCCGCTACGGGCGTGTTGGCCAGTAGCAAGGGTCTCGCCGCAAATCGTCCAACACGGAATCCCATCACCAGTGATATCTGGGGTTCAAATCAATGTGGCCGTTGTGCCAGCGGTCGAAGTGGCCTGGCACATAATGCGGCACGTAGTCGTAATGGCCGTGGGTGTGCCAGCCGCGATAGGGCGTCCAATGCCGGGACGTTGGATGGTAGACACGGTCGTAGTGTACCGATGGGCCGTGCCAGACTGAGTGGCTGCGGTGGTATCCGTGACCGCCGTAGTTACCACCATAGTGGCTCCCGTAACCGTTTCCACAGTGTTGAGCGTACGCTGGTGAATCCCAGAGCAGTGCCGCGCCAACGAAAACGACCGCTGCTGCTAACGCAATTCTTGTGCTTCGTGTAGTCATGATCTTGCCCTTTCGTCTTGAGGAAGGAGTGAAGTTTGTGCAGGGGTGCTGTCATTGCTGGTGCAACCGCCGTTCCCGATAGCGTCGCAACGCCCCGTGCACTTGCTAACCCTCGTCGCAGCCACGACTACGGACCTTTGGGCTTACCGAGGAATCGCTTTGCACCCAATGGATACTGCCATCATTACCTCATCGCGGGTAATCATTGCGACGACACTTTGCTCGCGTGACGGCATAACGCGTCTGGTGCACAAGTCCACGTGGTTTTTGCTAGAATGGTTGTGTTCGGCTGCCCGCGCGACGAGTTGTTGGGCGTGATGCCGAGGAGATCGGATGAAAATGCAGAGACCAGCACACAGGCGGCGCAGGTGGTTGACCGTATTGCCCGCGGTCTTGTTGGCGTTGCTGCCCAGGCTCGCGTGTCCTTGCCAGATGCCTGCCTATGCGGGGTTGCTCGGTTCAGCGGGGCTGGCCTTTCTGATGAACACCGTTTACTTGTTTCCGCTCACCGCGTCCTGTTTGACTTTGGCCGTTGGCGGGCTGGCGGTTGGTGCCAAACGGCGGCAAGGCTACGCTCCTTTCTGGGCGGGTTTGTTTGCGGCAGCGGTGTTGTTGTGTGGCAAGTTCGTCATTGGCTGGGACTCGGTCGTCTATGGCGGAATCGCGCTGCTGCTGGCCGCCTCGGTTTGGAATTCGTGGCCGAGCAACAAGCGGGCGAAGCTGCGCTTTACGGCGGACGGCCAAGTGGTGCCGAATCCGCAATCCCAAGAGTCCGAAAACTGAAACAAATGCGATTGATATGAGGGAGAAGATCCAATGAAAATCGCGATCGTGTACGACAGTCGTACTGGCACCACCGCCGGCGCCGCGAAAGCCATGAGCAAAGCGTTAGAGGACCAAGGACACGAGTGCCACGTACAACCAGTCGCGGAAGCCGACCCGGCTGATGTGTCGCAGGCAGATCTCATCTGCGTGGGCAGTTGGACGCAAGGCCTCTTTATCATCTTTCAGCACGCTACCAAGGAGTCGATGCGGTTCATCGATCGGTTGGGAGACCTGACGGGCAAGAGCGCGCTGGTTTTTTGCACCTACAAATTGGCCACGGGAAAACTGTTGCCCCGGATGGCGCAAAGCTTGGAGAGCAAAGGTGCCAACGTCGTGGGACAGTTCAAGTATCGCGGTTCTGATCCGGGTAGCGAGTTCGCATCGTTTGCCGCGTCGTTGAATTGACCGGCAACCTGTGCGGTCAGCAGCGATCAGGAACTTGAAACCCAGGCTTCTTCCGGCATTAACAGGCGCTCCACCGGTTCGCCATTGACAATGTGCTTCTCGATGATTTCGGGAACATCGTCTGATTTGAGCCGACCGTACCAGGTGCCTTCCGGATAGATGACGACGGTCGGTCCCCAACTGCAAGGACCCAGACATGTTGACCCGCTGAGCAAGACTTTTCCGAAGAGGTTTCTGTTTTCGAGTTCTTCCTGGAAACAACGCAGGACATCGTTAGCTCCAGATGTTCCACACGAACCCTTTGGATGTCCTGGTGGTCTGGTATTCATGCAGACGAAAATGTGCTGTTCTGGTTTTGCCATGATGCTCACTCCACACTCAAGAAGAATCTGATACCTGGACTGTTTCGCCCGCGCCAATCGGGATGTCGAGTTGCACGAGAACTGGGGGTCGGCGTTTTTCCGCGAACGATAGCGCGGCGGTGGGGCACGCGGCAACGCAGTCCGCGGCCACTCTCGACAACCCGTCATCCATCTCCCCGTCGAAAGGTACGCTCACCAACACATCGAAGCCGCGGCCGACAAATGTCAGCCCCAACGGCTCGCTGGCCTTTTCGGCGATCTTGATGCATAACTCGCATTTGATGCATTTCCCCGGCTCGAAAAAGACTGACGACTCGCGTCCGATCACTTCGTACGCGCGCCGCTCGCGCGGATAGCGGTTCGCGTTCGCTCCGTAGAACTCTGACCAGTATTCGAGCTTGCAGTTGCCGTGGCTGGCACACGTGCAATCAAAGCAACGGTCTGATTGTTCGCCTGCGTCGTGTTGATCGTAGTTCGCACCGAAATCGGGGACCGCCCGTTCGGCCGTGATGGAGCCAGCCAGGAATTCGTCGATCTCGCCCGATTCGACGCGGCCGATGCGCGACGAGAACTCGTAGCCCAGGCTTAGCTCCTTCTTGCCGGCGAGGAATTGGTCGATGATGTACGCGGCTTCTTTTCCGTCCGCCGCGCTGCGCACCACCATGCCTTTCCCGCGCAGTGAATTGCCGACGGCGAATACGCCGCGCCGGTTGGTCGAGTACGTTTCCTTGTCGACGTCGATCCCTTTTTTGGCGGCTCTCAAGCCAAGTTGTTCGACCGTCTCCGGTGTCGTCTTGCCGATGGCCAAAAGCACCGCGTCGAACTGCTCGCAGAGCGAATCCAACTGCTCCTTACTCGTCACGGCGGTTTGCATTTGCAAATCAACACCTAGCCGAACGATCTGGTTGATTTCCGCATCCAACACGTCGCGCGGGAGGTCCTCTTCACTCTCCTCGGTGCGGAGACGCCCGCCGAGCTGCTCGTTCTTTTCGATGAACGTGCAGGCGTGTCCGGCTCGGCGCAGGTAGTACGCGCCGGCCAAACCTGAAGGACCCGAGCCAACAATGGCCACGCACTTGCCGCTATCCGGCTTGCATTGTGGCAGGTAGGGATCGTCCGTCGCCAAGTCCACGTCGGCGACGTAGCGCTTCAGGTCGCAAATCGCAACCGGATTGTCGGCGCCTTTGCGTCGACAGCCTTTTTCGCACGGTTTGGGACAAACACGACCGAGCACGGCCGGCAGCGCAATGTCTTCTTTCACCGTCGTGATGGCGTTTTGCAGTTCCTCGTCGCTGATCTGTTGTAGCATCAACGGGATGTCCATGCGCGCCGGACAGGCGAAGTCACACGGGGCGCGGCAGTCGCCAACATGTTCGCTCAACAACAACTCCAGCGCCGTGCGACGAACGTTGGAGATTTCGTCCGTCTCGCAGTCAATCTCCATGCCCTCGGCCACTTTGGTCCCGCAGGCGGGAATGAGCCGTCCGCTACGGCTGTCCTTGACGGTACACACCTGGCACGATGTGGATGGCTCATAACCTTTGAGATAGCAGAGAGTGGGAATCTCGATTCCCAGTTGTTCGGCCGCATCGATGACGTTCGATCCGGGAGGGACATCCGTTTCGCGGTTATCGATCTTTATCTTGACCACGTCAACCTCGCTGAGGGAATTCCGAAACTCGAAATGCGAAATCCGAAACAAATTCGAAATACGAATACAGAATGACCGAAACTGTTTTGAATATTCTCATTTTGTGCTTTGGATTTGTTTCGGGTTTCGTGCTTTGGGTTTCGAATTTCCTTCTTTCTGTTCCGACGCGATGTAGACGGCGTCCTCGGGACAAACCTGGTAACACGTGTCACATCGCGTGCAGAGATCCAAATCAATCGTGTGCATCTTGTAGGGCGTCATCGGAATGGCGTCCACTGGGCAGTTCTGCGAACAGAGCGTGCAGCCGATGCACTTGTCGTTGATGCAATAGTCGATCAGGTCGAGGCACTTGCCGGCCGGACAATATCCCTTGATGTGTGCTTCGTACTCTTCGCGGAAAGACTTCAGCGTGGAAAGCACTGGGTTCGGCGCAGTCTTGCCAAGCCCGCAGATGCTCCCGGCACCGACCATCTTGGACAACTCTTCGAGTTGTTCGAGGTCGCCCTTTTTCCCTTTGCCGATGCAGAGCCGATCCAAAATGTCGAGCATTCGCTTCGTGCCGATTCGGCAGAACGTACATTTGCCGCAAGACTGGTCCTGTGTGAATCTGAGGAAATAGTGGGCGATATCGACCATGCAGTCCTTGTCATCCAGCACCACGAGTCCGCCGCTGCCCATGATCGCGCCAACGGAAGCCAGCGACTCATAATCGATCTGCGTATCGGCCAGCTCGGCCGGCACGCATCCGCCTGAAGGACCGCCGATCTGCACGGCTTTGAAAGTGCGTCCAGGGACCACGCCGCCGCCGATTTCCTCGACGATCTGTCGGATCGTGACTCCCATCGGCACTTCGATCAGACCGCCGTTGCGGATCTTGCCGGCCAGGGCGAACACCTTGGTGCCTTTACTTGTCTCGGTGCCCAGCTTGGCGAGTTCCGCGCCGCCGTGCTGGAGAATCCAGGGGATCGTGGAAAACGTCTCCACGTTGTTGATCAGCGTCGGTTTTTCCCACAGGCCGCTTTCTGCTGGGAAAGGCGGACGCAGCCGTGGGTTCCCTCGGTGTCCTTCGACCGAGTGAATCAGCGCCGTCTCTTCGCCACAGATGAATGCGCCGGCCCCCTCGCGGACATCCATTTTCAAACTAAAATCGTTGCCCATGACGCGGTCGCCCAGGATGCCGCGCTGCTCGCAAATCTCAATCGCCTGTCGGACCCGCTTCACCGCCAGCGGATATTCGGCACGGATGTAAAAGATGGCCTCGTGCGAGCCGAGCGCATAAGCGGCGATCGCCATGCCCTCGATCACACGGTACGGGATCGACTCGAGCAACATTCGATCCATGAACGCGCCGGGGTCGCCCTCGTCGCCGTTACAGATGACGTACTTCGTCTCGTTGTCCTGGGCGCGCACGGCCCGCCATTTTCGATGCGTCGGGAAACCGGCCCCGCCGCGGCCGCGCAAACCGCTGATTTCGACTTCGTCAAGAATCTGTTCGGGCTCAAGTTCCGCAAGGCACTTCTTCAAGGCGACGAAACCGTCGTGACGAACGTACTCGTCGAGGTCCAGCGGATCGACTACGTCCAACAGGTCCATGGTCAAGTGCTTTTGCGGACCGATGAACGAACACATCGGACCGTCGCGGGCGTCGCAGTGTTTTTCCAGAACGTCTTTCTCTTCGTCAGAATGGAACCAATCGAGTAGTCGCGAGAAGGCGTAGCGGACGGGCCGCACGATCCCGCTGGGCCGGAAGTGTTTCAGCACAATGTGGCGAGCCATCTCGGGCTCGACGTTGGTATAGATTTGGGAAGTCCCGTCCGGCGCGAC
This sequence comes from uncultured Pirellulaceae bacterium, assembly GCA_964343305.1. Taxonomy (GTDB): domain Bacteria; phylum Planctomycetota; class Planctomycetia; order Pirellulales; family Pirellulaceae; genus CAYFJO01. The sequence goes on along the minus strand of CAYFJO010000115.1, from coordinate 3,901 downwards.
CAACTCGACCAGTGGCGTTTTGTGACAGATGCCGGTGCAACCAACCTGCTTCACATAACCGGCCCCACCGGTTGCATCCAGCACGTCGCACAGAGCGTCGTGGACTTTGTCACTTCCCAAAGCCAGACAACACGAACCCAAGCCAATGCGGACTTCCGTAGTGCCGTTGCCGCACGGCTGCCCAATAGGCCGGTGGACGGCCGGTTTGCTGACAAACTCGGCCTGGTCGAATTCCTTCAACACGCGTGGGGCTGTCTGGGCCGTGACGTGTCCAAACGTCGCTTCGTCAATTTGAACCACGGGGCCGAGCGTACAACATCCCAGGCAGGCGACCTTTTGCACAGTGAATTCACCATCGACATCAGTGTCTTCGCGCGGAGCCAATTCAAGACGCTGCCGGATGGCGTCGTCGACCAGGCCCGCGCCCTTGACGTGGCAGGCAGTCCCCGTGCAGACGCTGATCATGTGGCGTCCGACCGGTTGGTGGCGGAAATGGTCGTAGAACGTCGAAACGCCCATGATCGAGGCGGGGGTGATGTCGGTCAGTTCGCAAACCCGCTCTAACGCCTCTTGGGGCAAGTAGCGATACTCGTCTTGCACCGCCTGCAAAATTGGAATCACAGAATCGGGCGCGCCGCCGATGTCGTCAACGATGCGGTTGATGGGCGTGAGGTCGATTTTGTTTGTCGTTGTTGTGATCATTCGGATTTACTTCCAATGCAAAACAAGTGTTCACTTCCTCGTATGTAAATCCGTCCCTCTTGAAAGGCTGGGCTGGTCACACACTCTTCGCCCAGATCGGCCTCGGCGATTCGTTTACATTCGTCGCGCGTGGGCTCGACGATCAACACCATTCCTTCCTTGCCAAAAAAATACACCTGATCGCCAACTAAACCCGGTGAGGAAGTGAAATCGGCCGCCAGATCCTCTTCCCACAATGGGTCGCCGCCTTCTTTTTTGTCGTAACAGGTTAACAGGCCGAAGGACATCAACAGCACAAACTCGTCGGTGACCAGCGGGCTGCAGGTGTCCGGCATGTTGAAATCGGAACTCCACAGCACGTGTGTGTCGGTGACGTCGCCGTTGCCGTCCGCGCGAATCGCCGACAAAGCTGCCGTGTCGTTTGCCACAAAAACGGTCCCGTCGACGTAGACCGGCGACGGACCGACTTCGGCACGCTCAAAGCAGTTCGCTCGCCAAATTTCTTCTCCATCTTGCGGCGAGTTGGCGATCACCCAGGGATCTCCGCACGTAATGATCTGCGGCTGACCGTCATGTTCCACGACGATGGGAGATGACCAAGAGGATGGCATCGGCCGGTTCACTTCCCAAACGGTCTCGCCCGTGACGCCGTCGATGGCCAGCAGTTTTGAGAGGTCGTCTTTGGCAGTGCCCTGGTCAAACTGGACTATCACCGCACCTTTGTACGTCACGAGCGACGCGGCGTGACCGTACGTGTTCTTGGGCACGCCCAGTGAATGGCTCCACAATTCGTTGCCCGCAAAATCGAAGGCCACCAAGCCGCCTGTGGCGAACATGGCATACACGACCCGACCATCGGTAGCCATCGTGGGTGCCGCGTATCCGGTATCCTGGTTGACCTTGAGCGGTTCGCTACCTGCTGGCGCATCACTAGCGACGTCCTTTTGCCAAAGGATTTTTCCAGTAGCCGCATCAATGCAATACACCTCGCGCCGGTCTTCCGTCGCGCCGCTGAGAAAAACGCGATCCTTCCAGACGATTGGCGAATTAACGCCCGGCAGTGGGATGGGAGTCTTCCACGCGATCCCTTCGCCCGTTGCGACGTCCCACGCGGTCGGCACATTGGCATACGTTGAAACGCCCGATCCATCCGGTCCACGAAAGCTCGGCCAGCTTTGACTTAGCTCTTCCGGCGTTGGCAACTCACCGATGGCAGGCACGGACTTCACGACCTCGTTGTCGGCAACGGCTCCCGATTTGTTGTCTTCGTTGGCTTGTTCTCGCAACACCGCCAGTTCTTTAAGCGTGGCGGGCAGCGCACTTGGTGAGCTTGCTTTCATCGCCCAGATCGTCCCAAACAGAGCCACGATGAGCACGGCAACCGCCCACAGGCCCGTGCGACTCAATTGTTCGTCGGAGTCCGGCCCGGATTCCTTGGTCTTGGGTGCAGGGAGCTTTCTGTGAATCGTGGCCGCCCACTTGCCCATGATCAGCGTCAAGGCAATCCCGCCCAACAGAAGATAGGAACCCATCTCGGTGAACTGCTGCTCGCGGAAATACTCTTGCCTGAGTGCCAGATCGAGGTCCTGGATTTCTTGCCGAAGTGCGTCATTATTCGGCTCTTCAACAAATTGTTCCCTGAGGGCGACGAACTGCGGCGCGTCGAGCGGTACTTTGGTGAGCCGAAAAGCCGCGTCGACCAGCAGCAGCACACACACGACCGCTGAGAAGACCGCAGACACGACTGCCGTCAGCCGGATCGACTGGTAATCAAAAATGGCTTTCATTCGGAATTGTCCCCCACACCGGAAAGCTGATCCAGTGGAGAACTCGGCGGCGGTTCGGCGCCAGGGATCACCTCGGAAACGTCCGCGATCAAACCGAGTCTCACCTTTTCCACAGGACAGTACCAATAACAACGCCCGCACGAGACGCATCCTGCCCGATCCGCTTGGTAATCGTCGCGGCGGCGGCGCAAGGACAAATGAATTAGTTTGATGCCGATGACGATTCCCGTCCATGCGCCCAGCAAACCGCCGAGGTTGACGAATTGACTGCGCCGCTGGATGGCCGACTGATAGAGGTCGTCGGTAGAGCGGCCGGTGCCTCGGAACGCGTCGCTGGCGTCGGTCGTGCCTTCGGCAACGCCCATTTCTTCAAGCCGAACCTGTTCGGCCAAGCGCGACTCAGGATGCCATTGCGCCAGCGGCACGGCGATCATCGTTCCCAGCCAGGCGAAAAACGAGACGACCAACGGTGCGGCCAGCAACGCCATGCCGAGTTGACGTTTGCCCTGCCGTCGATTGCCGGTCGCTTGCATCACGGTCGGTGGATGTATCGCTCCGTAGGGGCACACGTCTTCACAGAGTTGGCAGTTGATGCATGTGTCGGGCGGAATGCTCAGACGCCACTTGGAAAAACAGGACAGCACTCGTAACACCGCACCATAAGGGCAGAGATAGCGGCAATATGGACGGCCGACGAACAGTCCGATCACCAGAATCGAGCTGCCGAAGATCAGCATGTCCGTGTTTCCGCCCAGTCGGAAAAATGGGATGAACGGATCATAGCGGCAAATAATAAAACCCATGCGTGTCGCGGCAAAAATGACCGCGGCGCCCAGGTAGATGTAAGCCACCAGTCCCAACGAATGATCCAGCCACCTCGGCACTGCTACCGTGCGCACCGCGATCAATTCCTGCATCGCGCCCAGCGGGCAAACCGATGCGCAAAACGTGCGGCCAAAAAAGAGTGTGTATACCAAGGGCAGGATAAAGAAGGCCACCACGGTTACCGGTACGACGTAAGTAGGATCGAAAATCGCCAACGCAATATTCTGTGTGGCCCCGATCGGACAAACGCACCCTTGCCGCCAGAAGCCAAACCAGATCAACGAAGCAATCGTCAACAACAGCAGGTTGCGCCGCGAGCGAGTCACCAAGGTGAAATACGACGCCAGCGACAGAGCCACCAGGAGAATCGCAATGTCCCAGAAAGCCGCTACCTCGCCGTCGACGTCGGGGACAATCGCGGTCGGAATCGGGTGATCCGTGAACTCCGGCACGGGGAACTTGAGTTCGGGACCGCCTTCTTCGGCGGTGACGCTACCAGCCAACCCAATGAAGAAGACGCACAGCAAGCTCACTCGAAACAGTTTGGTCATCCGTGCGTTGGGTGGCTGGGGTCGAGCACAGCGAGC